>JAACJQ010000343.1 GCA_016879935.1 Archangiaceae bacterium | reverse complement strand
GCCTGCTCCGACGAACGGCCCAGGTCGCGATAGCGTTGCTGTTCTTCGACCTCGCCGCCGCCCCAGCGCTCGTGACTGTCGGCCAGCATCAGGTCCTGGTTGAGCCGCGAGAGCTGCTGCAGCAACACCTCGAGCGCGGTCACCTGCGGGTCGGCCATGCGCCCATTCTCGGCGAAGCACACGTCGATGGCACCCCCGGGAATCGTGCGCTAGATCCTCTGCCCCATGGCTGACGACGTGAACGCAATCGTCGACGAGATCACCGATCGGGTCCGTCGCCGTCTCGACGCACTCCGCGCTGGAACCGAAGAGCCCTGCACCACCTCGGCGCCGAAGACCGTTGGCTCGGCCGAAGAGTGTGCGCCCTCGTGCTCCGCCTGCCCGAACCACGACACCTGCGGCACCTCTCTCTCGGTTCGCCGCGGCGACTCGGCGCGCGTCACGCCCGACAAGCTCCGCACCAGCGCCGACATCGCGCCGTACATCGATCACACGCTGCTCAAGCCCGAGGCCACCGCGGCCGAGGTCGTGAAGCTCTGTGACGAGGCCCGCAAGTACGGCTTCGCCACCGTCTGCGTGAACGCCATCAACGTCGGTACGGCAGCGCGCGCGCTCGCCGGCTCGAGCGTGAAGCCCATCGCCGTCGTCGGCTTCCCGCTCGGCGCGATGACTGCTTCGTCGAAGGCCTTCGAGACCCGCGAGGCCGTTCGCTGCGGCGCGAAGGAGATCGACATGGTCATCAACATCGGCGCGCTCAAGTCGAAGGACTACGCGCTGGTGCTGCACGACATTCAGATGGTCGTGAACGCGTCGAAGCCCGTGCCCGTGAAGGTGATTCTCGAGACCTCGCAGCTCACCGACGAAGAGAAGATCATCGGCAGCTCGCTCTCGAAGGCCGCCGGCGCCGCGTTCGTGAAGACCTCGACCGGCTTCGCCAAGGGTGGAGCCACCGCCGAAGACGTCGCGCTCATGCGCCGCATCGTCGGAGACGACGTGGGCGTGAAGGCCTCGGGTGGCGTGCGCTCGACCGAAGACGCGATGAAGATGTTCGCCGCCGGCGCCAACCGCATCGGCGCCTCGGCCAGCATCGCCATCGTCACCGGCGCGAAGTCAGACTCGAAGTACTGAGCGTCAGGGCGTCGAAGGCTCCGACGGCTCCTTGCGGCCGTCTTCGAGCTTGAGCACGAACGTCTTCTTCTCGCCCGCCTTCACCGCGACCTCTTCTTCGTGCGCGTCACCCTTGTACGACACGCGCACCACGTGAACGCCCGGCTTCACCTTCACCGTGAACGGCGTCTCGCCGCTGTTGCCCAGCTTCTTTCCATCGAGCTTCACCTCGACACCGGCAGGCTGAATGTCGAGCACGAGCTGCGTGGGACCGGCGGCGAGGAGCAGTTGAAGGGCGATGGCGAACATGACGGCGAGTCTACCGCTCAGGGTGGCAGGCTGCGCGAGATGATGCCGCGGTTCGTCTTCACCAGCAGGCGAGTCGGGGTGCCCCAGAGGTCGTAGGGCAGCGTGTCGGAGCGGGCGTCGAACACCCAGCCCGGCAACGTCGACGTGCCGACGCCTCCATCGGGCGTCGTGGGCCACTCCAGCGAGAGCGTCGAGGTGCGGGACGTGAAGTAGGCGCCGTTGAACAGCGCGCGCCCATCGGAGTACCGCAGCCAGAACGGGCGGCCCGCAGCGCTCACCCAGAGGTGAGAGACGACGTCGAACGGGCGCTGGCGCGGTGAGGTGAACTGGGGGTTGAAGGCGCTGCACGCCGAGGTCGGGCCGGTGCAGGTGGCGCGGGTCGAGAGCACCAGCGCTCCGTCACTGCGCTGCTGGAGCAACACGAACGTGCCGCCGTCGGGCACACCCCAGATGGCCGCGCGGTGATCGGCCGGCCCCTGGTTCGACGTCGACTGACTGACGCCGTCTCCGTCGAGCATTCGCACGAGATCGGAGCTGTTGGGGCCGGGCGCGAAGAGACGCTCGGTGCCGAGACCGGCCACCTGCCCCGTGCCGCTCATGAAGGGCGCGGTCGAGGCCTGCCTGGCCGTCTCGTTGAGAACAGCGAGCGCGCCGCCGCCCACCGCGTAGGTGCGCTGCTCCGTCGTCCACAACCCTCTCCACGTTGGAGGCAGCACCATGCCGGCGTCGTTCGTCCACGAGGCCTGGGAGATGCCGACGCCCTTCACGCCGCCGTCGTGAAACCGGGCGAAGCCGTAGGGGCTCGCGACCGTCAACCCTCCCGACTCGTCGACCCAGCACTGGTCGAGGCTGTTGCGCCAGCCCGCGTCGCTGCGGCGCGCGTCGGGCAGCGCCGACCACTGCCCGGGTGCTCCACTCTGGCCGACGGCTTTGAAGGCCCACGAGTCGTCGAGGCGAATCAGGTCGTCGGGCCGGTAGAAGGTGGGCTCGGACGAGGTGGCCGAGTACGTCGTGAAGAGCAGCTCGGTGTCGGGCACCCCGCAGATGTCGGTCGGGCGCGCGGCGAAGTTCGACGACGCGGGCACGCTGGTGGTGTCGAGACGGAAGAGGGCGGTGGCTCCGAACGCGCCCACGGTGAGCAGGCCTTCGGGCATCGCTGCGCCCGCCAGCCACCGACGCTCGTGCAGCGCGGTCGGTTCACGCACGATCACCATGCGCCCGTCGACGGGCGTGCGCGCAAAGCCGCCGTCGACGTGAATCACGCCCAGCCCGTCGCCCAGCATCACGACCTGCTGCGTGCCGATGGTCACCGCGGCGAAGAAGCGCCCTTCCGAGATTGCCTCGTCGGTGAACGAGTAGGCGCCCCCGTCGGTGAGCCCGTGCGACAGGCCCAGGCCGCCGTACTCGAGCGCGGCATACGCCTTCCCCGCGATGCTCGCGTAGGCCGTCGTGGGCGAGACACCGTTGGCGGGCTTCTGCTCGACCCACGTCGCACCCATGCGCCGGAGCTGCTTCGGAGCTCCCGCTGCGGTGCACGAGAGCAACAGCTGCGGGCCGAACTCTCCGAAGGTGATGGGCCGTGGGGCGGTGATGCCGGTCGGCTCGAACTCCCACAACGTTCCGGCGTGTCGCAACACGTGGAGCGTTCCGCCCATGTCGACGCACGCGAGGAAGACGCCCTGCGTGGTGTTGGCGAACGCGGGACACGGGTCGTGCCAGGTCGTGCCGCCGTCGTTGATGGCGAGCGGTGATGGAATGACGAGCTGCCAGCCCAGCGCCGAGCGCTCGTACACCTCTGCGAGGTTGGTGACGGCCCGAAGCCCCGATGGCGAAGTGAAGAGCCCGACCACCGCTCCCTGTCGCGAGGGCAGGTGCTTGATGACGGTCTCGTACCCGTCCCACTCGAAGATGATGCCGCGCTCGCCTCCCCAGGCCGCAGCGAGCGTGCCTCGTGCCAGGGGGCGCTGCGAGCTCGCCCACGCCGACAGCAGATGACCGCCCTGCGGAAGCGGGTGTTCGTAGCACCACCCGCCCTCACAGAGCCGGGGCAGCTCGCAGAGGTTGGCGTTGCACGTGCGCCCGACGCTGCAGCCACACAGGCAGCCGTTGACGACGGCGCCGCACGTCGAGCCCGCACACTCGGTGGCGCAAATGGGAAAGCCTGCGTCGACCACGAGCCCAGCATCGACGGCTCCGGCATCGTCGGCGCCTGCGTCGGAGAGCCCGCCATCGAATCCAGCGTCTTCGGTTCCGCCACCGTCGGCTCCTGCGTCGACCGCACCTGCATCGGCGCCGAGACCGGCATCAGGGCCAGCGTCGCGCGCTCCCGCGTCGTCTCGACCTGCGTCGAGCACCACCCCCGCGTCGGATTTGGCGGGCAGACACCAGCGGCCGTCCTGCAGCTCGGTGCAGACGAGGTCCTGGCCACAGCCGCCATCGGCGTCGCAGCGGAAGACGACACCTTCGGGCACGCGTGCGCACGCGGCGAGCAGGAGGATGAGAGCGAAGGGCAAACGCATCACCTCGAATGTGCCACGAACTGCCTCGTTCGCCGCAGCGAGGAGCGGCGATCTTCTCTCGCTCGGGTATGAAGCCGACATGAACACCGAGACGCTGCTGAGCACCGCGCAGGCCTGGGCCGACGCCGACCCCGACGCCACGACCGCTGCAGAGGTGAAGGCCCTCATCGCGGCGAAGAACACCGCCGAGCTCGACGACCGCTTCAACGCCTCACTCGAGTTCGGAACGGCGGGGCTCCGCGGCATCATCGGCGGTGGCACCAACCGTATGAACCGGGCGGTGGTTCGCCGCACCACGCTCGGCCTCGCGCGCTACCTGAAGGCCACCGTGCCCGACGTCATGACGCGCGGAGTGATCATCGGTCGTGATGGCCGCTTGATGAGCGTCGAGTTCGCGCAAGACGCCGCTGCGGTGCTCGCCGCCGAAGGCATTCCCGCGTGGGTCTTCAAGGGTGTCGCGCCCACGCCGCTCACGGCTTTCGCGGTCAACCGGCTCAACGCCGCCGCGGGCATCATGGTGACGGCCAGCCACAACCCGCCCGAGTACAACGGCTACAAGGTCTACTGGGGCAACGGCGCGCAGATCGTCCCGCCGCACGACACGGGCATCGCGAAGGCCATCGACGCCGTCGGCGCGGCGAAAGACGTCGCGTTGATGAACGAAGAAGAGGCGCGACGCAAAGGGCTCTTCCACGACGTGAAGGACGCCGTGACGCGTGCGTACCTCGACGCCATTCTCGCGCTGCGGCCGACGCGGCAGACCGACGGGCTCTCGATCGTCTACACCGCGATGCACGGCGTCGGTGGCGCGCTCATGCTGCAGTCGCTCGCAGAGGCCGGCTTCAAGACGGTCGCTCCGGTGACCGAGCAGCAGGAGCCCGATGGCCGCTTCCCCACCGTGCGCTTCCCCAACCCCGAAGAGAAGGGCGCGATGGATCTGTCGACCGCGCTCGCGACGAAGCTGAACGCCGACCTCGTGCTCGCGAACGACCCTGACGCCGACCGCCTCGCGGTGATGGCGCGCGACGCGAACGGCAAGCTCGTGATGCTGACGGGCAACGAAGTCGGCGTGCTGCTCGGGCACTTCCTGCTCACGCAGCAGAAGACGGCCAACCCGCTCGTCGTCACCACCATCGTCTCGTCGGCGCAGCTCAAGGCGATCGCCGCGGCGCTCGGCTCGCGGTACGCCGAGACGCTCACCGGCTTCAAGTGGATCGCGAACACCGCCATCGACGAGCTCGGCAAGGGCGTGAACTTCGTCGTCGGCTACGAAGAGGCGCTCGGCTACTCGGTCGGGCCCGTCGTGCGCGACAAGGACGGCATCGGCGCGGCGCTCGTGGTGGCCGACATGGCGGCGTGGTGCAAGGCGCGTGGGTTGTCGCTCTTCGGCTATCTCGAAGAGGTGCAGCGGGCGCACGGGCTGTTCGTGGCGAAGCAGTTCAACGCGACGCTGCCGGGCGCCTCGGGCGCTGCCGCCATCAAGTCGGTGATGGAGGCCTTCCGCGCGAAGCCGCCCACCACCATCGGCACGAGCCGCATCGTGGCCACCAACGACTACCGTGAGCAGTCACGTGTCGAAGGTGGCGCGAAGAGCGCGCTCTCGCTGCCGAAGTCGAACGTCATCGCCTACGAGCTCGAAGGCGGGCACCGCGTCACGCTGCGGCCCTCGGGCACCGAGCCGAAGATCAAGTTCTACTTCGAGTGGCGCGAGACGATGGCGGGCGGTGAGGCGATGAGCGCCGCGAAGACGCGCGCGAACCAGAAGCTCGACGCGATGGAGTCGGCCTTTCTCGTGCTCGCTACCGAGCGGGGGTTGCCGCGATGACGGCGCTCGCGTTGTCCCTGTCACTGCTGCTGGCGGCTGAAGACGCGGCGCCACCGGCGGCTCCTGCGACCGAGGGCCAGCGGTGGTCGATCGTCGGCGGGCGCACGGCTGGAGCAGGCGCCAACGTCGTCGAAGCCGGTCTCGGCTGGCCGGGCCTGTACGCGAGCTTCTCGCGCGGCGTGTTGGGCAACCTCGATCTCGGCGTTCGGGTCTCGTTCAACTACGGCTTCGAGGGGCTCGTCACCCGCGTGCTTCCGGGCGCCAAACTGCAGGGCCTGGTGAAGTTCCGCCTCACCGATTCGGGCCCCGTGTCGTTCGGGCTCACGTTCGAGCCGGGCCCGCTGTTCGCGGTCGACCGCTTCGGCAACGGCGTCGTCGGGTTCGCGATTCCGCTCGGCGCGAAGCTGGGCGTGTCGATCTCCAGCGCCATCACGCTGGGCTTCTCGTTCGACGTGCCGTTCTGGGTGCAGTTCGGCGGTGGTGGCGGCGCGAACGTGCCCCTGCTGCCGGGCCTGGGTCTCGAGTACTTCTTGAAGAGCGAGCTGGCGGCGTTCTTCAAGACGCGCATGGGCCCGACGATTCGCCCGGGCGGGCTCATCGAGCTCTCGTTCGACGCGCACCTGGGTATCGGCTACCGCTTCTGAATCGGCGCGCGCGGCCTTCGTCGTTGCGCACATGCCATCGTTCGAGGGTCGTCCGGGCGTGCGTGCGCTCCTGAGTGTCGTCGTGTTGTCTGCAGTCACTGCCATCGCGCAGGCGCCGGTCTGCAACGCCGAGCGTGCGTCGCTGTTGTTCGACCAGGGGCCGGGCCAGCGGCCGCGGTTGCTCAAGTGTGATGGCCAGCAATGGTCACCGTACGAACTCAGCGACGTCGTCGTCGACGCCGGTGTGCCTGCGTCGGTGGTGCAGAAGTCGCCCGAAGAGCTCGCGCAGTGCAAAGCCTCGTGCACCACGCAGAACAAATACTGTCTCGAGACGCAGTGCGGGCCCATCGCCGGAGCGCCGTGCAAGCAGCGCTGCGCGAAGACCCTCGCCATCTGCACGACGGGCTGCACACCGAAGGCCCCCGAGCCGGTTCGCGCGGTGGCGCCCACGCCTGTCGTTGCGCCTTCGAACGTTCCACCGCCCATCCCCGACCGCGCCGCACCGCCGCCCGCTCCTCCTGCGGGACCGTCGGCCCTCGAGACGTTCGGCAAGGCGCTCGATGTCGTCGACCGCGGTCTCGATGTCGTCGACGGCAGAAATCAGCCAGCCCCGTCGTCATCAGGCGTCAACGCGTCAGCGACGTGTTGCGTGAACGGAGCGGGTTACACGTGTCCGTCAGCGGCGGCGGTCGATCGCTGTAGCGGCGCGTTCATGCGCTGTCTCATGGAGGGCAAGAGCGGCTCGACGTGCATGAAAGAGGCGCCACCCGATCCCTCCGGCTGCCGCCGAGACCTCGCCGTGAGCTGCAAGTGACACGAGTCATCTGAACTTCGTGCAGTGCCGCTGAATGCAGCACACCTCCGCGGACACCGAGGGCTCCGATGCGACTCCTGACCCTCGTGGTGGTGACGTGCGCGGTGTGGCTCACGGCGTGTCCTGCTCCGTGCGGGCCGGGCACCTGCTTCGGCTGTTGCAGCGCGACGGGTGAGTGCCTTCCGTCTCAACCGACGCAGTGTGGAGAGAACGGCGCGACGTGCGCGGTCTGCCAGGGCGCTGAGGTCTGCGCGTCGGGCGTGTGCACGCTCTTGAATCGCGGCGGTGGAGCGGCGAGCGCTGGAGGCACGGCGAGCGCGGGCGGGCAGGGCGGCGGCAGCGCGGGTGGCGTCGTGACGGCCGGAGGCATGGGTGGCGGCATGGTCGTCACCGGTGGTGGCCGCGCGGGAGGAACGGCCGTCGGCGGTGGAACGGCGGGCGGCTCGACGACGACGTGCACGCTGTCGACGGGTCTTCCGGGAACGCGCTGCTCGGGGTTCTGCACCGACGTGCAACGCGACTCGACGAACTGCGGCACGTGCGGGCGGCGCTGTGGCTTCAACGAGACGTGCGAGTCGGGCTCGTGTCAGCCGACGGTGTGCCGGCCGGGCATGTTCTGTTCGCTCGCCGACGGTGGCTTCGGCTCGTGCTGCGATGGCACCTGCAAGTCGACGCTGAGCGACCCGTCGGCGTGCGGCTCGTGCGGGCTCTCGTGCCCGACGGCCCTGTGCTCGAACGCCAGCTGCGTCACCAGATGCGGAGCCGATGCCGGCGTCTGTGGCAACGGCACGGCGTGCGTGAGCCGCCAGGGCCAGCGCGCGTGCGCCATCACCACGTGCACGGCCACCACCGAGAACGCGACGTGCAGCCTCGGGGGAGAACGCGCGGGCCGGTGCTGTGGCGGCGCGTGTGTCGACCTCGAGCAATCTCCCAACTGCGGCGGCTGTGGCAACGCGTGCACGGGCTCGATGCAGTGTCTGGGCGGCTCGTGTCAGACCTCGGCGAACTGCACGAACGCGATGGTGAGCTCGACGTGCTCCGTCGATGGCGGCACCGGCTCGTGCTGCGACGGCCAGTGCACGGCAGACGTTCGCTCGAGCGACTCGAACTGCGGCGGCTGCGGAAGAGCGTGCCCCTCTGGCGCCACGTGCGTGAACGGAAACTGCACGACCGACGCAGGCGTCACCTACGACTGCTCTCAGACCTGCGCTCCGGGGTCGGCGTGCGTGGGCTCTCGCTGTGTGCGCACCGACTGCACCGGCGCCAACCTCGGTCAGGCGTGTGGCCCGTTCGTCGCGGGCTCGTGCTGCGGCGGCGCGGCATGCGCAGACCTGCAGACCTCGACGCAGCACTGCGGCGCGTGTGGCCGTCCATGCCGCGCCGGAGAGTTCTGCAGCCAGGGCTCGTGCCGCGCGATTCCCACCTGCAACCTGGGCAACGATGGCACCACGTGCCCGTTCGCCGCGGGCGTGACGGGGCTCTGCTGCAGCGGCGCGTGCATCGACAGTCGCGCGAGCGCGAGCCACTGCGGCGCCTGCAACGCGAGCTGTGCCTCGGGCGCGACGTGTTCGAATGCACAGTGCGTTCAGCCCGATGGCGGTCAGGCGACCTGCTACGCCGGAGGCACCTCGGTCTGCCCCTCGGGTACGGCATGTCAGAACAGCAAGTGCGTCAGCCTCGTGTGTCCGGCGGGGAGCACGGGCGGTCAGTGCGCGTTCGGCCAGTTGAGCAACGGCACCGTCGGCAAGTGTTGCAGCGGGCGCTGCGTCGACCCCTCTCAAGACCCGGCGAACTGCGGAGACTGTGCGCGGCCGTGCACGAACGGGCTCTGTCAGTCGAACTCGTTCGGCGGCGGTGGCTTCTGTCTGCCGAGCGCGCCGAGCACGAACTGCTTTCAGACGTGTCAGCAGGGCACCTTCTGCCTCAACGGAACGTGCCAGCAGACGGGGTGTGGCAACGGGCCTCCGGGCAGCGCGTGTCTCGCAGGCGGAATCACGGGCAGCTCGGTCGGCCTGTGTTGTGGCTTCCTCTCGCAGCAGTGCGTCGACGTGCGCTCCGACGTGAACAACTGCGGCGCGTGTGGAACGCGGTGCCCTTCGGGCGTGTGCATCGCCGGGGTCTGTCAGTCGGGTGGTGCGACCTGTCAGCGCGGAGACGTCGGCCGTTATTGCAACCCCGACGCGGGCACGTCGTCGATGTGCTGCCAGGGCTCGGGCTGCATCGACACGCAGACGGACAACGCGAACTGCGGAGCCTGCGCCAGTCCGTGCGGCTCGGGGCTCACCTGCGTGGGCGGCCGCTGCATCGCGCCGACGTGCACTGCGAGCACTTCGATGCGCCCGTGCGCGAGCGGCGACGGCGGTACCGGCACCTGCTGTGGAACCACGTGTGCCTCGATGGCGAGCGACCCGCTCAACTGCGGTCAGTGCAACCGGCTCTGCGCGCTCGGAGAGGTCTGCTCGGCGGGCAACTGCGCGCTCGCGATGTGCTCGGCGTCGACGCTCGGGTCGCTCTGTCACACGACCGATGCCGGCGTGGGGAGTTGCTGTGGCTCGGGCTGTGTGGCCACACGGTCGGATCCGCTCAACTGCGGCGCGTGCAATCGACAGTGCCCGGCCGACGCAGGGTGCGTGAGCGGCATGTGCCGGTGACCGTCAGGGCGCTGACGTCAAAGCCCTGACTCAGACATGTCGTCTCGCACGCTTCTGGTTCGGCGAACGGATTGCACCATCGGCCGCGCCATGCGTGAGCGTCATCAAGACAGTCGGGGCTGGTTGTTCATCGAGGCGCTGACCGACGAGGTCATCGAGGTGCGCGTTGGCGGCTCGTTGTCTCCCGAGCTGGGCAACGTCTTTCCCCGCTTCGCCCGTCGTGCGGCGACCCGTGCCGACCGCTGCTCGGTGTTCCTCGACGTGCGCGAGCTCGACTCGTTCGACGGTGCGGTGCGCACGGCGTGGCTCGACGCGGTGCTCGAGCATCGTCACCGCCTCGATGAAGTGGTGGTGCTCTCACGCGGCATGCTGGTGACGGTCTCGGCCCGCGCAGCCTCGATGGCGCTGGCCCCGTTTGGACTTCGGTTCGACGTGCTGACCGACGAGCGCCGCTACCTCACCCGCCGCACCCAGCGCGCGGGCTACTCGGCGATCGAGCCCATCATCGCGGCCGGGTAACGCAGGCCCGCGGCGACGTCGCGTGGCGCGATGGCGTCGATCGCGCTGAGGTCGTCTTTCGACAACACCACGTCGAGCGCGCCCATGTTCTCGTCGAGGTACGTGCGCCGCTTCGTGCCCGGAATCGGAACGATGTCGTTGCCCTGCGCGAGCACCCACGCGAGCGCGAGCTGGCCCGGCGTGCAGTGCTTCTTCGCTGCCAGCTCCTTCACCTTCGCGACGAGCTGGAGGTTCTTCGTGAAGTTCTCGCCCTGGAAGCGCGGCGAGTGGCGGCGGTAGTCATCGGCCGCGAGGTCTTCGGGCTTCGTGATCTGCCCGGTGAGGAAGCCACGGCCCAGCGGCGAGTACGGCACGAAGCCCACCCCCAGCTCGCGGCACGCGGCCAGCACGCCGTCTTCCGGGTCGCGCGACCACAACGAGTACTCGCTCTGCACCGCGGCGATGGGGTGCACCGCGACGGCCTTCTTGAGCGTCTTCGGCCCCACCTCCGACAAGCCGAGCCAGCGCACCTTGCCGGCCTTCACCAGCTCGGCCATCGCGCCGACCGTCTCTTCGATGTCGACCGAGGGGTCCTTGCGGTGCTGGTAGTAGAGGTCGATGACGTCGACGCCGAGGCGTTTGAGCGACGCGTCGCAGGCCTGCTTCACGTACGCGGCCGAGCCGTTGATGGAGCGCGACGTCGGGTTGTTGGGGTCGCGCACGATGCCGAACTTCGTCGCGATGACGACGCGGTCGCGGTGCTGCTTCAGGAACGGGCCGATGAGCTTCTCGTTCTCGCCGTGGCCGTACATGTCGGCCGTGTCGAAGAAGGTGACGCCGCGCTCGAGGGCGCGTTCGAGCGTGGCGCGTGATTCAGCGTCGTCGCGGCCTGCGTAGAAGTCACTCATGCCCATGCAGCCCAGGCCGAGGGCCGAGACGCGGGGACCGTTCTTTCCGAGCTGCCGGGTGTGCGTGGTCATGGCCGCTTCATGCCCCGCTTGGCGCACACTCCAATGAAAAGACGACGTCAAAACGGGCAGGGCGCTCTGCCTCGCCAGCGGTTCGACGGGCTCCACCGCGGGTGCCACACTCGTCGCGATGCGGAGCGTCGTCGTTCTCATGCTGGCGGTCTCGTTCGCGTGCGGGCGAACCGACCTCGTGCCGCCGCCGCCTGTCATCGAGCCACCGCCGCCGAACCGATGTGGTGATGGAACCATCGCCGAGGCCGAGCAGTGCGATGACGGCAACGCCGTCGACACCGACTCGTGCCGGGCCGATTGCACGAAGGCCACGTGTGGCGACGGCGTCGTCTGGGCCGGCGTCGAACAGTGCGACGACGGAGCGCAGGGCTCAGCGACGTGCTCCACCTCGTGTGGCCCCATCAGCTGTGGCGACGCGATGACGCAGCCACCTGAACGCTGTGACGACGGCAACCGCGACGAGACCGATGCGTGTCTCAACTCCTGTCTTCCGGCTTCCTGCGGTGACGGGCGCGTGCGTGCGGGCCTCGAGCAATGCGACGACGCGAACGCTGCCGACGACGACGCGTGCGTGCAGTGCCGGGTCGCTCGGTGTGGAGACGGCTTCGTGCAGCGCGGCTTCGAGCAGTGCGACGACGGCAATCAAGACGAAGGTGATGCCTGCCGCGATACCTGCGTGCCCGCGCGCTGTGGAGACGGTGTCGTGCGCCGCGGCGTCGAAGCGTGTGACGACGCGAACGACGACGACGGTGATGCGTGCGTGGCGTGCGCCGCGGCCAGGTGTGGAGACGGAAAGCTCCAGCGCGGCGTCGAGGCCTGTGACGATGGCAACGAGGTCTCCACCGATGCCTGCATCGCTTGCGTGCCCGCGCGGTGCGGAGACGGCTTCACGCGGGCGAACGTCGAGCAATGCGACGATCGCAACACCGTCGACGACGACTTCTGTGACAACGGCTGCAAGACCCCCGTGTGCGGCGATGGCAAGCGCGCGGGCAGCGAAGCGTGCGACCTCGGCGCGATGAACGGTGACACGCCCGCGTTCCGCATCACGCAACCGTCGGGCACGCGCATCGGCACCGACGCCATCGTTCGCCCGCGCACGGTGCAGCAGTTCTACGACTACCGCTCGGCCAGCTCGCACACGGGGCTCGAGGTCGTCGGAGAGAGCCGCATCTACCTCTTCGCCGACGCCAACACCGGCCGACTCTCGCTCGTGCTCACCCACGGCATCGACTTCGACGGCACGAACATGTCGCAGGCGCAGTCCGAGGTGGAGATGGACATCGTGGGCTTGCCGACGGGAACCGGCATCGACGTGGTCGACGATTCACCATCGGAGTTCTTCCTCGGCGCGAACGGCACCGCCTTCGGTCGCTGGAGCTTCAACCGCAACAGCGACGGTGGTGCGCTCGGTCCGCTCCCGTTCCCCGGCCGCTGGCGCATCACCGTCACGCCGCGCTTTCAGACAGGCATCAGCACGTGGGGCTGGGTGAAAGACGACGGCACTCGCATTCCGCTGGTGCGCAACGAGCCCATCACCATCGAGGCGCTCGACACCGCCACGCTCTGTCGAACCGACTGCACGCGCCCTCGTTGTGGCGATCGCCGCTTCGACGCTGGCGAGGTCTGTGACGACGGCAACACCGTTGGTGGAGACGGCTGCGCTGCCGATTGCCGGAGCCTTCGTTAACGCACGAGCAGCTTCGCGTCGCCGTCCACTTCCTTCACGGTGAAGCCTGCGGCCTGCAACTCGGTGAGGCACTTGTCGAAGTACGTCACCGCGCGGTTCACCTGCGGGCTGCCCATCGCGCGTTGGAACTCCGGGTCTGAGGCCTCGTAGGCGAACGTCCACGGCACATCGCGGCCGAAGTAGAAGGCGCCGGGCGCGCCCCACTGGCCTTCGTTCACCTGCAACACGGCCGTCGCGCCCGGTGCTGCGTGCACCCAGAGCCTGAACAGCTCGGGCCGCTGAGGAGAGAGCGCATTGTCTCCCGAGCCATAGCGGTACAGCCACGGCACCAGCGCGAGGCTCGCGACGAGTGAGAGCGCCAGCCCCACGCGTTCGAAGACCGGTTTCAGCTTGCTCAGCGCCCACAGCCACCCCGGCAGCGCCGCCACCTCGAGCAACACGAGCCCCGGGTAGAGAAAGCGCGCTTCCTTGTGCGGCGTCGCGAAGATGGCGGCGAAGTACGCGAGCCCGGGCAGGAGCACCCACCACACTCGCCCGGCGTCGGGGAAGGCGCGCTTGTTCAACCCGAGCACGACTCCCGGCCAGGCCCAGACGACGAGGGCGAGATGGAACTGGCGGTAGAACTCCCACGGGTGGCTGCCGAACTGCTGCGCGCCTTTTCCCGAGAGCACGTTGAAGTCGACGTACTCGATGACCGAGTGAAACGGCCGGCCCCACGTGGCCCAGTCGAGCGCCCCGAGCGCGAGCGCGACGAGGGCCCCGCCACCGAGTGCAGCCAGTGCGTCCTTCCAGCGGCGCTCCGCCAACACGAGCAGCCCAGCCGCCGCGACGGGCACCAGTGAGCCGTAGCGCGTGACGATGGCGCAGCCGAGCAACGCTCCACCGAGCGCCGAGGCGTTTCGTTCTTTCGCGTCGAGCCGCTCGAGGCCCCACACGAGAAACGCGGTCGACCACGTCTCGGTCATCGTGCGGCCGCCGAAGTGAATGACGAGGCCGGTGAGGCCCAGGAGCGGAATCGCCCACGATGCGCGCTCGGCTCCGACTCGTCTCGCCGTGAAGCGATACGCGGCGAGCAGCATCGCGACGTGCAGCGCGTATTGCGGAAGCTCGAGCACCGCGCGCCGGGCCTGGGGGTGGTCGATGCCGATGGCCGCACACGCTTTCAGCAGCACCGCGAACAGCCCGGGCACCGCCCAGTTGCGCAGGCCCACGGTCCACTCCCACGCGAGCGTGCCGTAGCCGAACGCGCGAAAGGTAGCGGGCTCGAGCGACTGGAACACCTCGTCAGGGTGAATGCGGCCGAGCTGAACGACGGCCTCGAGCGCGGCGGGCAGGGCACAGACGAGGGGGATGAGGAGCGGCCGGTGTCGGGAATTCACGGGACGGCGCTGGCTCTACAGCATCACGCGATGAACCGCGCAGAACGAACGCACGTTCGGTACATGCCTCGCATGGTCAGTGCGCTGCTGGTCGGCCTGCTCTGTGGTGCCCTCGAAGACGGTGGCGTCGACGTGTCCGACGCAGGTGCGCAGTCGACCTCGAGAGAAGACACGCGCCTGCAGGCCGCGAACGCTTCGGACCTCGTGGGCGGCGCAGCGACCGCGTCGTCGGCCTTCACCTTCGGCGGCTATGCCGAGGCCTTCTACCAGTGGAACTTCAACGCCCCGTCGAACGGGCTCACCGCGTGGCGCGGCTTCGACAACCGCCACAACACCTTCACCATCAGCAACGTCTCGCTCGACGTGCAGTGGGACTACGAGGGCGTCGTCGGGCGCGTCGCGCTGCAGATCGGCCACACGCCGTCGAGCTACTACCTCGCCGAGCCAGGCCAGTCGGGCGCCGCAGGTGTGAACGCGACCGGTGACGTGTTGTGGAAGTACGTGCAGCAGGGCTTCGCGGGCTACCTCTTCCCCGTCGGTCGAGGGCTCCTGGTGCAGGCTGGTCTGTTCCTCTCGCCCATCGGGCCCGAGGGCATCGCGGTGCGCGACAACTGGAACTGGTCACGCTCGACGCTCTTCTTCGCGCTGCCGTACTACCACACGGGTGTTCGCGCTTCGTTGCCGCTCACCGAGCGCTGGGTGGTGACGCTCGCCGGGTACAACGGGTGGAACAGCGTCGTCGACAACAACCCCGAGAAGTCGGTGTCGGTGCAGGCGACGTACGCGGTGCCCGAGAAGCTGGCGGTGTCGCTGCTGTACTTCGGTGGAGTCGAGCGCAACGCGGGCGCGCTCGAAGGCCGCGCGTGGAGACACCTGCTCGACGCGCACGTCACGTGGGTGGCGACGCCGCTCCTCTCGCTGTTGCTGCACGGCAACGGTGGTTTCGAGCCCAACGCGCTCGGCGTCTCGGGGTGGCTGGGCGCTGCGCTCGCGGCGCGCTTCACCGTTCGGCCCTGGCTCTTCGTCGCGCTGCGTGGCGACGTGCTGCACGAACGGCACGGCGCGGCGCAGCCCATCTTCTTCGGCGTCGCCCTCGTCGGCTCGGCCACCGGCACCGTCGAGGTTCGCCCACACCCGCGCGTGTCGTTCAGGCTCGAGTATCGGCGAGACCAGGCCAGCGCTCCGCTGTACTTCCGCGGCACGGTGGAGGGCGACGGTGCGATGTCGCCCTGGGTGCCCACTCGCAACGCGCAAGACACGCTCACGCTCGGCGTCACCACCTGGTTCTGATTGAATCGCTCGCGTGCGTGACGGTCTCGTTCGTGTCGTTCTCAAAGCCGTCGCCCGCAGCCTCGGAGCCTTCGAGCTCGGGGTCACGCGCTGGTGGCTCTCGCGTCGCGGCGACCCGCGCTACCGCCTGACGGGCAGCTGCAATGGCTGCGGCAAGTGCTGCGAGCAGCCCAGCATTCAGGCGGGCGTGTTGTTGTGGCGACTGCCAATGCTGCGCGCGGCGACGCTGTGGTGGCAGCGAGTGGTGAACGGCTTCGAGCTCGTCGAGACCGACCCGCGCTTCCGGCTCTTCGTCTTTCGCTGCTCCCACTACGACCCGGTGACGAAGCGCTGCGACAGCTACGAGAGCCGGCCGTTGATGTGCCGCGACTACCCAATGAACCTCACGTTCGAGGCGGTGCCGCCGTTGTTTCCCGAGTGCAGCCACGGCGTCGTCGATCGCAACGCGGCGCAGCTGAGAGCGGCGCTCATCGCGGCAGGCGTCGAGGGAGAGAAGTTGAAGGAGGCCGAGGCGCGGCTCTTCCTCACCGAGCCGCCGAAGGACCCGCCGTGAACTCGGCGCCGGTCGTGCCTGCGTCTTCAGGCTCCATCACGTCGAGCGCCGGCCCCGTGACGGTCTGAACGCCTGGCGGCAGGCGGCGCGGGGGCACCACCATCGGCGGAGGCACCGGGCAGGTCGTGCAGGGCTTTCGCAGTGGCACCTTCAGCACCCGGCCGATGCGCAGCAGGTTGTTCGACAGCCCGCTCGCCTTGCGAATCGCCGCCGCGCTCGAGCCGTACCGTGAGGCGATGCCGCCCAGCGTGTCGCCCTTCTTCACGCGGTGCATGGCGATGTTCTCTTCGGGCCGCGTCGCGAGCAGCGGAGCCACGCGTCGACCGAGCTCCTGTGCGCGGCCGTTGAAGTAGCGCACGTGGAAGTGGTCTCGGTGCCTTCGGGCGTGCTGCAGAATCGACGAGCGCCCGGCGTGGAACAACGAGTCGAGCCACGCGGGGTCTTCGCCGAGCTTCTTCGCGTGCTCGAACAGCACCTTCTGCACGCGCTGGTCGACGAGAATGAACTGCACGTCGCCTTGCATCACGAGCGCCTTCACGAGGGCCCAGTTGAGCGCGACGTCGATGACCTTCTCGCGCTCGCGCACGTGAACCGTCTGACCGCCCGGGTAATAGAAGCCCAGGTCGACGTCGCGGCCGTTCTGGTGCGTCTTGTGCGGGCGCAGGTAGCCGCCTTCACGCGCGCTGATCTGATTCATGCGCAGCGGCGGCGCCTCGGGGTGCTCGGCCTTCACCTGCCGAATCGCAGCGGCCACGAAGTCGACCGTCTCCTGCGTGCCGTACGTCGCTTCGGGAGACACCACCGTCCACGCGGCGCCATCGCCTTTGGGAAAGGGAACGCCGTTGATGAGCCGGCCCTCTTCGACGAAGCCCATCGAGATGCTGCCGAGGCTCGAAGGGGAGTCTCTCCACGCCGTGGCGAGCGCTTCGTCGGTGAGGTCGAGGGAATAGAGCAGGCCACCATCGGCCGGCGCCGTCGCGCCGACGTCATCACCGGGCTCTTCGGCAGGAGTCCCTTCGCCGGGTTCTTCACCGCCCGTCACTTCCGATTCGACGTCGTCGCCTGCGTCGGCCAGCTCGGCGAGCGCGACCACGTCACCTGCATCGAGGGTCTCGAGGGCCAGCGCTCCAGCGTCGACCGCGACGCCAGCGTCTTCGATGGCCACCACGACCTGCACCGGCATCGCCTTCGGCTGCGTTCGCGTCAGCGAGGCACAGCCCGCGATGAACGCGAGAACGACCACCACTCTCATGTCCAGGGGCTTCTGCATCGGGCGTGCGCGCGTGTAGCAGCCCGTCGATCGACCGGGCAACCCTCAGCGTCGCGAACGGGCCTTCGTCTTGCGCGGCTGCTTCGTCACCTTCGAGACGACCTGCACGTCGACGACCTTCGCCCCGTCGGCTTCGGGCGGGCCGATGACCGAGATGAGCTCGCGAAACGTCGTCTCCAGCCGCCGCAGAAACGAGGTCAGCTTCGTCTGCACCATCGTGGGCATGTCTTCGGTGTACGCGAGGTACCAGCGCACTTCGGAGAGCAGCTCGTAGAAGCGGTTCACCGATTTCTGCTCGGCCGGGTCGAGCGTCGACAGCTCGGTGAAGGTGATGGTGTCGAACCACGTGTCGAGGACGGTGAGCATCGGCTCGCGGTCGCGCAGCCGCGAGAACAGGCCCACCATCGAGTCCTGCCGGGCGGCGAGGCGGGTCATCAGGTTGTGGGCGTCGATGGAGAGGAGGTGCCGCACCCGCGCGGCCGGCTCGAGACGTTTTCGGCTTGCGGCCATGCGTCAGCCTACCCACACGCGCGCGTTGCGGAAGAGTCGCAGCCACGGGCTGTCGTCGCTCCAGCGCCTGGGGTGCCACGAGAGGTTCGCGGTGCGGGTCACCCGCTCGGGGTGCGGTATGAGAATCGTCGCGCGCCCGTCGGTGGTGGTGACGGCGGTGATGCCCGCGCGCGAGCCGTTCGGGTTCAAGGGGAAGCGCTCAGTGGGCGCGCCGGTGTGGTCGACGAAGCGGGCGGTGACGAGCCCCGACTCGTCGAGCGCGGTGAGCGCGTGGCTCTCGACCCGGCCTTCTCCGTGCGCGACGGCGATGGGCGCGATGGTGCCCTCCATGCCGGCGAAGAGAATCGACGGGCTCTTCTCGATGCGCACCATGGCGAGGCGCGCTTCGAACTGCTCCGAGCGGTTGCGCACGAAGCGGGGCCAGGCCTCGGCGCCGGGGATGAGGTCTTTGAGCTGCGACATCATCTGGCAGCCGTTGCACACGCCGAGGCTGAACGTGTCGGGCCGGTGGAAGAACGCGCGGAACTGCTCGCGCACCTTGTCGTTGAAGAGAATCGAGCGGGCCCAGCCGACGCCTGCGCCGAGCACGTCGCCGTACGAGAAGCCGCCACACGCCGCGAGCCCGGTGAAGCCCTTCAGGTCGACACGGCCTTCGAGCAGGTCGCTCATGTGCACGTCGACCGCCATGAAGCCCGCGCGCGTGAAGGCCCACGCCATCTCGACCTGCCCGTTCACGCCCTGCTCGCGAAGAATGGCCACCTTCGGCTTCTTCGACGACGAGACGACGCGGGTGACGTCATCGCCAGGGTCGAACGAGAGCCGGCCCATGAGCCCCGTGAAGGCCTCGTCGGTGCGCAGCGCGTGCTCGTCGTCGGCACAGGCCGCGTCGTCGCGGAGCCGTTGCATGCGCCAGGAGGTGTCGCTCCAGAGCGCGCGCAACGAGTGGCGGTCGTCTTCGAAGACGAGGTGGCCGTCGCGGGTGATGATCACGTCGTCGTCGCTGACGGGGTGGCCGACGACGGTCGCGGTGACGCCCTTCGCCGAGAAGGCGCTGACCACGTGCGCGACGTCGGCTTCGCGAACCTGCACGACCGCGCCGAGCTCTTCCGAGAACAGCACCTCGAGCGTGTCGCCCTTCAGCCCGTCGAGCGACACCTCGAGGCCACAGCCCGACGCGAACGCCATTTCGAGCAGCGTGGTGACGAGGCCGCCGTCGGAGACGTCGTGGTAGGCGTGCAGTTTTCCCTCTGCGTTGAGCGCCTGAACCGTGTCGAAGAAGTGTGCGAGCGCCTGCGCGTCGTCGACGTCGGGAGCCACCGTGCCGACCGAGTTGAAGACCTGCGCGAGCGCGCTGCCGCCGAGGCGGTGTTTCCCACCCGACACGTCGACGGCGATGAGCTTCGTCGGCCCGTCGTCCATCGACAGCTCGGGCGTGAGCGTCTTGCGCACGTCGGTGACGGGCGCGAACGCGCTGATGACGAGCGAGACGGGCGCGACGACGCTCTTCGACTGGCCGTTGGCGCTCCACTGCGTGCGCATCGACATCGAGTCTTTGCCGACGGGAATCGCGATGCCGAGGGCCGGGCAGAGTTCGGCGCCGACGGCTTTGACCGCATCGAAGAGGCGGGCGTCTTCACCGGGCCAGCCGGCAGCGGCCATCCAGTTCGCCGAGAGCTTGATGTCGCCGCGCTTCGCCACGGCAGCGGAGGCGAGGTTCGTGAGCGCTTCGCCCACCGCCATGCGGGCCGAGGCCGCGGCGTCGAGACACGCGATGGGCGCACGTTCACCCATCGACATCGCCTCGCCCGAGAACACGTCGTAGCTCGTCATCGTCACGGCGCAGTCGGCGACGGGCACCTGGAATTTGCCGACGAGCTGATCTCTGGCGACGAGGCCGGTGACCGAGCGGTCTCCGATGTGAATGAGGAACGACTTGTCGGCGACGGTCGGCAGCAACAGCACGCGGCGAATCGCTTCTTTCACGTCGAGGCCCGCGAGCTCGAGCGGCGCGTGCGTGACGCGCTGGTGCTCGGCCGTGCGGCGCATGCGCGGCGGCTTCCCGAGAATCACCTCGAGCGGCACGTCGATGGGCGAGTCGAAGAAGAGCGGGTCTTTCACCACCAGCCGGCCTTCGGTCGTCGCCGCTCCGAGCACGGCGTACGGCGCACGTTCACGACGGCAGAGCGCTTCGAAGCGGGGCAGGGCGGCCGCGTCGATGGCGAGCACGTAGCGCTCCTGCGACTCGTTGCACCACAGCTCGAGCGGCGACATGCCCGGCTCGTCAGAGGGAATCTTGCGCAGGTCGAACGTCGCGCCCTTCTTGCTCTCGTTCACCAGCTCGGGGAGCGCGTTCGACAGGCCTCCGGCGCCGACGTCGTGAATCGAGACGATGGGCGACGCTTCGCCGAGCGCGCAGCAGCGGTCGATGACCTCCTGACAGCGGCGCTCCATCTCGGCGTTGTCACGTTGCACCGAGGCGAAGTCCAAATCCTCCGCGGACGTGCCCGAGGCGACCGACGACGCGGCGCCACCTCCGAGCCCGATGAGCATCGCCGGCCCGCCCAGCACCACGATGGCCGCGCCCGCGGGAATGGAGCCCTTCTCGACGAGCTGCGGCCTGATGTGCCCGAGCCCGCCCGCGATCATGATCGGCTTGTGGTACCCGCGCAGCTCTTTGCCCGAGGCCGAGGCGATCTCCTGCTCGAAGGTTCGGAAGGTGCCCACCAACGCGGGTCGGCCGAACTCGTTGTTGAACGCGGCGCCGCCGAGCGGGCCGTCGGTCATGATCTCGAGCGCGCTGGCGATGCGTGAGGGTTTGCCGTGATCGACCTCCCACGGACGAACGGCGTCGGGCAGCCGCAGGTTCGAGACCGAGAATCCGACGAGACCGGCCTTCGGTTTGGAGCCACGACCGGTCGCCCCCTCGTCACGAATCTCGCCGCCGGAGCCGGTCGCTGCGCCCGGGAAAGGAGAGACCGCCGTGGGGTGATTGTGCGTCTCGACCTTCGCGAGAATCGGCATCGCCTCGACTTCGGTGCGGTACGTGCCGTCGTCGGGGTGCGCGAAGAACCGGCCCGCGGTGTTGCCGGCGATGACCGCTGCATTGTCTTTGTACGCGCTCAACACGCCGCCCGGTGAGGCCGCGGTGGAGCGTTTGATCAACTTGAACAACGAGTCTTCTGCCTGCACGCCGTCGACGACGAACTCGGCGTTGAAGATCTTGTGGCGGCAGTGCTCGCTGTTGGCCTGCGCGAACATCATGAGCTCGACGTCTGAGGGGTCGCGGCCGAGCTTCGTGAACGCGTCGACGAGGTAGTCGATCTCGTCCTCCGCGAGCGCGAGGCCCATCGAACGGTTCGCCTGCTCCAGCGCGCCACGGCCGTTCTTCAGCACGGGCACGGAGGCGAGCTTCTTGGGCTCGTGGTGCGCGAAGAGCTGGCTCGCGTCCGCGATCGACGACAGCACCGACTCGGTCATGCGATCGTGCAGGCCGCTGCGCAGCGCCGCTTCGTCGGTCACGTCTCCCACGAGATGCCACGCGGTGCCGCGCTCGATGCGGGTGACGAACGAGAGGCCGCAGTTGCGCGCGATGTCGGTCGCCTTCGACGACCAGGGCGAGACGGTGCCGAGGCGGGGCACGACGAGCCGCAGCGCTCCCGGCCCACCGTGGGGCGTCGTCGAAGCGCCGAGCAGCTGCTCGAGGCGGAGCCGCTCCTGCTCCGTCGGCGTGCGGTTCAGATCGACGAAGAAGACCGAGGTCGCGGTGCTCTGCGACAGCTTCGGGTTCGAGTCGCGCAGGCGCTTGTGACGGCGCGCCAGGCGGGCAGCGGTGAACGGCGACGGCCCATGCAGCGTGAGCATGCCGCCCTCATAGCGCCAGCTGCCGACGTGGGGTTCGACATTCCTGTGACGACGCCTGTGGCAAGAAGGCGGCATGGTCACCCTGACGTTGTTGATGCTGCTGGGGCGAACGGAGCTCTCGGCGAGTGCCACCGCTGGCGTCACGCTCTCGACGACGGAACCCGAGGGCTCGACCTCGGCCTTCGTTCAGATGTCACCGCAGCTCTCCATCTCCCTCGATCTCAAGCGAAGCTGGTCGGTCGGCACGCTGCGGGGCCACTGGGTGCCGCTCCTCGGCCCGACGCTCACCAACGCGGTCGTGCAAGGCCAGCTCGTGCCTGGGGCCGCGCCCGTCACGCTTCAAGATCTCGACAGCTTCCTCGAGTTCGAGACCCCGCAGCTCGCGGGCACCGGGACGACGTTCGCTGCGCGGCTGTACCCGTTTCAGGCCAACACCCGGTTGGTGTCGTTCGATTGGGCCAACGCGGTGACGCGGGTGCAGGCGCCGGTGCTGTCGTTCGAGCTGCGAGGCGACTCCGTGCAGGCCTGGCTCGCCGGTCGGTTCCCGACCCGAGTGGTCTCCGGTTTCGGGCTCGGTGCCGTCCTCTCGCCGGTGTACCCAGAGTTTCTCGGCGGGGTGGGGTGGGCGAGCGAGCGTGTTCGGCTCGAGGCGAGGGCAGGGCGCACGCAGTACGGCCCGCAGCCGCTGGTGATGGGGGACTCGCCCCTGCAGTGGGGGTTCATCGCAGCGGGCCAGGCGGTGTTTCACGTCGGAGAAGAAGTGCCTGCGGCGCTCGACCTGGTGACCTACGCGCAGGATCCCACCCGCTTCGGGCGCTTCTTCGCTGCACCGGCCGCTCCGCACGAGCGTGTCGCCTTCACCGTGGCGGTCGAGGTCGGCGCCGGCACCCAATCAGTCTCGCGAGCGGGCATGCCACCGTCGCAGAGTGAGCTGTTGCCCGGGTGGTTCGATCTGCAGGCCCGACTTCGGGTGAACCGCTCCCGATTCTTCTTCACGGCGCGCGCGCAGTCGACGGCGTTCCTCACCTTCGATCAGGTCTTCCTCGTGAACACCAGCGTGCCCGGCAGCGGCACGTCGACCCCGCTACTGGCCGGCTACCTCGGAGCCGATCATTCCTTCGAGCGCACGAAGCTCACGCCTCAACTCCTGCTCCGCGTGGTGCAGCCTGCGGTGGTTCGTTCTGACTTCGGCGGAAACGCGCCGCCTCCGGGCATGACGTCGTCGCTGCTCGTGTTTCGCGAAGGCGGGGTCCCGCAGTTCATCGGTGGAGATCGCACGACGCGACCCACGCTGGGCGCGAAGCTGGCCCTGCGGTGGAACCCGGTGGAGCAGCTGAGCGTGCTCGGTGAATTCGACGTCGCGCTCGACCTGATGAACGAGGCGCTCACCAACGAGCCAGGGCGGCTGGTGCCCGCGAGCCGTTCGGCGTTGGCGACCACCTCGACGGTGGCGCTGCAGGGCCGCTTCTAGACCCGAGTCAGTTGATCTCGCCCGAGCACACGTTGTTCGTGCACGTGAGCATCGAGCAGCAGTCGGTCGTCATGCTGCAGCTCTGACCCTGCACGCGGCACATGTTCGCAGGCGGAGGCGAGCACACCGAGGGCCCACCACCCGACGGCGGCCGGCACTCGTTGGTGCAGCACTCCGAGTTCACGCTGCAGCCTTCACCCGTCGGCCGGCACGCGCGCGCGGCCCAGTACGCCGAGATGTTGCGCGACTGCGCTGACTGACCGGGCAACCAGTACCCGACCTCGCTCGGGTCTTCGCCCGGCATCGGGTTCTTCTTGATGGCGGTGACCCAGATCTGTTCGCGGTTGGTGCCCTGCGTGCCCGCCTGCGCGTTGCCGTAGTTGCGGCGCGAGAGGAACGCGAGCCAGTAGTACCCGCCCGAGTCGAACGGCGAGAAGCGCGGCTCGAACGAGAGGCTGAGGCCGCCGTTGGCTTTCGCGAGCTCACGCACGTCGGTGCCGTCACGCCGCATGATGTACAGGTTCGCCGGCTGCGCTGACGATCGCGCCGAGACGCCTTGCGAGAAGACGATGCGCTGCGAATCAGGCGTCCACACCGGGTAGGTCGGCGCGCGGTGGTTCGGGTTGCGGTTGGGAATCGCAGGGCTGGTGCCCGAGAGCAGCGGCTGCATCGCGCCGAAGGTGTCGGGGGCGGTGACGGGAATGAGCGAGATGGTGCCGTCGGTGTAGTCGACGCCCCAATCGGCGGCGCCCGAGACGCAGGCGATCGCGGTTCCATCGGGAGCCCAGCTCGGGTGGGTGACGTTGTTGTTCGGCAGGCCCGCGCCGAGCGGCTGCACGAGCGCGCCCGTCATGGCGTTCAGCAGCGAGAAGCCAGTGGGCGACGGGCCGGTGGTGATGATCAACCGGTCTTCGCGCGGGCTCCACGTCGAGAACCACCACTTCTGCTGGCTGGTGCCGAAGAGGCTCGGCGGTGGGTCGACCGCGAGGTTCGCGGTGAGGTCGAACACCGTGCCGAAGTTGTCTCCGCCGCCCATGCGGCCGGCCATGTAGCGCCCGCTCGGAGAGACGGTGTGGCAGCCGATGCAGCGCGCGACTTCGCTCCCCGGAACGGGCGGAGGCGTGGGCATGAACGCGACGCGCGTGTTGGTGCCGTCGTCGATTCGGTAGACGCGGCCTTCGTTGACGGCCCAGTAGTAGACGCTGCCCGCGAGCGCGGCCCTCGCGAACTTCACGCGCACCTCGTTCGAGCGGTAGGCCGTCTGCGTCGCCGCCACCCAGCGGTCGACCGTGATGAGGCCTTCGACGTCGGGGTTCGTCTGCGCGAACGCCCGCCACGCCGCGCTGTCGACGAGCCAGTGGTTGTCGAACCCCGCGCCGGTGTGCATGAAGAACGCGTTCACCTCGATGTTCGGCTTGGTGAGCTTCACGCGGAAGAGATCGCCCGCGACGCCGTTGCTCCACTGCAGGTCGGCCGCGAACACGTTTTGCGGCATCACCGCGTGGTCGAGCGGGTAGACGAGGTTCGCCGACTGGGCCGAGTCGAACGGCAGCAGCGTGTTGAAGTTCTGGAGCACCGTGCCAGGCACGCCCGCGCCGGTGACCGTGCGAATGATCTGAATGGTGACGGTCGCGGTGCCGACGAGCGTGGTGGCCGTACCCGGAGCCACGACCGACGCAGAAATCGTCGCCACGCCGCCCTGCGCGCCGGTGGCGTTGAACTCACCAGTGACGCTGTTGATGTCGCCGAACTGCCTCGACATCGTGCTCCACGTGGGAATGACGCCGGCCGTGCGGAAGGTGCCGTCACGCAGGCGCAGCTTCGCGGTGAACGTCGTCGACATCGCGTTGCCGGGCGTGGTGGTGATGGTGGCCATCGGAGGATCGATCTCGACCGCGACCGCGTCGACCGTCGCCGTGCCGCCACCGCTGCTCGAAGAGCCTCCGGCCGTCGCCGAACCGCCAGCGCTCGCCGAGCCACCACCCGCAGCGCCACCAGCCGCGCCTGCGTCGACGGTGGTCTGCGCGAGCCCGGCGCGACACTGGCCCTGAATGCAGACCTGGCCTGAGTTGCAGTCGACCGACGTGCGGCAGACCTTGCTCGTCGGGCCACACGTGCAGCCGGCGAGGGCGGCGAAGAACAGCGCGAGGACTCTGGAGGGCGGGGGCGTCACGGTGGGTATCCTCTCGTCAACAAGGCTTCGGCCGCCAGCACCGGTTGGTTCTTCGTTCTCAGGCTTCGAGAAAGCGAAGGGAGCACCAGCGCCTCACGTGAAACACCCGATGCGTGGCGGGAGCGCAGTCACTTCTGAATGAGCTCGATCTTGTAGCCATCGGGGTCCTGCACGAACGCGATGACGGTGGTGCCGTGCTTCATCGGGCCGGCCTCGCGGGTCACGATGCCTCCGCGCTGCTTGATGTCGGTGCACGCGGCGTACGCGTCACGCACCTCGAGCGCGATGTGGCCGTAGCCCGTGCCGAGCTCGTACTTTGGCGTGTCCCAGTTGTGGGTGAGCTCGATGGCGGTCTGCTCGCTCTCGGGGCCGTAGCCGACGAAGGCGAGGGTGAAGCGGCCGTCGGGGTAGTCCTTCTTGCGCAGCAGCTTCATGCCGAGCACGCCGACGTAGAAGGCGAGAGACCGGTCGAGATCGCCGACCCGCAGCATGGTGTGGAGAATTCGCATGGCAGGGTGTCTAGCAGCCACCGCAGCGTCGAGGTCTCGCTCTGCTGCGAGCTCGCCAGATGCATCATGAGGCGGATGCGTTCGTCGGCGGTGACGTGTCTGAGTAGGGCGGCATCATCGCTGGTTCGCGAGCCGCCCCGCCGCCAGCAGTCGCGGTAGAAGACGGGCTCGAAGTTTGATTCCCGGAAAAGGGAGAACGCATGGCCGCGAACAAGGCTCTCGTCGTGCGCGACCGCGAGTACGTGGCGGTGCTCGACGACGTGGCTGCGGTGCTCGTGGCATCGCGAAGCGCTGCTGCACGCAGCGTCAACGCGCTGATGACGTCCACCTACTGGCTCATCGGGAGACGAATCGTCGAAGGGGAGCAGCAGGGCAAAGAACGTGCGAACTATGGCGAGCAGCTCGTGGAGCGGCTCTCGGTCGACCTCACCACGCGATTCGGGAGGGGGTTCGGTCGCCGGAACCTGTTTCAGATGCGGGCGTTCTTCATGGAGCGCCGTGAGATTGTGCAGACGCTGCCTGCACAATCTGAGGTCGGCGGGATCGTGCAGGCACCGCCTGCACAATCTGGCCTGCTCGCGCACCTTGCGAAGTCCTTCCCGCTTCCCTGGACTCACTATGTCCGCTTGCTGGCGGTGCGGTCCCCCGATGCGCGGCGCTTCTACGAAGCCGAAGCACTTCGAGGAGGTTGGTCGAGTCGGCAGCTCGACCGGCAGATTCAGAGCCAGTTCTACGAGCGCACGCTGCTCTCGAAGAACAAGGCCCGCATGCTGGCGAAGGGGCAGGTCGCTGAACCCTCCGACACGGTTTCACCTGACGAGGCCATCAAAGACCCGTTCATTCTCGAGTTCCTCGACCTCAAGGACGAGTACTCCGAGTTCGAGCTCGAGGAGGCGCTCATCAAGCAGCTCGAGACGTTTCTTCTCGAACTGGGTGGTGCGTTCGCCTTCGTCGGGCGGCAGCGGCGGCTCCGCGTCGGCGACGAGTGGTACCGGGTCGACCTCGTCTTCTTCCACCGCGAGCTGCGCTGTCTGGTCGTCATCGACCTGAAGCTCGGCAAGTTCACCCACGCCGATGCCGGCCAGATGCACCTGTACCTGAACTACGCGCGAGAGCACTGGATGGTGGCGGGCGAGAACCCACCGGTCGGGCTCATCCTCTGCGCTGAGAAGGACCACGCCGTCGCGAAGTACGCACTCGATGGCTTGCCGAACAAGGTGATGGCCGCCGAGTACCGAATGCGGCTGCCCGAAGAGGCCACCCTGGTCGAGGCTGTCGAGAAGACGCAGCGCGCGTTGGCGAGCGCGACGAGAAGGCCGCGCTGACGAAGGCCCGCGCTACTTCGAGAGTCGCACGATGAGTCGCTCGGCGAAGTCGATGCTCGCCTCGAGCTGGGCCACGTCCATGTTGCGCCAGGAGTCCGACGGGCGGTGGTAGTGCCGCGGCGCTCCGATGACGGGGTCGATGCAGGTGAGCGACATCGCCGGAAAGCCGCGCACCAGAAACGGCAGCACGTCGGTCGCGCCGGTGGGAATCACGTACTTCGTCACGGGCGGCAGCTCGGGGCGGGCCTGGTTCTCGGCGACGACGGCGGCTTCGAGGTGCGCGGGAATCGGCACCGGCCACAGCTCACCTTCTTCGAGCATGCGCAGCGTTCCGTTCGAGAGCGTGTCGAGGCCCAGCACCGTCGTGTCCTGAGGCGTCCATTCCTTCGTCTTCATCAGCTGCTCGGCGAGGCGGAGCGCTCCGCCGGTGCCGGCCTCTTCAGAGCCCGAGATGACGATGACGAACTCGACGTCGTCGGGCAGGCGGCCTTGCAGGCGGTGCGCGAGCTCGACCGACGCGGAACAGCCCGAGAGGTTGTCGCAGGCACCGGGCACCACGCGGTTTCGCAGCACGACGTCGACGTTGAAGAGGAACGTGAGCATCGCGGGAATCGTGAGCAGCCCACGCAGCCAGCCTGGAGCCGCCCACACGCCCGTCGCGGCGATGACCTCGACGATGGCGAGCACGGCGACGGTGGCGGTCGCGAGCCCGAGCTGCTTCTTGAACCAGCCAAGGCCCGGAGGCGGCTGCTTCGTGGCCACCTTGATCAGCTCGGGCGTGAAGACGAGCCCCGTGTACGCGGCGTCGGCGTGGGCGACGATCACGAGGCGCTTCTTGCGTTCACCACGCGCGGGCAACGTCGCGAGCAGGTTCTGTGAGGTGATGTTGGGGAAGAGGCTGCGGAGGATGAGCGCACGACGCGTCGACTCGAGCGTGTACGAGACCGCGACGAGCGCGTGCAGGCCGGCACCGACCCACGGCGCTGCGAAGCCGATGCCCGTGGCGAGCGCCGCGAGCCCGAAGTGGAACATGAGCACCGCGTAGAGGCTCTGCGACCAGCGGTAGCTGCGCCACTCGAGGTGGTAGCCGAGCCCCGCGAGCTCATTGCCGAGGAGCTCCTGCGCGGCGCGCTCCGTTGGTGTTCCCGTGAGGCGGCGCGGACCGAGCTCTTCGAGCGTGCGAATGCGGTCGATGGGGCTGGGTCGCGAGGTGTTCAGTTGAGGCGCAGCGCTCATGCCCTCGGCAGATAGCACCGGCCGCGTCGAGCGCGCGCGCGCCCGCCCCTCGGATTTCGTTGCGAAGGGAAAGTTCGTCGAGACAATGCCGCGCATGCTCTCGACCCTCGTTGCCGTGGTGCTGACTGGCGCTCCCCTCACGTTCGATGAAGGCGAGTTCCTCGGGTTCACGCAGGACGGCGACCGCACCGTCTGGCTCACGTCGAGGAAGGTGACCTGGGGTGACGCTCCGCACTTCGCGAAGCTGGCGGTGAGCCGGCATCAGCTGCAGGCGACCGAAGAGGAGTTCGAGCTCGAGGTCGGTCCCCTCGATGGCAAGGGCGCGCTCAAGCCCGGCCCCGACGCCGCGAAGTGGGAGGCGTGGAAGCAGAAGAACCCCATCGTGAAGCTGTCGTCGCTCGACGGGGTGAAGACGTCGATTCGCGCCGATGGAAAACCGGCGACGGCATGGGGCGGTGCTGGAAAGACCGTGAAGGTCGAGCTGGTGACCGAGCGGCTCGGCGTCTCTCACACGAGCGCCAGCATGCTGGCCGAGAACATGGGGAAGAAGGTTCGCAAGACGACGGCCGAGGCGTTCCTCGACCCGACCGGGCGGCGCGCGGTGTTCGTGCTCACGATGGAGGCGGGTGGTGGAGAGCCCGTGTCGTCCGAGATGGTCGAGGCCTTCGTCGGCCCCACGGCGTTCGTGTACGTGGCTTCGCAAGAGCAGCGGAAGGAGAAGGAGCTGCTCATCGAACGCGCCGGCTTCGCGGTGACGGGCGGCTCGGAGTCGGCGAAGGCGGCTCCTGGCGTCGTGGTGCGGGCCGATGCGAAGACGATGGCTGCGGCCGAGACGCTCGCGAAGGCGCTCGGTGGCAAGGCCGTGAAGGGCAAGGTCGACAGGCAGTTGGGAGAGTTCTTCGTCGGCTTCGACGTCGCGATTCCCTGAGCGATGTTACGTGGTCGTCACAGCGGCTTCTGACGACGGCGGCACACTGCGTGGTTCATGGAAGTTCAGCCGCTCACGATCTCTGCCGCCGACGCGTTTCGCGCCTTCACCGACGTCGAGCAGCAGCGTCGCTGGGTGCCGGGAATCAAGAAGGTGAAGCTCGTTCGCGCAGACGCGAATGGGCGCGCGCTCGAGGTGTTCTACGAGTTCGGCGAGACGCTCGCGTACGCGCTCGTCTACGCGTGGGACGACGTGAACCTGAAGGCGCGGTGGGTGCCGTCGTCGGGTGTGCGTGACGGCGTCTCGGGGAACATCTGGTTCGAGGCACGTGAGGGCGGGTGCGTGATGCACTACCAGCTCGATGCGTTGACCGGCCGGCCGCCGGAGCACGAGCGCGATGTGGCGATGGCGTTCGTCGCGTGGCTCAAGGGGCGTTGATGCCCGCGTCCGCGTGCTCGCTCTGAGCGCGCCCTGGCCCTCGTGCACGCGTGCGGAGCATTTCTGTCACGGCAGCCGCGGTCGCAAGGCAGGCGAGAACGGTCAATAGAATGCGACGTCTCTGGTTCTGCGGCTTCGGCGTCGGCGCTTGTTCGTCGTCGAGTCGCTCGTCGCTCTCCAAGCGTCTGATCAGTTCGTCGATGAAGGCGTTCTGTTCGACAGCGACCTCGGCAGACTTCTTCCTCACGTCGAAGTCGCTCAGCCAGTGCCAGAACTCGTGCGGCAGTTCGTCGGCGAGCTCGCTCGAGAGTCGTCGCTGAAGGGCGATTCCTCTCAGGGTCAATCGATGCACCCCAGCACCGCGTCGCTCGTCATCCCGCAGCCTTCGGAGCGCCTTCGACAAGTTCGTCTTCTTCATCTGACCTCCAGCGTTACGAACCGACCCGCCCACACTTGACGACACTGTGGGCCTTGGGCATGGGGTCCTCGTCTTTCAAGTGGGGAGCCTGTCATGACCATTCGCGCACTGTTCGTCTCGTCCATCGCCCTCGTCCTCGCCGCCTGCGGCCCGAGTGCGGAGATGCTCATCGACGCGCAGGATGTCGACACCGACGAGTCCGTCGCCACGACCGAGGGTGAGCTGACCTCGTCGAGCAGCGCGGCCGTGTGGTTCCCGATGGCCAACGGCAACACGTGGACGTTCGAGTCGACGACCGGAGCCACGCGTACGCTCCGCCTCGACTCCGTCTCGAACGGCATGGGCGCGCTCACCGGCCTCGCGACCTCGGCGACGTGGGTTGGCGTCAGCTCGACCTCGGCGAACACGCTGATGAAGTGGGACGACGCCTCGCGCGCGTGGACCTCGTGGCTGCGCTTCGGCTTCGCGAGCTCGTCGTGGAACGTCGGCACCGAAGCCTGCACGGGCGCGAAGTACCGCCGCAGCGCGACGGGCGTGACGGCGACGACGGCCGCGGGCGCCTTCACCGACACGCGCACCATCGCCATCGAGCAGATTCCCAGCAAGACGGCCCTCTGCGCGCCGCCTGCGTTCACCGAGCTCACCTTCGCCGCGAACGTCGGCCTCGTCGGCTTCCGCACGGGCCGTGGCGAGCGCTTCACGCTCAAGACCGCGACCGTCGGCACCAAGCGGTTCCCCGCGGCGAACGGCACCGTCACCGCGAGCCTCACGCTCGACAAGACCTCGTACGTGAACCTGCCCAACACGATTCGCTGCATCACCACGCCGTGCCCGTCGAACGAGGTCACCGCGAACGCGCGCGCCACGTTCACCGTCACCAACGGCAGCGCCACCTCGCAGACGTGGAACTTCCGCACCGGCTGCCAGATGGACATCGAGGTCGTCTCGTCGAGCGGGCTCGTCGTGAAGCGCCTCTCCGATGACCGCGCGTGCACGATGGCGCTCACCTCGGTGACGCTCGCCGCGGGCCAGAGCCGCACGTGGACCGCCGAGCTGCCCCTGGCTGACCGCGACGGTTTGCAGCTCGATGGCTCGTTCACCGCCCGCGCGCGCCTGATTCCCTCGGCGAACGCCGGCTCCGCGCCCGTCGCGACCAGCACCTTCTCGGTTCGCGTTCAGCAGTGAGCTGACGCCTGCGGGCTCGCACTCGACCTGGCCGGCTGCACGCGTTCAATCGCTGGCTCGAGCTGAGCGGCTCGCTGCCCGCCGGGCGTTTCACCGACGTCGGCTTCGGCATCTCGGCTGTCACCACGCACGAGCTGTCACTCGCGTTTCCCGATCGGGAAGTCGTGGGCGTCGAGGTGAATGGCGCGCACGTCGAGACGGGGCGTCGCGACTTCCCGCAGCTCCGGTTCCTCGAGGGAGACCTGCAGACGCTTCGTACGGAGCCCAGGTCAGCGCTCATTCGCCTCGCGAACGTGGGGCGTGGGCTCACCAAAGATGGAGCGGAAACGCTTCACGCCGACGTGCTGCCGCTGCTCGTCGACGGCGGCGTGTGTCTCGAAGGCAGCACCGACATCGAAGGGCACGTCTCGGCATTCTGGGTGCTGCGCCGTCGGGGCGAGGCGTTGTCGAAGGAGGCGCTGGTGCTGCACACCGACGGAGCGCGCGGCTTCTCTCCGTGGCTCTTTCGCGACGTGCTGCCGCGTGAGCTGCGTCGTGACGTGAAGCCGGGAACCGCGGTGTACGCGTTCTTCACCGCGTGGACCGAAGTCTGGGAGCGCGTTCGAACTGCAGACCCGCTCCAGTCCTTCGTCGCGTCGGTCACGGCGTTCGACCGCAGCGACGTGAGCGCCCGGCTCGCCCCTGACGGCTTCCTCGTCTGGAGTGCCTACCGCGAGTTGCAGGCGTAGCCCGCGACTGCACCACCATCGGGGTTGTTCGGGCCGTAGAACTTCCCGCATTTCGTTCGAGGGCTCTCAGAGGCGCACTCGGCGTCGTCGTTACAGCGGCGGGTGCACGTGCCTCCATCTGGCTCCACGACGAAGGAGCACACCTGATCGGCCGCGCAGTCGGTCTGCTTCACGCACTTCCCCGGCGGCGGTGCACAGCTCACGACGAGAAGCAGCAACACGAGGCGGGGCATCGTCATCACGCGCGAGACCCTATCGGTTCATCCTGCGGGCCGACACCGCTGTCAGGGGGAGCGGTACGCGCTGCCGCTCGATTGCGCCAAAGCTGTCGCTGTCCCGGGGACCACCACGAGGTCTCGCTCTTGCAGTGCCCTCGTGCATGCGTCCGCTGCTCCCGCTTCTGCTCGTCGCCACCGTCTCGGCCTGCAGCCCCTTCAAGTCCGTGCTCGCCGATGCGCCTGACGTCCTGACGGCAGGCGGAGAGGACCCGCTCTTCACCATCACGCTCGACCCGGGTGGCTTCAACGCCGACCTCATCGGAGTCGCCGCCAACCTGCCGAACGAGACACAGACCATTCTGTCGTGCGTCGGCACCGAGCCATCGCCTGCCGTCTGGGTCGAGACCTGCTTCGAGCCCCGTACGAACCTCTTCGACGAGACGACGATCGGCAAGCCGGTGCGCGTCGAGCTGTTTGCCGAGCGTTGGCCGTCGCGAAGGCCCGATTTCACCCTCGAGTTCCTCACGTGGGTGCCCCAGAACTGACGCGGCGTGGCTGAGCGCTTGCGCTAGCGTTCGTGGCGGTGACCGGGTTCGCGCTCCTCGTCTCAGCCCTGCTCTCGGCCTCGCCCGACACGTCGGCTGCCGGCCCCGAAGAGCGCCTGGTGCAGTGGGGCCTCTCGCGCCGCGATCTCGACCTCGACCCGACGCCGAACGGCAAAGCCATCGACCAGGTCTTCGTCGAGCGCGAAGAGATCTTCCCGGAAGAGAACCCGAAGTTCTTCGACATCCTCCACATCAAGACGCGTGACTCGGTCGTGCGCCGCGAGGTGCTGCTGAAACCCGGCGACACGTGGAGCGCCGACCGCGCGCTCGAGACCGAACGCAACCTGCGCCGCATCTTCATTCTCTCGGTGGCGAAGGTCGTGCCCGTGAAGGCGCCGAACGGGAAGGTCAGCGTGCTCGTGGTCACGCAAGACCGCTGGAGCCTGCGCCTCTCGAACTCGTTCACGCTCATCGGAACGCTGCTCCAGTTCCTCCAGCTCACGCTCGTCGAGGTGAACTTCAACGGCTGGGGGCAGAGCCTCTCCATCGACACCACGCTCCGGCTCGACACCTTCGCGCTCGGCCAGTCGTTCACCGAGCGGCGGCTCTTCGGCTCGCGCTTCAGCTTCTCCGAGGCCGCGAACCTCGTTTTCAACCGCCAGACCGGCGCGGTCGAAGGCACCGTCGGCCAGGTGCTCGTGGGCTACCCCATCATCACGCTCGATCAGCCGTGGGGCTTCCTCATCGACGGCGCGTGGAACGTGCGCAAGCGGCGCATCTACCGCGGCGCGAGCGTGTGGCAGCTGCCGTACCCCGACACGAGCGGGTCGGAGCGCGTGCCCTTTCAGTTCGACCAGAAGGAGCTCGGCCTCGACGCCACCGTCACCCGCCGCTTCGGAGACGGCGTGAAGGTCGACCTCACGCTGAACGCCGGTGCGTACGTGCGGCAGTACACGCCGATGGCCGAGTCGAACCTGGGCGCCGAGCAGGTGAGGTGGCTCACCGCGAACTACCTGCCGCGCAGCGAGAACGCGACGTTCGTCGAGGGCATCGCCACCGCGTTCACCAACGAGTTCCGCATTCTGAAGAACCTCGACACGTACCAGCTCTCGGAGGACTACCAGCTGGGCTTCCGCGCCACGGCCGGAGCGCGCTGGGCGTTTCCATCACCGCTCACCACGCAGCAGTTCGTCGAGGTGGGCGGCGCGGCCCGCTATCGCTTCTACCGGTGGGACGATCTCTTCACCGTCTCGGCCTCGGGCGGCGCGCGGTTTCGGCCGGGCACCACCATCGCCAACGAGCGCTTCGCGGCCGAGGTGATCAACTACTCGCCCACCTTCGAGGGCGGCCGCTTCGTGACGCGGCTGATGGTCGACCTGCGCTGGAACGATCTGAACAACCGGCAGGTGCTGCTCGGCGGCTCGCAGGGCCTGCGCGGCACGTTCGCGGAGCAGTTCACCGGTCGCAACCTGGTGCTCGCGAACCTCGAGTACCGCACGCGCCCGCTCGCCTTCGTGCTCGGCACGTACCTGGGCTTCGTTCTCTTCTACGACGTGGGCTCGGCGTTCGACGCGACGCCGCTGCTGCAGCACACGGCCGGCTTCGGCATGCGGCTGTTGCTGCCGTACTTCAACTTCGAGGTGCTGCGCTTCGACTTCGGCGTGCACATCAACAACTTCGCGCAGACGCCCGGGCTCGATCGTCTCAACGCGACGTGGGGCCAGGTGAACGACCTTCGGCCCGACATTCTCGATCGCGCGCTCCCGCCCTGACGTCAGCGCTGTCGCCAGTGCACCGTGTGGTACCCGCGGCGGGAGAGCACCCCGAGCACCTCTTCCCGAGAGCAGTCACGTGACTCGCCCATCGAGCGCTCGGTGAACACACCCGAGGAGAACGAGAGCGACCAGAGCTGGTCCGACGTCGGGCCTCCGCCCACGAGCTCCAACTCCCCACGCTCCATGGCAGCGAGGAGCAACTCGGGCGTCGAGTCCTGCTTGGCGACGACCTCGATGAGGCTTTGGTACTGGGCTGGGCGCACGTCGTGAGTCGTGGCCGCAGCTGTACCGAAGGTCGCGCGCTTCAGCTGCTCGGCCCGGAGGAAGAGCGCTCCTGCGTCGGCGAGCTTCGTGAAACTCGTCGCGACGTCGCCCTGGAACTCGGTGTTGTAGAGCCCGCTCGCAAGCTCGATGACGAGCAGGCCCGCGTGAATCCTCCAGCCGATGGAGCCGGTGGCGAGGCGGTCGCGCAGCTCGAGGTAGGCGGCCTCGCCCTTCGTCAGGAGCGCCAGCGTCTGGGCCGGAACGGGCTCGAGTGAGGCGTTGGCGGCTCGCGCCCTCTCGAGCGCAGCCTTCACGGCCCATTCGCTCAACGGCGCGTAAGCGAACAGCGCACCGCTCGCGTCGAAGAACGCCTCGCGGCCACCAATCGGCCCGGCGAGGAGCAGATAGCGGTTTCGGTCGAAGGGGAGCCAGCTCTCAGGCTGTTCATGCAGTGACCGTTCGAGCTCAGAGGCCGCCGTCGACGTCACTCGCCGTATTCCTTCACGGCGTTGAAGGCGGGCAGCGGCGCGGGCTTCTTCTTCGTGGTCGTCTTCTTCGGCTTTGCCGTGATGGGCTTGTCGTTCTCGTCGACCTGCGGCGGCATCTTCTCGACGATGGTCGTGCCCGTGAGCAGGTTCTCGCTCGTGGTGGTGCTCGCGCCCGTCATCGTGTCCATCTCGGAGTGGTCGACGCCGATGAGCCGCACCACGCCCTTCTCGAGCCTGAAGCGGTGCACTGCGCCGTAGCTCTCACGCGAGCCGCCCCACTGCGTGACGACGAGCACCTTCTTCTTGATCTCGAGCTCGGGCTTCGCGTCGCCGCCCTTCATGCCCAGACACGAGAAGCAGGCGACGAGGCCCACGTTCGAGTCGACCAGCGTGAAGCCCTTCGCCGCGCCGTGCAGCCAGAGAAGGGCTCGCGACCGATCGCCGTCTCCTTCCTGAATGAGCACGACGACGAGGTCGGGGGTCTTGTCGCCGTTGAGATCGCCTTCGAGCGAGGACTCCACGACCCAGCCTTTCGGCGCGAAGTCGGCGGCGGTGGCTCCAGAGGAGGGAACGCCCTCGAGCGGTTTGGCGAAGGCGGTGACGGCGAGGAGGGACAGCAGCAACGAAGCGCGCATGAAGGCGAACCCTGCCATGGGCTCAGCGCGGTGGCACCACGTCAGCGACGGTCGAGCGCGATGCAGCACGTTGCCCTCTGCGAGGAGCGGGAGCACGACACCTCTTCCATCGTCTGCTGCGGCCTGACGCCTCAGTGCGCGCGTGTGCGCTGCGGCTCGGGAACGCGACCGAAGTCGATGCCCTGCTCGGCAGCCAGCCACGCGACGGTCGCGGTGGTGCGTGCGAGCTGCGTGAGCTGCACGGGATCGATCTTGTCGACGGTGTCGTTGGCGGTGTGGTGAACGTCGAAGTACTGCGACACGTCCTGGCGCACGTCGAGCTGCGGAACGCCAGCTGCTCTCAAGACACTGGTGTCTGCACCGCCTTCTGCGGAGCCTGTCTCGACGTGCACCGACAGCGGCGCCAGCGACGGCTCCCACGCCTGCACGGCCGCAAGCGCCGAGGGCTGAGCGAGCACTCGTACCGAACGCGCCATGCCGCCTCCCGCGTCGATCTCCAGCGCGGCCACGTGTTGCGGCAGCTCGGCAGCATGCGCCGCCGCATAGGCCTTCGCACCAGCGAGCCCGTTCTCTTCGTTCGCGAACAACACCACCCGCACCGTCCTGCGCGGGCGCTGCGTCAGGCCAAGGAGCGCGTGAGCGGCATCGAGAATCACACCGACTCCGGCGCCGTCGTCGAGGGCTCCAGTGCCGAGGTCCCACGAGTCGAGGTGCGCGCCCAGCAGCACCACCTGCCCTGGCTCTTCCCGCCCGGGCACGTCTCCCACCACGTTGGCGCCCTGCGCGGGTGCCTCGAGGCGTGGCGTGAGCCGCAGTCGAAGTCGCACGGGCCCTGCGCTCAGCAGCCGGTGCACGAGCTCGGCGTCGGGAATCGAGAGCGCTGCTGCGGGAATCGCCGAGGCCTCGGCACCGAGCGCTCCGGTGTGGGGAAGGCGGTTCACGTCGGTGCCCACTGACCGAATCACCACGGCCACGGCGCCCGCCATCGCGCCCTGAATCGGAGCCAGTCGCCGCACGCCTGCTGTCTCGCCGTACCCCGAGCCGTCGACCGCGCGTCGCATGGGCACGTTCGCGAAGAGGATCTTCCCCGCGAGGCTTCCACCATCGAGCGCCTTCAGCACCGCAAGCGACGACACCTCGACGACCTCGGCCTCCACGCCGCCGTCCGGCGTCGCGATGCTCCCTCCAAGTGCGGTCACAGCCAGCGGGTGAACGCCTGGCGAGACGACCGCCGCTTCCTCGAGGCCGCGCACCCAGTGCGGCACCGTGACGGGTTCGGTGTGAACGTTCGAGAGGCCCAGACGCGTCATCGTCTCGACGGCCCACGTGACGGCCAGCGCGCTGCCGGGCGAACCGGACAGCCGCGGGCCCGCCGAGTCACACAGCGACGTCGCCAACGTGGTCGCCTCACTCGCTCGGCTCTGCAGGTGCTGCAGCTCTGGTCGGGCCGGGAGCGGCTCAGCGCTCGGCAACGACCTGCACGCAGTCAGCACGAAGAAGGCACTGCACCAGCGCATCACTCGCATGCGACCCGTGTCGCCGATGTGCGCGCCACCGACAAGCGCTCCTAGAACTCGAGCACCAGACTCACGCGCTCGGGCAGGCCTTCGATGGCAGCGTCGCCGAGGTGGTACTCCGGCTTCGTCAGCACGGCCTGAAGACACTCGAGCTGCGCCTTCGTGAGGTCGGCCGCCACGCCCATCGACTCGAACTCGTGATTGCCGACGGCGCCGGTCTGCAACGAGACGAGCGTCGTCCACCGCAACGCGCCCGGCCGGTTGCTGCCGATGAAACACGCCGAGAGCCGGGGAGAACGCGCCGCCACCTGCATGCGGAATTCGTCGACCCACGCGGCTTGCAGGCGAGACGGCGCGTCGAAGTCGGGCCGCTCGACGGGCTTCGGCGCGATCGAGACCTTCTTCGGCTTCGACTTCGCCACCGGCTTCTTCGCGAGCTCCTTCTCGACGGGCGTGCCTGCGTCGGCGAGGGCGACCGGTTCGCCGGGGCCACCCGGGCCTTCACAGCGAATCAACAGCAACAGGAGCAGCAACAGCGCGATGGCGGCGATGCGCTTGAGGCGCCGGCTCCGTCGGGCCTTCTGTACGTGCGGGTCGTTCGCGAGCGCGGCCTCGGTGCGCGCTTTCACCTCGCGCATCTGCTCCTTCATCGCGGCGCGCTGGGCCTTCATCGCCGCTCGCAGCTCCCGGCGCGTCACTCGGTGATCCTCCAACCGAAGACGAGCTTGCCGTGTTCGTCACGCCACTCGAGGGGCACGAGCTGAAATGGCGTGAAGGCCGAGGGTGCTTCGACGTTCGGTGGCACGAAGGGCCATGGCAGGGGATCAGACGGAGCGAGTCGCAACGAGCCAGCGAACGCCGAGTGGGCGAGGTTCATCGCGCGAACGTCTGCGTTGGGCCCGGCGCCGCTCCCCATCGCTTCGAGCAAGGCCTGCACGCGGCCGGCGAGCTCGCGCGCGGTCTTCTCGGTCGTCTTCGCCGCGTTCGGTTGCGTCGCGATGGTGTCGAGCACGCCGATGAGCTGCTGCAGCAACACGCGGTTCGCGCGGCGCACGTCGGCCTCTTCGCGCTCGAGCGTGTCGACGAGCTGCCGCGTGAAGCGCAGCGTGTCGTACGGGCCCTCTTCGGCGCTCGCCTTCAACTGGCCAATCAGCTCGCCCGCCTTGCCGTGCGCGATGAGCGAGAGCCGGTCGACCTTCGAGTCGAACGAGCCACCGCGCTGCACGCTGTTCGCGAGGCGATCGAACGACACCGCATCGGCCCGCAGCGCCGCAGCCCAGATGAGGTCTTCGATGATGGGGTTGAAGTCCTGCCGGGGGACGAGCGCCTTCAGCGTCGCGAGGATCTCGGCGTTCGTCTCGTAGCGCGACAGCACGTACGACAACCACCGGCGCGCGAGCGGGTGAACGGTCGAGTCGATCGTCGACGTCTCGGAGTGTTTGAGCGCGAACGCGAAGCTGCGCAGCGAGTCAGCCAGTGCGCCACGCTCCAGCTGCTCGACACCGCGGTGCAACGCGATGACGGAGCGCTCGCGGAAACCGGAGTCGTCGGAGAGCGAGAGCAGCCGCTCACCTCGCGCGCCGTCCCACACGTCGCGACGCTCGAACTCGGCCTCGATGGTGCCGATCCACCCCATTGCTTCGGCGCCCTCGTTCTTCGCCACCAGCGCGTCGACGATGCCGAGCGTGAGCTGCTGGAGCGCCGGGTGATCGGTCGCCTGCTTCCGGGCATGCGAGAAGAGGAACTCGCGGCGCGTCTTGCTCAGCGTGAGCCACTCGGCCGGCTGCCAGCGCAGCGTGCGTTGCAGGAAGGCGACCTGTCGTGGCTCGTCGAGCTTCTTCGCGGCCTGCGCGCCCGCCTGCTTGCCCGCGGCGACCGACATGTTCGCGCCGCGCACCTCGGAGGCGACGTCGACGGCGACCTCCTTCTTCTTGCGGTTGCGCAGCTCGGTGAGCGCGAGATCGAGATCGAAGATGCGCGCCTCGATGGCCGCGACGGTGGTGACGCGATCTCGCCGCACCGTCTCGAGCGACTTCACCAGCAGCCGCCGCAGCAACGGCCCCGACACGAGCCGGTCTGACAAGTCGCCCAGCGGGTTGTACCCGTACTCGAAGAGCGCGATGGCAGGCGTGAAACAGCTCGTCTGCGAGAAGGTCACCGACTCGAGCTCTTCGTCGTCGAGCACGTCGTTGAGCGAGATGAGCCGCTGCTGCCGGCCGACGTCGAACGCTTCGTACGGCGTGGGCAGCTCGTCAGCCTGCTTCGCGGTGAGAATGTGGTTGTGCAGGCCGAGCGGCCACAGCCCGGCGCCATCGTCTTCGTCGTCGCGTGGGAAGCCGTCCTGGCAGATGCCGATGGCACCGGTCGCCGCCCAGACGAGCGAACGGAACGGCCCGTCGTGCGTGCCGTGTTTGCCGGCGTCGACGAGCCCATTGCGCAACAGCCACAGCGAGAGCACCTCGGCGTGCTTCTTCTGTCGTTGCGCGACGCGGGCGTTGAAGAAGACGGCGGTCTGTCTGGGCACCTCGTCGATGGGCGCCGGTGCGGCCGCGAGCACCGAGAGCACCAGCGCGAGGCTCACAGCGCGGCTCCGACGGCGAGCGACAGCTCCCACCACCAGCCCAGGCCTGCGCCCTGAATGCCGCCGAAGACGGGAATCGCCATCATCACCCGTGGCGTCACCGCGACGCCCGGCTGGAAGTAGATGTCGAGCGTGAAGCCGGCCAGCAATTAGTAGCGCGCGCGATCGACCTGCATCGCGGCGAGGCGCACCTTGTCGAGGTTCTTGATCTCGGCGTCGCTGATGCGCGGGTTGAAGATGGCTCCGGCGACGTCGAGCGCGGGTACGCCCGCGAGCCCACCGGGATAGAAGAGGTACCGCACGCCTGCGTTGGCCGTCAGCACCATCTGCGCTGCGGGCACGATGCCGGGCCGTGAGGTGACGACGCCTTCGGCGATCGCGTAGCCAAAGTTGATGTCGAGCTCGAGGCGGTTGGGCCGGCCGTACTGGCGGTACGGCGTGAGGGCCAGCTTGCTGGTCGCGTCGGAGCCGAAGACGAAGACGTACGTGACCGAGGCATCGAGCATCACGTTGCCCAGCGCCTTGCGTACGTAGCCGCCGATGCGGAACGACGAGTAGTTGTTCAGCTCGAGCAGGCTGCTGCTGATGACGCCGAAGCCCACGCGCGAGCGGCGCCAGTCGAAACGAACCGCGCGCGACGCTTCCCCGACCGGCCGCTCCGTCAACGCCTCGAGCGGCGTGCGGTAGCGCTCGATGCTCGTGTCAGGTGTGGGGTCGACTGGGCCCGCCGCGACGCCTCCATCGGGCGCCGCAGCCATCACCACGATGGCCAACGCCTCAAGGATCACGAGGGAACCCTCCCTCGTTCGGAATGGGGAACTTTGGCCGGTAACACTGCTCCCCGAACGCGACGCGAAACGACGCCAGCGGTTGGAACACGCCGTCGGAGTCGAAGGTCGGGTGGTCGCAGAACCGCGTGCACTGCGCGAGCGCGTCAGAGAGCGGGAACACGTCGCGCTTCCACTGCTCGTTGCCCAGGTAGTCCTCGTCGGCGCTGTTGATGCCGAAGGGCACGGTGAAGCCCGCGACGGTGGCCGAAGCAGCGAGGCTCGTCTGGTACTCGGCCCGAATCAGAAACGGCGACTCCCAGGCCAGCCCGAGCGCGTAGAGCTGAAACGGCATTTCACGATGCAGGCGCGGCAGCAGGTTGAGCTGCACGAGCGTGCCTGCGGGCGTTCCGACGGGCTGCACCACCACGCGCGCCACGCCCTGGTCTTCGCTGGCGCAGAACGAGAATGCGTCTTCGGGTGCGGCGCTGATGGTCTCGTTGTTGAACTTGGTGACGAGCCCGACCTCGCCGACGGCCACGTTCTCGGAGATCGCGGTGCGCTCGGGTGCCGAGTACGAGATCTTCTTCATCAACCCGGCCTGCGCCGCCGAGTACTTGGCGATGAACTTCAGGTACTGCTCGCGGGTCGCGAGAATCGGCAGCTGGTTCAGCTTGAACGGCCCGAGCACGAGGTCGGGTTGGTCGGGCACGATGGAGCAGTCACGCTCCGAGGCCGCGGGCACCACGTCGATGTCGAACATGCTGATGAGCCGCGACGGGCACCAGAGCACCACCGACTTCAGCGGGTTCGAGGTGATGCGGTACGCCGAGCTGTCGAAGAGGAACGCGCCGCTCACCCGTGGAGAGCTCTTGTCGCGCTCGGGAATCAGCACCTGCTCGAGCGCCGACTCGATGACCTTGCCGATCTTCCCCGTCGTGTCGTCGTGATGCACCACGAGCACGAGCACCATGTCTTGCCCACTCAGGCGCACGGCGTCGATGCGCGTCTTGATGGTCGACGCCACGCGCTCCGAGAAGCGCTCGGAGTCGAAGTCGTCGAGGCAGATCTCCGGCTCGCCCGAGACGAGCAGCCGCTGAATCTGCATGTCGAGGTGCTCCTGCGAGATGACGCGATTGCAGATGCGCAAGATGAAGCCGACGGGCGTGTTGGGCCGAATCGGGCTGCGCAGCGCGGGGAAGGCGGGCCGCACCTCGGGGTTCTTTCGCGCGATGGCCGCGGTCGTGTACTCGCCGATGGCGTCGGTGACGGTCGCGTTGGCGCAGACGACTGGTGACGTCGACGCCGCCAGCGGCAAGGCGCTCGGCTCGAAGATGGCGCGCTCCAGGGTCGTGCGCTCGGGCCACGGCAGGCTCGTGAAGTCGGCCGGGCAGACGGGCGAGAACGCATACGCGTACGGGTTTTCGGGGCCGGGCAGCTGCGAGGTGCCGTACGTCGCGTCGGTCACCTTGAACGTTCGACGCAGCCCCAGCTCGGTGGCCTGCTCGTTGCGAATGGTGGGGAACTGGTTGCGCGAGCGCCACTGCACCTGCTGGTTCTTCTCGTCGAACACGCCGTACACCGCGAGGCTGCGCACGAGGTTGGCGGGGCCGAGGCCGACGATGTTGAGGTTCACCGTCGAGGTGAGCGCCGTCGAACCGTTGCGGTGGTAGCGAAGGCGCAGCCCCACGTCGCGCGGCACCTTCTCGACCTTGAGGCTCAAGCTGCCGCAGCGCGCCTTCTCTCCACAGTCGACCGCGAGGTGCGTGTGCACCGGCGTGAACTTGTCGAGGATCGTCCACGGCACGTCGACGTCGTCGGTGCGGTACTTCAGCTCGATGACGGTCTCGGGCCCGAAGCCCTGCTCCGCGTCGGCGCGATAGAAGACGAACATCGTCTGCTCGTCTTCGAACCAGCTCACGTCTGAGATGGCGAAGCTCGCGTTGATGTCGGTGATGCCCACCTTGCCGCAGCCGACGGGCAGCCCGCTGATGGGGTCGATCACGCACGACGAGACGACGCCCGCCAGAACGGTCATCAGCAACCGGTGCGTGGCGCGCGTCGAGGGCATCGTCAGTTCACGAGCTCGGGGAACGAGAGGGCGCCGCGCGCGATGCGGCGCTTCACCGAGGCCACCAGCTCTCCCTGGCCTTTGCGCGCGAGGTCGAGCTGCTCCACCCGCGAGCCGAACGACATGCTGGCTTTGATGGCCGTCTGCACCGAGCCCGAGAGCTGATTCACCAGCGCGTCACGTCGCGCGGCGGGTTGCAGCGACAGCCACGCCGCGAGGCCACGCACGTCGACCTCGAGCAGCAGGTCGGCGCGCTGCTCTGCGGGAACGCGCAGGAGCATCTGCGGAGACAGAATGTTCTCGTACCAGCCGGGGAAGCCGTCACCCGACAGCGCCTGCTCGAAGAGCTGCTTCCGGTCGGCGTCTTCGAGGTGCGAGAGCAACACCGACAAGGCGCCCGCCGCGTCGAACTCCTGGCCCTGGTCGAGCACGTCGGGCATCGGGTGATGTCCGTTTTTGAGCGGCCGGCCTTCACGCGCGTTGCCGACGGCGTCGAACAGCGCCGCGCGCTCCTGCTTCGAGCTGCGGTTCGACTGGAGCAGCTGGTGCGCGACGCCCACTTTGAGCGGGTAGGGGAGCAGGCGCGCCACCTCGTCCTGCCGGTCCAGCGGCGCGAGCGCGAACAACAACGCGCCCTGCCTCGGTGGCAGCTTCTCGATCATCTGCACCAGCGCTGCCGAGCCGAACTCGTCCTGCAGGCTGCGGTAGACCTCGGTGTCGGCTTGCGCGAGCAACGACGCCGCGACCGCGTTCTGGTTCAGCGTGCGGAAGAACTGCGCGTCGGTCGGCAACGTCGCCGGGTCGAGCGCCTTGAGGAACTGCGCGAGCTCCGACTTGCGCGGCGCGAGCGTCGAGTCGGCCTGGAACGCCATCGACAGGCGGTCGCCGAACATGACCGTCGCCTTGGCCAGCAGCGCGAACTCGCCCTGCCGCAGCCACTCACGGAGCAGGTGCCCCACCAGCGCGTCGTCTTTCTCGAGCGGCGCGTCGGAGATGCGTTTGGCCCACGCGTTCTGCTGCTCGGTGACGAAGGCCGCGTCGGCGTCTGGAGCCGGTTCTTCTTTCTTCTCTTCGACAGGCTCTTCCTTCTTCTCGGGCGTGGCGTTGGCGAGCTGCGCGGCCATCGCCTTCTCCTCGAGCGACTCCTTCCCGAGCCGGCGCGCGGCCCAGATGATGGTCATCGTCGCGAGGGTCGCGAGGAAGACGGCGATCATCCAGCTGAAGTGCGGCAATAGCGCCTGCCAGAGTTCGCGAAGCGCCACGTCGGCGTCCCACTTCGGTGGCGGCGGAGGCGGCAGGTCGACTTTGGGCTCCTCTTTCTTCTCTGGCGGTTTGTCTTCTTTGGGCGGTGGCGAGTCGGCGAGCGACGGAGAGATCGGCTCGAGCACCTGGCGCGAGACGACGACGCGCAGGAACCCCTTCGAGAGCCGCTGCTCCAATCGCCGCGAGAGCGCTTCGACGTCGCGCGCGGGCACCGACTTCTCGTGCGTGAACTCGCAGCGCGCCTGGGTCAGGTACAGCTGCGGCGCCGTGGTGCCCGGGCCTTCGTTGGCCCCGAGACCGGGGAGGGACGTCGTGTTCGCGGGAAGGTCGACCGCGAGGTGTTCGCGATACACGCAGCCCTTCGACGAGCATCGCTCGGGCGCGCAGTCACGCAGGAGCGCCTGATCGAACTGCCGCTCGAGCTCACGCACCTCGAGCACGATCTGCGGAGGAATCGTTCGTTGTGGCGGGACAGGCGCAGGGGCCGCCACGGGCGCTGCGGCAGGCGGAGGTGGCGTGGCGGCCGGCTGCGCGAGGGCCACCGAGGCGAACAACGTGAGAAGCAGGGTCGTTCGCATCAGTAGATCCTCACCACCACACGGCGCAGGCGGGCGTTCTTCTGCTCCACCGTGAGGCCCTGGGTTTGTTCGACGGGAAGGGGCTTGGTGTCGGCGTAGCCCTCGACGCGCACCCGCTCGCGGGGGATGCCGACGTTCTCGAGGCGTTCGCGCACCACGATGGCGCGCTCGGCCGCGAGGTCCCAGTTGCTCTGAAACGCGCCGCCCGCGGCCACCGGGTTCGAGTCGGTGTGGCCCTCGACCGCGAAGCTGTAGCGCTTGCCGTAGGGCTCCAGCGTCTTGAGCATGCTGGTCACGACCGACTCCATCTCGGGGCGCACGGCGGCCTTGCCCGAGTCGAAGACGAGGCCCGAGTTCAGCGAGATCTCGAGGCCGTCGTTCGTCACCGTCGTCGAGACGAGGTCCTTGAGCTGCTGGTCGGCGATGCGCTGATCGATCTCCTTGCGAATCGACTCGAGGCTGGCCGGTTGTTCGGCGCCCGAGAGGCTCTTGGCGATCTGCTGCATGCGGCCCTTGCTCAAGTTCGCCGCGGTGAGCAGCACCACGAAGAACAGCAGCAGGTTGGTGATGAGGTCGGCGTAGCTCAAGAGCCACGACTCCTCTCCTCCGGAGCGTCGTCTCATCTCACGCCCCCGCTCCGCGCGACGCGAGCTCGTTCACGCTTTTCTCGCAGCGCTCCAGCAGGCCGAGGCGCTCGTCGAGCAGCCCGTTCCAGAAGTGGCCGATGGGGCCCGCGATGCCTGCGCCGAACGCCACGCCGTACAAGGTCGCGAGCAGCGCCAACGACATGGCCGCGCCGATGTTCAGGTTCTCCGACGACATGTTCTTGAAGAGCTGAATCATGCCGGTGATGGTGCCGACCATTCCGAACGCGGGCCCGAGCTTCGAGAGCATCTCCCAGTTGTGAATCGCGGGCTGCCAGTCGCTGATCTCGTCGTGGCGCAGCTCGGTGAAGACCTTCGCGCTCGAGGCCTCGGGCGCGCGCTGGAGCAGGAGCTCGAGCACGTGCTTCGTCGACGAGAACGACGACTTCTCGGCGAGCGCGACGGCGGCGCTGCGTTGCCCGTTCTTCCAGAGCGTGCAGATCTCCTCGCGCTCCTTCTCCATCGTCTCGGTGGTGGCGTGAAACGAGCGCAGGCCGGGCACCAGCTCCTTGAGGGCGAGCAGGGTGCGCAGGGCGTTGCGGGCCGACGACGAGAGCAGCACCGCAGACGACGAGCCGACGACGACCATGATGAGCGCGTGAAGGTCGAACGCCGAGACCGCGCGAGTCGAGTCGCGATCGGCGAAGCCAAACCACACGATGAATGCAAGCACGGCGATTCCGAGCAGCTGCACGGTGTCTCCTTCGTTTCGTCAGGGTTGCTGCCGGCGCAGCTCTTCGAGCTTCTTGCGCACGGCGGGGTCACTCTCGACGGCCTCGGCCGCCTCGTAGACTTCGATGGCCTTGTCGCGCTCGCCCATCATCAGCAGCAGCGACGCCTTGGCCCGCAGGAACTCGGGGTGCGCTTTGTAGCGTTGCAGCACCGTCTCGCACCACTCGAGCGCGAGCGCGTAGTTCCCGGCGCGCGTGGCCTCCTGCATCAGGTTCTGCGCGCGCGTGATGGAAACGTCGGGCGCGTCTTCGTCGATCTTGAGGCCGCGGGAGCGGTACGCCTCGACCAGCGAGGTGTCGGCCTTCGTCGGAGGCGGCGGCACCACCCGCATCGGGGCGATGGTCTTCACGCCCGAGTTTCCGGCGCCGTGCTCCACCACGATGCGCTGGCCCGAAGCGAGCACCGGCACGTCGACCTCGGTCATCACCTTGCCGTCGTTCCACCGCACCTTCATCACCGTCGTCGAGCCGTACCCGAAGGGACGCACGAGCGTGTCGTCCTCCTTCAGCGTGGTGTTCTTCTTCACCGTCGGTTCGATCAGGTAATACGTGTAGTTCCTCGCCGCGCACGACGCGCACGACACGCAGGCAGCGATGATGAGCAGTCGGTTCATGGCAGGAAGGGCAGCGGCAGAAGAGAGACGTTGAGCAGCGAGATGCCGACCGAGACGCGGCCGTTCGTCGAGACCGAGGCGAAGAGCGCGTAGTTCGTCTTGAAGAGCGGCAGGCGTAGCGAGAACACGCCGGTGAAGGTGTTGTCACCCAGCAGCGCCTGCGGGTTGTCGGGGTTGAGCGCGTTGATGATGGCGTTGGGCACGCTGACGAAGAACTTGCCGCCCACCATCAGGTTGAACGCTGGAGGAATGACGCGGAAGTAGCTGACGCCGAGCCCGATGAACGGGTCGATGATCGAGACCGCGAAGCCCGAGAGGTTCGCGTTGTCGGGGCCCCACTGCTCGTGCCACTCGAGCGCGATGTGCTGCTGCGGCAGCAGGCCGAAGTCGGCGAAGGCGTGGGTGAGGCTCTTGCCCGCGATGCGCCGCTCGAGCTCTTCGGCCTGCGTCGTGGTCGTGCGGCTGGCGGCGACCGAGGCGAGGTTCTGGTCGACGTTCTCGGCGATGAGAATACGGCCGTTGCGCAGGTCGACGATGCGCACCGCCACGCCCTCCATCGTCTCGTCGAGCCAGATGGCGGTCACCGCGCGCGCCGACGCTCCACGGGTGAGCTCGTCGAGGCGCACCAGGTCCTGCACCGAGAGGCTGGTGGCGACCTGCTCCATGCGGCCGTCCTCCACCGTGAGCCGCTGCGCCATGCACGCTTCACACGCGCGCAGCGAACCGGCGCCCAGCACGCGAGCGAGGGAGGTGATGGCGGCCGCCGGGTACCAGGCGCGCGTCTGCTCGAAGGCCGGCTGGGTGCTGACGACGATGGCCGGCGTGAGGTCTTTCAGCGAGAGCACGCCGTCGTTGAGGCGGCGGGGCAACGACTCCTCGAGGCGCGCCAGCGCTCCACGCGTGGCCTCACGTTGCGCCATCGCCGGGAGCGACGACACCAGCACCGCCACACAGAGCGCGCGCGTCAGAAGCAGAACGACACCTCCACGCCGAACGACTGGAAGCGCAGGTTGATGAGCGGAATCGTGACGTACGTGCCGATGTTGTCTTCGTTCTCGAGCGCCGGCAGCGTCTCGAGGAAGGCGATGAGGCTGATGCGGTTCTTCACGCGCAGCTCTGCGCCGATGGTGAGAATGCCCAGCGTCGAGCGCGGCTCGTTGTTGGTGCTCGTGTTGAGAATCTCGTCGATGGTGGGGTTCTGGCTGGTGCGGAAGATGAGCATGCCGCGCCCCTGGCCGAAGAGAACGCCAGCGCCGACGAAGGCGTAGAGATCGGGCCACGTCAGTGACGTCGCGCTGCCGGTGAGCAGCCTCGAGATGCGACCCTGCGCCATCACGGCGACGTGCGACTGCGGCAACCAGCTGAACGCGGCGTTGAGGCTCGCCGTCCACGCGCGCGCCTGCGTGAAGGCCGCCTCGAAGCCGGCGCTCACCCACAGAAACGGCGTCGCGTTGGTCGTCGACTGCGTGCCCGAGGCGTAGTTGCGAATGCCGACGCGCACCGGCACCAGGAACAAGCCGCGGCCGCCGAGCGCGTCGAGGTACTCCTTGCGGGCCTCGGCCACGCTCGTGAGCTTCGCGCCGTCACGGAGCATCGCGGGCGTCGAGGTCGCGGTCGACAAGGTGCGCGCCGAGACGATGCGCAGCGACGGCTCGAGCGTGGTGATGCGCGCGCGCAGCACGAGCGAGGCGCCTTCGGCTTCGAAGTCGAGGAAGAGGGCGTGCTTCGCGCCAGACGAGATGCCTGCCTGCGCGAGCGCTTCGGGGTCGTCGTAGCCGCGCGTCACCACGGTGCCCTTCGCGCCCGAGTGAACGACCCACGCCGAGCACGCCGGGCAGTGCACGAACTGCACGTGCGTCTTCGGGTTCTTCACGACGAGGCCGGCGACGTGGTTCTCGAGGTACGCCTCGAGCCCGGTGCCCAGCGAGACCGGCACCGAGACCCCCGCCAGCACCACGCCCGTGTCGACGTCGAAGGGGCTCTCCTTGGTCCACCCGTAGACGAGCTCGTCGATGAGCTCGGCCGCCTGCAGCTGCACGTCGCTCGCGACCTCGGCGCGCAGCAGCTCGACCTGTTTCGCGTTCAGGTCGACCTCCTCCGCGAAGGCGACCGTCGACACGAGGCTGAAGAGGAGCGCGGCCCTCACGGCAGCCACCTCCACTCGCCCCGAAGACAGACGCCACCGTGCAGCTGGGTCTCCTTCGGGTCGACGATCATCAACCCCAGCAGCGCCTCGTCGGGGCCCAGCACTTCGGTCACGAACGAGCGGGCGCACGCGATTCGGTAGACCTCGCTCTGCGGCAGCGTGACCAGGAACGCGACGTCACCGGCGGCGAGCGTCGGTACGCGGTCAGAGACGATGAAGCCGCGCTGGGCCAGCGTGGTGCGTGCGGCGACGGCGATCTTCTGGGCGACCGGCAGCGACGGGTAGAAGGCGTCGACGTGCCAGCGCGTCGTCTGCGGCGCCATCGCGCCGGCGCTGTCGGCGAGCTCGGTCACCTGCGTCGACAAGCTGGAGAGGATGGCCTCGTCACGGTTCGGCCGTTCCCCCGTCTCCAGATAGCGCGTCGAGCACGCGAGCACGTCACCGACGCCACCTGCGAGCTCCTTCGCCGGCGGCGGCGGCACCTGGCCCGGGTAGCGCGCGGCGGCCTCGACGTCGGAGAGCCGCTGGCAGTCGAGGTTTCGCCGCTCGGCCTTCGTCTTGAAAGCCAGCGTGTCGATGGCGCAGCTGCTGAGCGCACAGAGCAGAAGGGCGCGGTTCATGGCGCGGTACCCTTCGGCTTCTCGGCGCTCGGCTCGGGCGCGAAGCTGTTCATCACGCGTGCGCGCACCTTCGCGTTGTAGAGCAGCTGCGCGAGGTGCCCGTGCAGGTCGCGGGTGAACTCCTCTTTGTAGCCGTCGCCCGTCACCTGTTCGCTCTTCGGTCTGATCAGCAGGTCGATGATGCCGTTGAGGGCCCAGACGCCGAGCCCGAACGACTCCACGAACCGCTCCTGAAACGACTGCTGCGCGAGCAGAAAACCCTGCGCGTCGCGAATGCGAATCTCCTGGCCGAAGGTCCACTCCTCGACCGCGGGGATGAGGGTGAACGAGGCGATGCAAAGCAGCGAGAGCAGCGCGCTGTCGTCGTGGTGAATGAGCTTCGAGGTGATGTCGATGATGAACTGCGGCGGCGTCTCGATGCGGTCTGGCGCGGCCACCTTGCCAGAAGGACGAACGACCTCGGTGGTGACGGTCGCGCCCTGCTTCGACAGCGAGCTGCGCACGTTGCGGCAGAGCACGTCGGCCTCGACGCCATCACCCGGGTGACACCGCACCAGCACGCGCGTGTTGTCGGTGAAGTTCGTCGGCGTCTGAGGGTCGAGCGCGATGGGCCGCTGCAGGCCCACCAGCGGCTGGTAGACCGTCACGCACCCCGTCGTCATCGCGATGGCCACCGCGGCCAGACCGATTTTCACGGCCCGGCGCTGGTGCAACGGCAAAGCCATGTGACTCCTCGTGAGGCCCGGGCCCTTGTTGCCGGATCAGCGCGAACTGATCCCAGGCCACGTGCGGGCGGGCACCGTAACTGAGAGGAGAGACCGGCACCACGACAACGCCGTCAGATCGCCGTGGAGATTCGTGGGCGGCTGATCAGGGTGCTACAGCCTGATCAGCTGCACGACTCGATGCTCGCGTTACCAGCTGATGCGAAGGCCGGCGCCGATGCGCGAGTCGCCCTGGCTGTCGTGGCTGGCCGAGAGCGCGAAGTCGACGTTGTCGCGCACCTTCCACGCTGCTTCCGCGTTCGCTGTGGTGCGGTTGGTCTGGAAGTTGTGATCGACGCCCGCCGAGAGACGGAAGTTGTCGTTGGGCCGGTAGACGACCGAGCCGCCCACGTTCTCGAGGCCGTTGCGGTTCGCGTTGACGTAGGCGTTCGCCGAGAGCGTGCTCGTGTCGTACTGCGCGCGCAGGCCGGCGCCCGTGAGGCCGGTCGAGTCGGCCGAGATGGAGCCCGACAGCTTCCAGTTGTCGATCTGCTGCGTGTACGTGGCGCTGCCCGAGACCTTGAAGTCCTTGAAGTGCGACTGCCAGTCACCGCGCAGCTTCACCTCGAGCTTGTCGTCGAAGAACTTCTGTTTGATCTCGGGCTTGATGCCGAGCTTCTGCAGCTTCTGGCTGCCGCCCGAGTACGCCGCGTAGCCAGCCGCCACCGCTGCGCCGGCCGCGAGGCCGTAGAACGCCGCGGGCGAGTCCTGCTTGAGGTCCTTCAGCAGGTCTTTGGCGATGTCGCCGCCGATGTTGCCGAGGTCGCCGAGCTTGGTGCTGTTGATGTCGCGAACCTGAATGCCAGCGGCCGAGAGGCGCTCCTGCACCGCGCCGGCGATCTCGGGCGAGAGCGCGCCGATGGGCATGTCCTTCATGAAGTCGATGGAGGCGTTCTTGAGCTCGGTCTGCTGCGCGTCGGTGAGCACGTCACCTTCACGAACCGGAGTGCGGCCCCGGGCCATGCTCATCGCGTCGTGACCGAGCGCCGTCTCGATGCGCGAGTTGAGGCGATCGATGTTCGCGTTCACCGCCTGGCGCACCGGGTTCGGCAACGTCGCCTGCACGTCGGCGGCGCTCGGAGGCGGCGGCGCGACGTTCGGGTTCACCGTGCCCCGGCTGCCAGTGCCGGCAGCCCAACCGGTGCTCTGGGTGGTCTCGGTGGGGGTGGTCGGAGCGGTAGGCGCAGTCGGAGTGGTCGACGAGACGGAGCCAGTACCAGGGAGCGGACGGGGGCCGGACGGGCCAGACACATTGGGCATGGCGGCACCCTATGCCGAGGCACTAGAAAAGATCCATATGGCCACCATTGGAATCATCGACACCGCGCAGCTGCTGGATTCGAGCAAGGTCGGCGCCGACGCCGCGAAGGCGCTCGAGAAGACGTGGGCCGACGCCAAGTCGCAGCCCGAGGACAAGAAGCGCGAGGTGCTGGCGCAGCTCGAGCAGAAGCGGGCGAGCCTTCGTCAGCAGGTGATCGACCGCGCGAAGCCGGTTATTGCCGAGCTCGCCAAGCAGAAGAAGCTCGACGCGGTGCTCGAGAAGGGCGCCGTGGTGTGGTCGACGGGCGAAGACCTCACGAAGGAAGTCATCGCGAAGGTCGACGCCGGCGGCCCGCTCAAGGGCTGACGCGCGCCTTCTTCAGCTTCACGCGCATCGCTCCAGCGACGGACTGCTGCACGGCGCGCTTCGTCTCCGCCAGCTCGTCGGGAACCCAGAAGTGCAGCGTGCGGCCGTGCGCTTCGGCCGACATGCGGAAGAAGCTCATGTCTTTCGCGGTCGCGCGTTCGGGCGCCTTCGCGATGCACTTGCTGCACAGACAGGGCAGGGCGGTGACGGGCTCGTGCGCGGTGAGGTTTCGCGTCGCGCTGGCCGGTGCGCCCTCCGAGGCAGCGCCACTTCCACCGAGCAGTTGAGCGTCGGCCGGCGTCAACACGCGCGGAGTCTGCAGCGACATGCCGAGCTGACCGGGCGCCGCGGTGATGCCCTTGCCCGAGTCGAACGTGAGGCTGCCCTTGAGCGGCGTGATGTCGGTGATGGGCGTGCGGTTGGGCTTCGAGTTCCACTGCTTGCCGTCGAAGGTGAGCCCGTCGAGCACGGCCACGAGCCAGAGCACATCGTCGGGCCGCGCGGTGACGAGGAAGAGCCGGCCACCCGTCTTCAGCTTCTCGAACGCCTTGTGCGTCGAGCGGTAGACCTCGATGGGCAGGGTCGAGCCGGGTTTCGCGCCAGGGTGCTCCTTCTCGAAGACCGCCTTGCTCACGATGGCCATCATGTCGGGCATGGCGCGCACTGTAGACGCAGCGCTCGTGATTCGCTGATTCTCTTCGCGCGAGGCGCGTGGCACATCTCACGGCGATGACGCTGCGACCCGACGAACTCGTGCGCTTCGAGTTGTTCGACGACGCCGTCGCGGTTCGTAAACGGGCGGTGACGCGCCTCGTGCCGTCGTCGTCGGCCGATCTCTTCGCGTTGCGTGAGGTGCTGCTCTTCGACGAAGACGCAGGCGTTCGTGCGCTCGTGCCGCCACGGTTGGCGGAGGTCGACGATGCTCGCGTCGTTGCGTGGTTGCTGCAGGCCGTTGGTGACGAACGGCCGTCGGTGCGCGAAGCGGCATGGAATGCGCTGGGCCGTCGTCGCGCCGTGGAGTTGGTGGCGGTGGCGCGTCAGGCGCTGCGTGACGACGACACCTGGTGGGTTCGCCGCGCGGTGATTCGGGCGCTGGCGCAGGTGGCGAGTGACGAGAGCGTCGACGTCATTCTCACCGCCTTCGATGATCCGTTCTGGCGGGTGCGGCTCTCGGCGACGCAGTCGTTGTGGCGGCGATTGGGGAACGATCGTCGGCTCGTCTCCCGACTCGAGGCGTTGCGGTCGTCTCCGTCGGCGCTCGTGCGCGGCGCGGCTGCGTGGCTGCTGTCGGACGAGGGCGACGAAGCGGCTCCGACGCCGACGTTGCCGGGCCTCGATGCCGACCCTGCGGTCACGGCGGCGCAATGGTCGTCGCTCGAGGTCGACGGCACGACGCTGGTCGCGCTGCTGGGAGAGCCGCACGACTCGCTGCGCTGGGCGGTTCGAAAGCGGCTCTCCCGAAACGCGGACCTCGTCGTCGCCGAGCTGGTGCTCGCGTGGCTGGATGAACCTCGGGTTCCTCACGCGGCCCGCACCGCGGTCGCTTGTCTCGAGGCGATGCCGATCGATCACGCTGAGCTCTCACGGCGCGTGCTGGCGAAAGCGATTGGAGCAGGTCAGGCCGCGTACGCGTGCGCGGTGCTGGCGAAGCAAGGCGAGTCGAACGATCTCGAGCTGCTCCGTGGCTTGCTGGCGCACCAGTCACCGGCGCTTCGAGGCGCGGCTGCGGTGTCGCTCGTGTCGGACCCGTCGAACGAAGCGCTGGTCGTGGCGGCGATGCGGCATGCCGACGTCTTCGAGGTGATCGTTCGCTGGTGGGAACAGGTTCGCCGACCCGACCTGAAGGCCATCGCGGAGACGATTCTGAACGGCCCTTCGACGGCGGTGGCGCGCGTGCTCGCCGCTCGTGCGCTCGAGAGAATCGACGTGCTGCGAGAGAGCGCTTCGCTCGAAGGTGCCCCCGGAGCGCTCGCGATCGAGGGGCTGCCGGTTGCCGAGCGTGCTGGGACCGCAGAGGACCCATGGCATCGCCGGGCAGCGCTGACGCCACATCACGCGCTGGCCGTCGTGAAGACAGATCCCGATCCGTCGACGCGACGGGCGGCTGCGGCGTTGCTGCTCAAACACCGCGCGTCGCTGAAACCAGGCGAGCGACGTGCCGCGTTCCACGCACTTCTCGACCAACCCGATGCGCACCTTCGCGTGACGGCCTGCTCGCTCGTCGCTCCTGAGGACGTCGAGCTGCTGCCGGCGCTGCTCGGGCTCTCGCGTGACGAATCGGAGGCCGTGCGCTCGGCGTTCGTCGCCGCCATCGAGCATCTCTCGAACCTGCACGCGTCGTTGAAGGCGTTCCTCTCGACAGAGCGAGATCCACTGCTCCGGCGAACGGCGTATTCGTTCTTGCTCAAGGGCGCAGACGCGGGCGCGCTGCAGGTGCTCGATGAAGCGTTGCGCAGAATCGATGAAGACGCGCTCGTTCGAGAACACCTGCTCGCGCTCACCATCCTCTTCTCCGACGAGCAGCTGGCCTCCTTCCCCGAGGTGCGTGCGCTGAGGCCGACGAGACGGGTGAGTGCTCCGGTGGTTGCTCGTCATGCACCGCTTCCTCCCGGCAAAGACCTTCGGCTGCTCGGTGGCGTACAGGTCTCGTCACTCACGATCTCCGGCGCGAACGGACTGGATCCGTCTGGCTACGCCGCCGCCGTCGAGCGTGGTGTCACGTCATTCTTCTGGGAGCCCGATTCACGCGAGCTCACGCGCTTCCTCTCGCACCGGCCCGCGGCACCGCTCTCGGTCATCGCAGGCAGCTACGAGTCGGGGAGCGCGGCTCTACGCCGGGACGTCACGCGCCAGCTGCGGTTGCTCCGGAGAGATGCGCTCGACGTCTTCCTGCTCTTCTGGGTGCGCTCGCCATCACGGTTGTCTGACGAGAACCTCGAGACGCTCGAGCAGTTGCGCCACGAAGGGCTCATTCACACCTTCGGCTTCTCGACCCACCTGCGTGACGTCGGCGCCGACGCGCTCGAGCGTGGACGTTGGCCGGTGGTGATGACGCGCTACTCGGCCGCGCATCCCGGCGCGGAGCGACGGCTGCTCCCGGCTGCGAAAGCGCAGGGCGTTCCCGTCATCGCGTTCACGACGACGTCGTACGGTCAGCTGCTTCGTGAGGTCGACGGGGTGGTGCCGCCCGCTCCGCTCCCGACGGCGGAGGAGTGTTACCGCTTCGCACTCCACGGGCCTTCGGTCGCGACCGTGCTTTCGGCCCCGCGCGCGTTCGACGAGCTCGAAGAGAACCTCAACGTGCTGGAATCGGTTCCACTGAGTGCGGAGCGCGAGGCCGCCCTGCGGAAGCATGGCGAGCACGTTCGAATGATGGACCGCCGATTTCGCGCGCAGGTTCGTTCGCCGCTTGAAGGCCCGTCGCGCTCCTGATGTGGTGCCGCGGCTCCCGGAGTCGCGTTCGGCTAGCCATCTCCGCGATGTCACGTCGCGGGTGAACACGACTCATCATGAAGAATGAATTCGCCCGGGAGTCGCCTTGCGGCTTCTTCACTCCCGGCGTCCTCTGCAGGCAGGTAACCACAGACGCGATTCCGGGAGCGTCTGCCTTGCACGACCGCCAACGGGCTGCTGTGGTCTCGCGGCTCCCGGAGTCGTGTTCGGCTAGCCATCTCCGCGATGTCACGTCGCGGGTGAACACGATTCACCATGAAGAATGAATTGGCGCGTGAGTCGCCTCGCGGCTTCTTCACTCATGCTCTCCTCTGCAGGCAGGTAACCTCAAGCGCGACTCCGGGAGCGTCGTCTGCTCAAGTCGAGCCATGGCGCTTGCTGAGCTGCTGCTCGACCTGAAGGAGCTGCTTCAGAAACCCGACGAGAACGCCGACGCGATCGTCAAGCTGCTGGAGCAGCACGCAGACCTCGCCGAGTTCGAGGTGGCCCGCGCGGTCGCTGGCCGCGCCGTCGAAGTCGGCGTGGAGCGGCGGCTCAAGAACGTCGACCCGAAAGAGCGCCTCGCCGCGGTGCGAAGTCTGTCGGGGCTGTTTCCGCGCGCGCCGGCCGCGAGGCTCCTGCGCAAGATGGTGAAGGACCCGAGCCGCAGCGTGTCTGCTGCTGCACGCGCGGGCGTTCGACGTCTGAAGCTCGCCGACGTCGCGCTGCCCGACTCCCGGTGGACGCCCGATCGTGAATCGCCGCTGGTGCCTGGAGGCTGGAACCCGTCTGGCTGGTGGGCTGGCCTGTTCGGCCGCAGCTCGAAGCCGCCTCCGAAGGTGTCGCTGCCGAAGCTCTCGTCGCGCGCCGACGTCGCGAAGCTGGTCGGCGTCACCGAAGAAGAGCTCACCGCGTTCATGCGGCCGGGCTCAGCGTCAGGCTCGGGCTACGTCGAGTTCGATGTTCCCAAACGCAGCGGTGGCACGCGTCGAATCGCGGCCCCTCGCGCGAAGCTGCGCACGGCTCAACGCGCGCTGCTCGACCAGGTGCTCTCGAAGATTCCGCTGCACGGCGCGGCGCACGGGTTCGCGATCGATCGTTCGGTCGTCACCAACGCGCAGCTGCACGTCGGGGCCTCCATCGTCGTCAAGGTCGACCTCGAGGAGTTCTTTCCCTCGGTGCACTACCGCCGCGTACGAGGGCTCTTCGAGGCGTACGGCTACAACACCGAGGTGGCCTCGACGCTCGCGGGCCTGACGACGTGGCGCGCGAAGTTGCCTGATGGCCGCGTCGCGTGGCCTGGCTGTCTGCCGCAGGGAGCGCCGACGTCTCCCGCCATTGCCAACATCGTCTGCCGCCGGCTCGATGCGCGGCTCACGGCGCTGTGTGCCCGCTTCGGCGCGACGTACACGCGCTACGCCGACGACCTCGCGTTCTCGTTTCAGAAGCAGCCCGAGCGGCTCGGCCGTTTCCTGTGGTGGGTGAACTCCATCTGCCAGCAGGAGGGCTTCTCGGAGAACGACGGCAAACGCCGCGTGATGCGGTCTGGTGGGCGCCGCATGGTGACGGGGCTCGTGGTGAATCAGAAGGTCTCGATTCCGAGAGAAGACCGGCGCCGCTTCAAAGCGATTCTGCACAACGTGAAGAAGCACGGGCTCGAGTCGCAGGCGCGCGGGCGTGAAGACTTCAAGTCGTGGCTCGAGGGCTACGCGAGCTGGGTGCGCATGGTGCATCCAGAGCTCGGCGCGAAGTGGCAGCGCGAGGTGAAGGCGCTGACGCGGGGGCAGGGATGAAGCGCAACGAGCAGCTGTTGCAGGTCATCGCCGATCGTCCCGACGCGCCCGAGCCGAGGCAGGTCTACGCCGACTGGTGGCAGGAGCAGAACGAGCCGCGCGGAGAGTTCGTCGCGACGTCCATTCAGCTCGCGAGCCGCCCGAACCCGGCGAAGCGCAAGCAGCTGCTGGCGAAGAAGGTCGCGTTGGAGCGGTCGCACCTCTCGAGCTGGACGGCGGACCTCACGAAGGCGGGCGCGTCGAACCTCCGTTTCGATCGCGGCTTCGTCATCGAGTTGATGATTCCCGAAGACAACCTCGGCGCGCTGCCCTCGATGATGGCGCTCGAGCCGATCACGAACCTGATCGTCTCCCTGCCGCGTGGCACCGAGCTCGCGAAGACGATGCAGGCCGAGTGTTTCGATCGCATCGAGCACCTGCGGGTGTCGGGTGCGCTCGACGCGTGGGCCGGCGCGTTGGCGAAGCCGAGGGTCGCGAGGCTGTCGGCGCTCACGTGTGCTGGCGGTGGGCTGTCAGGTGATGGCCTGCGCGCGTTGCTGAAGCAGGACTTCAAGGCGCTGCGCCGGTTGAGCCTCTCGGGCTCGGAGATCGGTGATGACGGTCTCGCGGCGTTCGACGACTGTGAGCTGTCGGTCGACACGCTCTTTCTCTCGCGCGCCGGTGTGACGGACGAAGGGGTGGCCGCGTTCCTCGCGTCTGATTTCTCGATGGGGCTGCGGCACCTGTCGCTCGCCGCCAACGAGCTGACCGATGAAGCGTTCGAGCTGTTGTTCGAAGGCGAACACGACGGGCTGCAGCGCCTCGAGCTGAGTGAGAACGAGCTGAGCGACGAGCTGCTCGTTCGCTTCGCCGATCCCGAACTGCTTCCTGGACTCAAGCGACTCGACCTGCTGCGCGTCGATGCCAGCCGCGCGACGAAGAAGAAGCTGAGCGACCGGTTCGGCGACTCGGTGAAGTGGGGCTGATCAGCGCATCGCGCGGAGCTTCGCGAAGTCGCGCGTGCGCAGCTGCTCGAGCGTGAGCCCGGTCGCCTGCACTTCGGCTTCGGTGAATGCGCCACACGACCAGCCGCGCAGGAAGAAGTTGAGCAGGCCTTGCCCCGTCGCCGCGTCGTCGAACGACGTTCCCACCGCGGTCGCCTGTCCCAGCTGCGCAACGAAGTTCGACAGCCGCTTCGTCATCGCCTCGCGCTGACTCAGGAAGAACGCGAACGAGCTCACGTAGCGTGGCACGAGCTGACCGGGGTGCAGGTCCCAGCCCTGGAAGAAGCCCTGATCGAGCGCGTGCTCGATGTTCTTCGCGTGGGCTCGCCAGGCCGCATGAATCGCACTCGCGTTCTCGGCCCGCTGCGCGTCCGTCGTGGCTGCCTTGTGCGGAGCGATGGGGAGCTGGGTCGTCGCTCCATCGGCGAGGAAGACGCCGGTGCCCGCGAAGGCCGTCTTCATCAGGTGGCGCAGGTGATCGCACGCGGGGTGGTCGAGCCGCTGCTTCGGCGCGGCGATGTCGAGCGATGCCGTGTAGTCGTACGCGCCGACGTGCGCTGCGAAGAGCCGGCCCTTCGACGCATCGATCAGCGAGGGCAGGGTGAGTCGCCCCTTCGAGTCGTACAGCCCGGGACCCGATTCGATCATCGCCTCGATGCGGAGCGGAGGAAGTGACAGCCGCGACTCGACCCGCTCCAGCGCCGCGACGAGCGCCCGCAGTTGCCGCGGGTCGGTCACCTTCGGCAGCGTGATGATGAAGCCCGGCGGCGTCTTGTTGCCGAGCGTCGTGAGGAAGATGCCCAGCGTGGTCAGCGCGCGCGTCGCCAGCTCGACCGACAGCGGCTTGATGCGCAGCCCGAGGAAGGGCGGCGGTGTTCCCGTCGAGATGAGCTTCGCGACCTGCTCCGCCGCCTGCTTCGCGTGACCGCTCTCTTCCTCGTCGGGCCGATGGCCGTAGCCGTCTTCAGAGTCGATTCGGTAGTCCTCGACGGCTTCGGTCGCGAGCTTCGTCGTCACGCGCGCGTGCACCTCTGCGGCGATGGCTTCGTCGAGCGAGAAGAGCCTGGCGAGGTCGGCCGGCGTCGGCGCGTACGTCTGCAGCATCGTGCTCGCGACCTGGGCCAGCTTCGCCGGCGTCTCGGCCGAGAAGAGGTGCATGCCGCCGTAGACGACGTGGAGCGGTTGCCGCCGGCCGCGATCTCCCGGGAAGCGCGCGGTGAAGTCGGCCTGCGCGGCCTTGACGAGATCGATGACGACGGCGTCGGAGAGAACCATGCGCCGCTTGTACGGTGCCGCCCCGCGGAGGAGAAGCCGCGCATGGCTGGAATGACTGCTGCCGAGATCGAAGCGTTTCTGGTGAAGGCGTTCCCTGGCGTCGACATTCCCAGGGTGCGAACCGCCGACGGGAAGACCGCGCAGCTCGCGATCGAGTTTCACCCGACCCACCTGCGGCCGGGCGGCACCATCTCGGGGCCGACGATGATGGCCCTGGCTGACACCGCCATGTACGCGCTGGTGTTGTCGGCCATCGGCGAAGTGCCGCTCGCGGTGACGACGAACCTGTCGATCAACTTCCTGCGCCGGCCAAAGGCGGAGGATCTCATCGCCGACGCGACGATGCTCAAGCTCGGCCGCACGCTCGCAGTGGGTGAGGTCGCGCTGCGCTCCGCCTCGTCGACCGACGTCTGCGCGCACGCCGTCGTCACCTATTCGCTGCCGCCGTGACGGAAGTGGTGGGCGCTCCCCAATCACCCTCGTCGGTTCATTCCACGAGGGGTCCATGTCGAGCATTCGCGTGTTGGTGGTGTCGCTGTCGTTGATGGCCTGCGGAGTTCCGCCGCCGTGCGATCTCCGGTCGTGCAGCGGCTGTTGCACGTCGACGGGCCAGTGCCTTCCCGGAAACGCTGACGGAGCGTGCGGGCGCGGTGCGGCGTCGTGCAGCAGCTGCAACTCGACCCAGGTGTGCACGGCGGGCAGTTGCTTCGGGCGCGGCGCGGGGGCGGGAACGGCGTCAGGCGGCGGGCTCGCGGCCGGCGGCGGCAGCGCAGCGGGCGGCGGAACGGCGAACACCACCGCACCCTTCTGCTCGGTGGGCGAAGACTGCCCGAACGTCGTCTGCGAGTGCCGGAGCGGGCCGCCGGTGAACTCGAAGCGCTGCGTGAACAATCGTTGTCTCGACGGGGCGCAGGCATGTCCTGGCGCGTGCGCAGGCTTTGGCACGTGCTGGCTCGGCATCTCGAGCGGCGGGTTCGTTGGCGGGAGCAATGCTGGGCCCTCGACCTGTTCGGGCGCTGGCGGTGGCACCGCTTCGACCGGCGGCGGCACGGCCCAGACGTGCTCGGTGAGCGACCTCGGCAAAGACTGCTCCGTCGGCACGCAGTGTCAGTCGGGCCTCTGCTTCGGTGCGAGCCCGTCGTTCATCTGCACGAAGGCGTGCACGACGGCGAACGACTGCCCCCTCGACTGGATCTGCGAAGCCACCTCGCAAGGCGGCCGCGTCTGCATGAGCGGGCGCGAAGGCACGCCGCGTTCGACGGCCAACGTCTGCCGCTCGGTCTCGTACCCCGACGTCGGCGGCCCGTGCGTCACTGGCTGCACCGGCGGTCACTGCGTGAGCAACACCTGCACGCATCGCTGCAACTCGGCGGCAGAGTGCCCTCAGGGGTGGACGTGTTCGGGTACGCCGTTCAAGAGCTGCCGCCCGTGACCTCGTCGATCACCTCGACCCCCGAGAGCACCGTCGTGTTGGCAGGGAAGCTGCGAACCCCGGAGTCGAACGCCACTTCGAGCGTCGACGCCGTTCTCGTCAGCACCCGTCCCAGTCCCCACTCCGGCCGGCTCGTATGGGTGACCCACGAGGGGACGCCGTCGGTCAGGGCGACGGCACAGCGCCGCGCGAGCCGCTTCAGTCGCTGTCGCTGGTCGTCCTTCGGCACGAAGCGGGCAACGACGAGCTGCTCCCACGTGCAGTTCGTCGCGGCGAGCGCGTCGAGCACCGCTTCGCCCCACAGCAGCGGCAGCACCAACACGCGCGCCTGCTTCAACAGGCCAGCCGAGGCGAGCAGCTCGACCGACTGCGGCGCTTCGAACACCAGCGTGTGAACCTGCGGAACCGACTTCGCGAGCGGCACCGAGACGATGTCGGGCCCGAAGCCGAGCGAGGTGAGTGACTGGCTGCGAATCTGCTCCGCGTCTTCGACGTGGTTGAGCTGCAGGTGAACGAGCCGTGGGAGCGTCTCGATCGAGGGGCTCGCGCCTTCGCACCATTGAAACTCGAGCCGCCGCAGCGATGGGGGAATTGGTGGCAGCGGCCCGACCCAGCGCTGGAGCGAGAGCTCTTCGAGCAACCGCGCGCTCGGGTGACGGAGCGCCTGCACCGCGGCTCCAGACGACGCCTGGTCGCGCACCTGAACGCTCATGGTGCGCAGGAAGCCGGTGCCCCACGTCACGCGAACGTCTTTCACCACGGGCCAGAGCTGCCGTTTGAGCTCCACCAGCCGCGCGGTCTCGGGCGCTTTCGCCAGCTCGAGCGCGATCAGCTCACCGCGCGGCAGCCCACGCTCCTGGAGATGATCGTGCAGCACGCTGAGCACCGACGCCTCGCGGGGGTTGGGCGCCAGCTTCTCGATCAACGCCTCGGTCTCGGCGTCGAACTCGTCGTTGCTGGCCGCGGCAACCGCTGCTTTCCCCGCCGCGGCACGGGCAACCGACGCCAGGAACGCCTGCTGCCCGTTCACGAGGCTCTCTGCCGCGCTCCGGAGCTCGGGAGGCGCTGCCAGCATCGCGACCAGGGCGCCGTTGGGCTGGTCCTCCACGACGCAGCTGAGGTGGTGATAGCGCTCGACGACGTGGTCGTGCTGCGTGGTGGTCTCTGCGATGCGCAGGGCTCCGCGCTCGATGCGCGTCTCGCAGGTTCGGCAGGTCGCTCGGCCACTGGGCGACAGCTCGAGTCTCATCGGAAGCGCTCCGTGAACGCCCACCACGCGGGCACCGTCGCGAACGACACCAGCGCGCCGACCGCCGACATCGCGGCCGAGAGTGACGTCGACAAGCGGTACTCCGCCGCGAGCACGGCGGCCGTCACCATCGGCGCCATCGCCGCCTGCGCCACCGCGACCCGATCGGTCAGCGTGAACGAACCACCAATCGCGAGCAGCACGCCGAGCATCACCAGCGGAGCGCCCACCAGCTTCCACCCGAGCCCGAGCGCGAGCTTCCCGCCGTTGCCCTTCAGTCCCGAGAGCTCGAGCTGCCACCCGACCGACACCAGAGCGAGCGGCGTGAGCATGTCTGCAAAGCGCGTCAGCACGGCGACCAGCGACGGCGGAAAGTCCACCGGGCGCAGCGCGAACGCGAGCAGCAGCGAGATGAAGGGAGGGAAGGTGAAGAGCCGCTTCAGCACCACCGCAGGGCGCGTGCTCTCACCCCCGAACGACATCGCGAAGGGCACCGCGCCGAACGCGAAGACGAAGAAGCTGCCCAGCTGATCCATCATCGCAGCGGGGACGACGGCGCCCGGCCCACCGAGGGCCTCCATCAACGGCACGCCGATGAACGCCGTGTTTCCCAGGCCCGTACTCAGCGCGAGCGCACCCGCGACCTCCTTCGTCGCCCAGCCGCGCTTCACCGCGATGATGGCCGCCAGCGCCGCGAGGCCGAACAGCGCCCACAACACGACGGCCGCGACCAGGAATCGCGACTCCAGCGCGACGCCGTGCACGGTCTTCAGCACCAGCGCTGGCAACGACACGTACAGCACCCACGTGTTGAGCACCTTCGGCGTCTCTCTGGGCAGCGACGGCACCCGGCGCGCGATGGCGCCCAGGGTGAAGCAGCCGACCAGCAACGCGAGCATCAGCGCACCGCGGCGAGCGTGGCGACGATGGCTTCGCCGTACAGCGAGAGTCGTTTCGCGCCGAAGTACGGCAGCACCTTCAGCTCCTCGGGCGTCTTCGGGTTGAGCGAGGCGATCTCTTCGATGAGCGGGTTCGACAGAATGACCGAGCCCGTCACCTTGCGCTTCGCCGCCGCTTCTTTGCGGAAGGCCAGCAGCGCGTCTTCACGGCGGCGCTTTCCGGGCTCGCGCTCCTTCTTCTCTTCTTCGACCACGAGCGTTCCCGCGCGCTGCTCTTCGATGCACTGCTTGATCAGCTCGACGACCTGCTCGCCGTGATCGCGCACGAACTGGCCGCGCACGTTCTTGATGCGCGTGAGCTCCTTTGCCTGCGTGGGCGCCTTCGCTGCGACTTCACCGAGCGCCGTGTTCGACAACATGCGGCCCATCGGCACGTCGGCCTTCTCGGCGAGCACCAGGCGGAGCGCGTGCAGCTTCTTCGCGATGCCCTGCGCCAGCGCGACCTGCTTCGGCGTCAGGCCCTGCTTCGGCAGCTTCAGCTCGGTCTGCGAGATGTCGGGTCGCACCTGCGCCTCGGCACACATGCGTGCGCAGTCGAGCTCGACCTCTTCGAGAATGTCGGCGTCGACGCAGGCCTGCTTCACCATGCGGCCCAGCTCGGTGAGGTAGCGCACGTCGTCGGCGATGTACGCGCGCAGCTCGGCGGGCAGCGGGCGCACCGAGAAGTCGGCCTGCTGGTGCTCCTTCTTCAGCGTCGCGCCGAGCTTCTCGAGCACGAGATCGCCCAGGCCCACCTTCGGCCAGTTGAGCAACGTCGCCGCGCGGTGCGTGTCGAACAGGCCCGCGACGCGAATGCCGGCCTCGGCGAGGTACTGCAGGTCTCCCATGGCCGCGTGAAAGATCTTCGTGCGCTTCTCGTCGGCGAACACGTCGGCCAGGGCCGACACCTTCACCTCGGGCAGCAGCGTGTCGAGCAGCCAGATGTGCTCGTCGGAGCCCACCTGGACGAAGCACAAGCTCGCCTTGAAGTGGTGCATCGAGTCGGCCTCGACGTCCACCGAGAACTCCTTCACCTGCGCCAGCCCGCGCTTCACCTCGTCGAGCTGTGACGCGCGGGTGACGTCCACCACCACTTCAGGAATCGGCACGGGCGGGCGACTAGCAACAACCTCGCGTTTGGGCTACGGCCGCGCCGCGAACGGGAAGAGACCCTTGACGATGAACGAGCTCGACAAGCTGGAGAAGAGCATCGTGTCGGCCGCCGGCAAGGCCGTCGCCGATTGGAACCTCATCGAGGACGGCGACCGCATCATGGTCTGCCTCTCGGGCGGCAAGGACTCGTACACGATGCTGCACGTGCTCGAGCAGCTGCGCCGCCGCGCGCCCGTTCGGTTCGAGCTCGTCGCCGTCAACCTCGACCAGGGCCACCCCGGCTACCCCGGCCACCTGCTCGAGGGGTGGCTGAAGGCCAACGGCTACGCGTACCGCATGCTGAAGGAAGACACGTACAGCATCGTGCTCGACAAGCTGAAGCCGGGGCAGACGCAGTGCTCGCTCTGCAGCCGCCTGCGCCGCGGCATTCTGTACAACGCGGCCGTCGACCTCGGCTGCAACAAGATCGCGCTCGGCCATCACCGCGACGATCTGATCCACACCTATCTGCTCAACCTCTTCTTCGCGGGCGCCTCGGCCACCATGCCGCCGTTGCTGCACAGCGACGACGGGCGCAACACCGTCATTCGCCCGCTCTGCTACGCGAACGAGGCCGACATCGCGCGCTTCGCCGAGCTCAAGGCCTTCCCCATCATTCCCTGCGACCTCTGCGGCTCGCAGGAGAACCTGCAGCGCAAGAAGGTGAAGCGCCTGGTGGAAGAGCTCTCGAAAGACATTCCGAACCTCAAGAGCAGCATCATGTCGGCGATGGGCAACCTGCACGTCTCGCATCTGCTCGACAAGCAGCTGTGGAGCGCGCCGACCGAAGAGGCGCCACCACGCGCCCAGCTGAAGACCGCCGAAGGGCTGGTGCCGCTGAAGTTCGGCGAAGCCGCTTCGAGCACCGGGGGAGACCGTCATGGCGCATGAGTCGATTCGTACGGCGCGCACCGAGCGCAACGCCGCCCTCATCGAGACGATGTTGCTGGCCGCCAGCGCCGACGGCCGCGTCGAGCCCCGCGAGCTGCAGATTCTCATCGCCCGCGTCATCGAGCGGCCCGAGTTCGAAGGCACCGACGCCGAGGCCTTGAACGCCCTGGTGGAGTCGTCGGCGAAGCGGCTCTCACAGGCGGCAAAGCTCGAAGACGTGCTCTCCAGTCTTCGCGAGCGCCTGCCCGAGCACCGCAACCGCCTGCTGGCCTTCGGGCTCGCAGCGTCGGTGGCCTTCGCCGATCGCAAGGCCAGTCGGGAAGAGCTCGGGCTGCTGAAGACGATTCAGTCGGCGCTGGGCATCTCGGAGGCCGAGGTGCAGCGCGTGGTCGACACCGTGCAGCGCGGCGAATCGCTCGCCGACGTGCTCGGCGACCCGCCCGAGCTGCTCTTCACCGAGACGATGGTGCTCGTGGGCGCGGCCGATGGCGTGGTGCGCGAGAGCGAGCTGATGGCGATGTTCGAGAACCTCGCGGGCGACCCCGTTTTTCACGACGTCTCGCGCGCGGCGGCCGAGGCGGCGTTGCGAACGGCCATCACCAACGTCGCGAACGAAGGGCTCCCTCGCCGGCTGGCAGCGCTCGCGCGCGGGCTGACGACGCGGGGGCAGCGCAAGAAGGCGTTCCAGCTCGCGGTGCGGGTGGCGAACGCGGGCGAGTCGGGGCCGGGCAAGGCCGAGCTCAAGGTGCTCGAGCTGCTGCAGAGCACGTTCGGCCTGGCCGACGACGAAGTGAAGAAGCTGACGGCGGAGGCGTGATGGCGAACTCGAACCCTCCCAGGCCAGCCCGCACGACGCTGCGCTTCGCGGTGCCTCCGACGCTCGGTGACGTGCACGAGCGCTCGGCCGCGCTGCAGAGCTACCTCACCGAAGCGCTCGGCAAGCCGGCCGAGGTCGTGGTGCCCACGTCGTACGAGACGCTCGCGAAAGATCTGCTCGCTGGAAAGGTCGACGCCGCGTGGGCGCCCCCGTTCGTCTGTGCGCGCATCGAGGCCATGGGCGTGCGCGTGCTGGTGCGTGGCGTGCGCAATGGCGCGTCGACCTATCGCGCTGCCCTCGTCTGCCGCGCCGACGCCAACGTGACGAAAGACACCCTGCAGGGAACGTCGGCCGCGTGGAGCGATCGCGACTCGGTCGGTGGTTACCTGCTCCCCATGGCGTGGCTGCGCGAGCAGGGGCACGACCCCGCGAAGCTGTTCTTCCGCCAGGACTTCGTCGGCAACTACAAGAGCGCGCTCGAGCTCGTCGCGAAGGGGTCGGTCGACGTGACGAGCCTGTTCGCTCCCGCTGCGAAGGCGGGGCAGGGCCACACGACCGGTCTCGCCGAGGTGTGGCCCGGCCAGGAGTCGGCGTTTCGGGTGCTGACCTTCACCGACGAGTCGCCCAACGACGGCGTCGCGGTGTCGATGTCGATGAATGGGCCGATGGTGACCGAGCTCGAGAAGGCGATGCTGGCGATGAAGGACTCGCCTGCAGGTGCGCAGGTGCTCAAGGACCTGTTCCACGCCGATCGGTTCGAGCCCGCGCCGCGCATGGGCTATCGCGCGCTGTACCGCGTGGCCCTCGCGAGCCTCTGACGCCATCAAGCCGATGGGGCTCTCGCGTCCCGGGAGCCGGTGGGAATACCCTCGCGGGCGATGAGCCGCTCGATTCCACCCGGGTCTGCCGCGCCTGAAGCGCAGTGGGGTGAGCAGGGCCTGCGCGCCCGGCGCAAGCGGCTGGTGCTGCTGGTCGGCGAGGTGCCGCTCTCGTTGCGCTCGACGCTCGACCAGCGTGGCGCCCAGCTGGTGCTCGCAGCGGGCGTGAGCGACGCGTTCGAGCTGCTGGCCGCGCACACCTTCGACGTGGTCGTCGTCGAGCCCCACACCGACGCCTGCGCGCGAGACTTCATCAACGCGCTCAAGGAGCCCGCTGACGCCCACGAGCACACCATCGCCACGCTCTACGGCGCACCGGGCCAGTCTCGGTTTCTTCGTGGTGTGCGCGCGCCCGCGCTCGAGCGTCTCCAGGCACTCCGCGCGACGTACGCCTACGTGCCGTTCGTGTTGCTGCCGGTTCAAGGCGACCCGCACTACGCCGTCATCGTGAAGCCGCCTGAGCTGTCCGAGCTGCGCAAGGGCCGCGTGCTGCCCGTCGAGACCACCATCATGACCGTCTCGGCGCAGGAGTTCCTGAAGGGAAGCACCGCGCTCGCGTAGTCACGCCGCGCTCGCGACCGAGGCGCGCGTCAGGCCAAGCCGTTCGCGCCAGAACGCCAGGGTCTCGAGCACCGCTTCATCCATCGGGGTCGCGCGCTGCCCGAACGCCTTCACGAAGCGTGAATCATCGACCACGAACGGCAGCTCGTGCTGGTACTGCACCTCGGGGAGCTCACGCATCATCGGGCTGAAGAGCCCCATCACCTTGAACAACGCGTGAACGGCCCAGGCAGGCGTCGAGGCGATCGTCGCTCCGGTTCCAGCGAGGTCGACGATGCGGCGCACGAGCTCCTTCTCCGGCATCGGCGGAGCGACCGGCAGGTGCCAGACGTCGCCGAACGCCGAGTCGTTCTCGGTCAGCGTCACGAGGGCGTGCCCGACGTCTTTGATGAACGAGACCGAGTGCAGCGCTTCTCCCGAGCCCAGGAGCCGCACGGTCTTGCCCTCGACCGCGTTGCCGAAGAGCAGCTTCAGGTTGGGGTAGTCGATGCCCGGGCCGTAGAAGTCGGCGGCGCGGCCGATGGCGACCTGCACCTGGCCCTGCTCGTGCGCCCGCATCAGCAGCTCGGCACCCGCTTTCCGGGCGCGGCCCTTGGGCCCATGGGGACGCAGGGGTGACGACTCGGTGAGCGGCCCGTCGGGAACGCCGTACGCGTACAGGTTGTCGCAGAGGACCAGCCGCGTGCCCGTTCGCGAGGCGGCGTCGATGGCCCGCTGGAACATGGGCACGAGCTCCTGGGGCCAGCGCCAGTAGTCGGGGCGTGCGCACAAGACCGCCGCGTGAACGCCCTCGAGCGCCTGCGTGAGGGCGGCGACGTCGGTCGCGTCGGCCGCCGTGGTCTCCACCTTCGCCCGCACGTCGGCCTTCACGTGGCGCGAGATGACGCGAACCCGGTGGCCACGTTCGACGAACGCGTTGACGGTGGCGGCCCCCGCGAACCCGGTGCCCCCGATGACGGCGAAGAGCGATGACATGAGCGACTCCTTCGGTGGCGCGCGCGCTCGAGTGCGCGTCGCGATGCACGAAGAATGCGCTCACGCGGTGGCGCTGCCCCGGCCGGGCGACGAGCGGCGGCACCGCCCAGACGAACGGTCACCGGGGCGCGACGGGAGGAGCGCTCGTGAACTCGCGCACGAAGTTCGAGGCGGGCGCGGCGGCCAGCTCGCTCCACGTGCCGTGCTGGGTGAGGCGGCCCGCTTCGAGCACGGCCAGGTGCTGGCCCAGCACCCGCGCGTCGTCTGCGTCGTGCGAGACGATGAGGGTGGGAATGGGCAGCTGCTCGAGCCACCCTGCGAGAAAGGTCCGCATCTCGCGACGCGACGTCACGTCGAGCGCCGCCAACGGCTCGTCCATCGACAGCGCGCGGGGCCCGATGCACAGCGCCCGCGCCAGCGCGACCCGTTGTCGTTCGCCGCCCGACAACGTCGTGACCTCGCGGTTCAGCAGGCGCCCGAGGTCGAGCTGGTCGATCACCCGCGCCGCGTGCTGCCTGCGCTGCTCACGCGCCGTCTCGGTCGCGCCACACCGCACCGCGAAGTCGAAGTTCTGCTGCACCGTGCGCTGGGGAATCAGCCCCGAATCTTGCGGCACCCACGCGAGCCGGCGCTCTTCCACCGGCACCGACACGCCGGTCGTCGAGTCGAACAGCACCTCGGCACCGATGGAGACGCGGCCCGCCTGCACCGGCTTCACGCCCAGCAACATCGAGAGCAGCGTCGACTTGCCGGCGCCGTTGGGGCCGATGACGACGAGGGTGCGGGTCACCGGCGGCAAGGTCACGTCGATGGTGAGCGCTCCCACCCTCCCGCGCAGCTGCACCGAGACGACGTCGGTCATGGCGTGCGCTCTCTGGTGACGAGGCGCACCAGCACGAGCAGCGCGAGCGCCGCGATGATCAGCACCACCGAGATGCTCTGGGCCACTTTGAGGTCGGTCTCGAGCGCCGTGTAGATGGCGAGCGGCAGCGTCTGCGTTCGCCCCTCGAGGTTGCCGGCGAACATCAACGTCGCGCCGAACTCACCGAGCGCGCGGGCCCAGCTCGTCGCTCCACCCGCGACCAGCCCCGGCGCAGCGAGCGGCAGGCCGATGGAGAAGAAGACCCGAAGCGGAGAGGCCCCCAGCGTTCGCGCGACCGTCACCAGGTTGGCGTCGATGCGGCGGAAGGCGCTGATGGCCGCCTGGAGGAAGAAGGGCGCCGAGACGAAGGCCTCGGCCATGACCACCGCGAGGCTGGTGAACGAGGGAGACCACCCATCGGGGCTGAAGGCGGCGCTCAACAGGCTGCGGCGGCCGAAGGTGAGCAGCAGCGCCACCCCGGCGACCGCTGGCGGCACCACCACCGGCAGCTGCAGCAACGACTCGAGCACCCGCGCACCGCGCGAGCTGCTGCGCGCCACGACCCAGGCGAGCGGTGTGCCGAGCACCACGACCACCAGCAGGCTCGTGAGCGTCGTCGACAGGCTCAACTTCATCGCCGGCCAGACGAGCGGGTGCGCGAGGCCCGAGAAGAAGCCGGTGCCCGTCGAGCCGATGAGCACCGCCAGCGGCGTGAAGAGGTAGAGCGCCAGCACGCCGCCGATGAGGCCGAGCACCAGCTGCTGGCGACGCCACCTCGTCATGGTGAGACCGGAAGGAACCCCGCCGACGAGAGCTGCCGTTGCCCCTCTGCAGAGCGCACGAGGTCGACCCAGGCGGCGGCGAGGGCAGGGTGCGCAGGCTTCGTCACGAGCGCGATGGGGTACTCGGCGACGACGCGCAGGTCTTCCGGGAGCGGCACCTCGTCGACGCCTGCATCGGCGACCGACCGAGCGTCGGTGCGATAGACGAAGGCGGCCTGGGCTTCACCGAGCGAGACCCGCGCCAGCACCTGCCGTGCGCTCAGCTCCTTCGAGACGACGTGGGCCTCGAAGCGCTCCACGAAGGCGGGGCCGAGGGGCGACATCGAGGCCCGCTGGAGCAGCTCCCGCGTGTACCGGCCGATGGGCACGTCGGGCCCGCCCATGACGATGCGCTCGAGCGAAGTGGCGTCTTCGAAGCGCTTCACCAGGCGTGAGGCCTCTGGCGAGACCACCAGCACCAGCTCGTTCCTCGCGAAGGGCACCGACGGCTGCACACGGCCCGCGCGCTCGAGGTCGGCCATGTGTCTGACGTCGGCCGAGGCGAAGACGTCGGCGGGCGCGCCGTGCTCGAGCTGGGTGCGCAGCTCCTGGGTGCCCGCGAAGTTGAAGCTGACCTGCGCCTCCGGGTGCTGCTGTTTGAACGTTCCACCCAGCGCGCCGAAGACATCTTTCAGGCTCGAGGCCGCGAACACCACGAGCTCTTTCTCTGGCGCCGGTTTGCAGGCCGAGAGCAGCACAGCGGCGACGAGGAGCGGGGCCTTCATGAGGGAAGAACGCCTTCTTCGAGACCCATCGCCCCTTGTCAATCACGCGCGTCGGCCTGCCCGAGCGAGTCATTCCGACTCGTTTGGGGCCCGTTGAGTCAGTCTTCCACGTGTGCGTGAGGCGTTTCTGGGGCATCCGACATGGCACGCCGGGTGCTGAGTGGTGGCCGTCAGTCACCCCCGGCGCCGCACACACCAGCGACCCACACCAGAGGCGGAAGCGTGCAGAAGACGAATCGATGGTTCGCGAAGGGTCGAGCGCTCGTCAGCCTGGTCGCGCTCGTGCTCTCGGCCTGTCCCACCGAGAAGGTCGAAGTCGAAGAGAAGCGGCAGCTGGCCGTCACCAACCCGCTCCGCAAGCCCACCGAGATCACCCGCGAGTACGTCGCGCAGATTCGGGCGTTTCAGCACATCGAAGTGCGGGCGCTCGAGCGCGGCTACCTGCAGGACATCTTCGTCGACGAAGGCCAGTTCGTGAAGAGCGGCCAGCGCATGTTTCAAATCATGCCGATGATCTACCAGGCCGAGGTGCAGAAGGCCCAGGCCGAGACCGAGCGCGCACAGATCGAATACGACAACACGCGAGCGCTCGCCGAGAAGAACGTCGTCTCTCAGAACGAGCTCGCCATTGGGCGGGCGAACTTCAACAAGGCGCAGGCGCAGCTCAACCTCGCCACCACGCATCAGGGCCTGACCCAGATTCGGGCGCCGTTCGGCGGCATGATGGGGTTGTTCAGCGCACGAAAGGGCAGCCTCGTCGACGAAGGCGACCTGCTCACCACCCTCTCGGACAACAGCACGATGTGGGTGTACTTCAACGTCACCGAGGCCGAGTACCTCACGTACAAGGCCGAGTCCGAGGGCAAGAAGCCCTGGGCGGTGCGGCTGCTGATGGCTGACGGGAAGATCTTCGACCAGCCCGGCGTGGTCGAGACCATCGAAGCCGACTTCGACAACGAGACGGGCGCCATCGCGTTTCGCGCCACGTTTCCCAACCCGAAGCAGCTGCTGCGGCACGGCGAGACCGGGAAGATCCTCGTGAGCGAGACGTTGGACGACGCGCTCGTCATTCCGCAGGCGGCGACGTTCGACGTGCTCGACAAGAAGTACGTGTTCGTCGTCGACGAGCAGAACGTCGTGCGCTCGCGCGCCATCACCGTGAAGGCCGAGCTGCCGCAGGTCTACGTGGTGGCGAAGGGCGTCGACGAGAAAGACAAGATTCTGCTCGAGGGTCTTCGCAAGGTTCGCGAGGGCAGCGTGATCGAGCCGAAGTACCAGAAGCCCGTCGAGGTGCTCGCGCATCTCGAAGCGCCGTCAGAGTGAGCACGTTCGTTCATCGCTCCGTCACCAGGTGAATCACCATGTTCGAACGTTTCATCCACCGGCCTGTGCTGGCGATCGTGTTGTCCGTGCTCGTCGTCTTCCTCGGCGCGCTGGCGATGCGCACGCTGCCGGTCTCGCAGTTTCCCGAGATCTCGCCGCCGCGCGTGATGGTGTCGCTGGCCTTCCCCGGCGCGAGCGCCGACGTGCTCGTGAAGTCGTCGCTCATCACGCTCGAGCGCGCCATCAACGGCGTGCCGCACATGAGCTACATCGTGTCGGACGCGACGAGCGCCGGTGAAGCGACGATTCAGGTCGTCTTCGAGCTGGGCACCGACCCGAACCAGGCGCTGGTCAACGTGAAGAACCGCGTCGACCAGATGATGAACCGCCTCCCGCCGCTGGTGCAGCTCGAAGGCGTCATCGTCAACCCGGTACAGCCCAGCATGCTGATGTACGTGAACCTGTACAGCACCGAGAAGGATGCTGATCAGAAGTTCTTGTACAACTTTGCCAACGTCAACCTGCTGCCCGAGCTCAGCCGCATCAAGGGCATCTCGCAGACCCGCATTCTCGGCTCTCGACAGTACGCCATGCGCATCTGGCTCAAGCCCGACCGCATGCGCGCGTACAACGTGTCGACCGACGAGGTGATGGAGGCCATCGCCGAGCAGAGCGTCATCGGCCGCCCGGGCCGTCTGGGGCAGGCGACGGGCAAACAGTCGCAGGCGCTCGAGTACGTGCTCGTCTACGAGGGCCGGTTCAACAAGCCCGAGCAGTACGAGAACATCATCATTCGCGCGAAGGCCGGCGGCAAACAGCTGCACCTGAAAGACCTCGCGCAGGTCGAGCTCAGCAGCGAGTTCTACGACATCTACTCGAACCTCGACGGCCACCCGTCGGCCGCCATCGTGCTCAAGCAGACGTACGGCAGCAACGCGAGCGAGGTCATCGAGAACGTGAAGCAGAAGCTCGAGGAGCTGAAGGTCTCGTCGTTCCCCAAGGGTATGGACTACCAGGTCAGCTACGACGTCTCGAGCTTCCTCGACGCGTCGACCGAGAAGGTGGTGCACACCCTGGGCGAGGCGTTCCTGCTGGTCGCGCTCGTGGTGTTCTTCTTCCTCGGAGACTGGCGCTCGACGTTGATTCCCACGCTCGCCGTGCCGGTGTCGCTCATCGGCGCCTTCGTGGCGATGCAGGCCTTCGGGTTGACCATCAACCTCATCACGCTGTTCGCGCTCGTCATGGCCATCGGCGTCGTCGTCGACAACGCGATCGTCGTCGTCGAAGCGGTGCACGCGAAGATGGAGTCGGAGGATCTCGCTCCGTACCCCGCCGTGCAGAAGGTGCTCGGTGAGATCAGCGGCGCCGTCATCGCCATCACGCTCATGATGACGGCGGTGTTCGTGCCCGTGGCCTTCATGACCGGCCCGGTCGGCGTGTTCTATCGGCAGTTCGCCATCACCATGGCCTCGTCCATCGTGCTGTCGGGCGTGGTCGCGCTCACGCTGACGCCGGTGCTGTGCGCGATGATTCTGAAGAAGCCGAACCATGGCGTGCCGAAGCGCAAGACGCCCATCAACCTCGCCCTCGACGCCTTCAACCGGCTGTTCGAGCGCGGCACCAACCGCTACGTGAGCGTGCTGAAGCTGGTCGCGCACCGCCGCCTCGTCACCTTCCTCGCGCTGACGGTGTTCGGCTTCGGCATCGTGTGGGTCAACCGCGTGCTGCCGTCGGGGTTCGTGCCCAACGAAGACCAAGGCATGATCTACGCCATCGTGCAGACGCCGCCGGGCACCACCCTCGAGCGCACGAACGACGTCTCACGCGAGCTGCAGCGGCTGGCGGCCACCGTCGAGGGCGTCGAGTCGGTCTCGTCGCTCGCAGGCTACGAGGTGCTGACCGAGGGCCGCGGCTCGAACGCCGGCACCTGTCTCATCAACCTGAAGACCTGGTCGCAGCGCAAACACTCGGTGAACGAGATCATCGAAGAGCTCGAGAAGAAGTCACAGGAGATCGGCGCCGTCGTCGAGTTCTTCCAGCCGCCCGCCGTGCCCGGCTACGGCGCCGCCGGTGGCTTCGCGCTGCGGTTGCTCGACAAGACCAATGACACGGATTACCGCGAGTTCGACAAGGTCAATCAGGAGTTCATGGACAACCTTCGCAAGCGGAAGGAATTGACCGGCCTCTTCACGTTCTTCGCTGCCAACTACCCGCAGTACGAGATCGTCATCGACAACGAGCTCGCCATGCAGAAGGGCGTGTCGATCAAGAAGGCGATGGAGAATCTCGACATTCTCATCGGCAGTACCTACGAGCAGGGCTTCATCCGGTTCGGCAACTTCTTCAAGGTGTACGTGCAGGCGTCTCCTGAAGCGCGCCGCATGCCGTCTGACCTGCTGAACTTCTACGTGAAGAACGATCGCGACGAGATGGTGCCCTACTCGGCGTTCATGACCCTCAAGAAGACGCAGGGCCCCAACGAGATCACCCGATACAACCTGTACAACTCGTCGGCCATTCGTGGCGAGCCTGTGAAGGGTTACACGAGCGGCGATGCCATCAATGCCGTGAAAGAGGTCGCCGCCGCGACGCTCCCGCGTGGCTACGACATCGCCTGGGAAGGTCTGTCGTACGACGAGGCCGCGCGCGGCAACGAAGCCATCATCATCTTCGCCATCGTGCTCGCCTTCGTGTACCTGGTGCTCGCGGCGCAATACGAGAGCTTCTTGTTGCCGCTCGCGGTCATTCTGTCGTTGCCCACCGGCGTCTTCGGCTCGTTGTTCCTGGTGCAGATGCTGGGGCTGGCCAACGACATCTACGCGCAGCTCGGTCTCGTGATGCTCGTCGGTCTGCTCGGAAAGAACGCCGTGCTCATCGTCGAGTTCGCCGTGCAGAAGCACAAGGCAGGCAGCACCGTGCTCGAGGCGGCCATCGAAGGCGCGAAGGTGCGGTTCCGCCCGATTCTGATGACGTCGTTCGCCTTCATCGCCGGCCTGATTCCCCTCGTCGTGGCCACGGGGCCAGGCGCCATCGGCAATCGCACCATCGGCGCTTCGGCGCTCGGCGGCATGTTCTTCGGCACCGTCTTCGGCGTCGCCATCGTGCCGGGCCTGTACTTCATCTTCGGCACCCTCTCGGAGGGCAAGAGCCTCATCAGAGACGAGCACGAAGAGCCGCTGACCGAGGGGCACCGCCATGATGCGTAAGGGGCTGGTGGCGGTGGTGCTGCTGGCGTGGTCGGCGTGCATTCCCACGCTCGTCGAGAACCCGCCGCGTGACGCGAGCCAGTATCTGCCCGGCGCCTTTCAACGGGGCGCCGACGCCGGCGTGGCCGAGGCAGAGGCCGACGGCGGTGTTCCCCCGAACGCAGGCCTGCGCCCCTGGAAGCAGTTCTTCGCCGACAAGGAGCTGCAGCAGCTCGTCGAGCTCGCGCTGAAGAACAACCAGGAGCTCAACGTTCGCATGCAGGAGATCATCATCGCCCACAACGAGGCAGCCGCGCGGCGCGGTGAGTACCTGCCGCGGGTGAACGCAGGCCTCGGCGTCGGCGTCGAGAAGGTCGGTGGCTTCACGAGCCAGGGCTTCTCCGACAAGGCGACCGGCGTGCCCGAGAACCTCGGGAACTTCGGGTTCGGGCTCACCGCGACCTGGGAGGTCGACGTCTGGGGCAAGCTGCGCAACGCAGCGAAGTCAGCCACGGCGCGCGCCGAAGCGTCGGCGGCCGCGAAGGACTTCATGGTGACGCAGCTCGTCGCCGAGATCGCGCGCACCTACTACGAGCTGTGCGCCCTCGACTTGCAGCTCGAGGTGCTCCAGCGCAACCTCAAGCTTCAGAGTGACGCGCTCGAGGTGGTGAAGAGCGAGAAGCAGGCCGCGCGCGTGACCGAGCTCGCGGTGCTGCGTTTCTCGGCCGAGGTGCTGAAGAACACGGGCCGCATCTACGACCTCGAGCAGGAGCGCGTGCAGGCCGAGAACCGCCTCAACTTCCTGGTGGGCCGCTTCCCGCAGCCGGTGACCCGCGACGCGCAGGGCATGCTCGCGCCGCTGCCCGAGGTCATCGAGTCGGGCCTGCCGTCGCAGCTCCTCAAGAACCGCCCCGACGTGCGGCAGGCCGAGCTCGAGCTCGAGGCCTCGAAGCTGAACGTGAAGTCGGCGTGGGCCAGCTTCTTCCCCGCGCTCAGCCTCGACGCCGGGCTCGGCTACAACTCGTTCAACATCGTGCACCTCGTCACGACGCCAGAGTCGTTGCTGTACAACCTGGCAGGCAACCTCACCGCGCCGCTGCTCAACCGCACGGCCATCGAGGCGCAGTACCGCTCGGCCAATGCCAGACAGCTGCAGGCGGTGTTCTCGTACGAGCGCACGCTGCTGCAGTCGTTCACCGAGGTCGCGAACCTGCTGGTGACGTACGAGAACGTGAAGAAGCGGTACGAGCTCGAGCGTCGGCAGGTCGACACGCTCAAGCAGTCGGTCGACGTCTCGAACGTGCTCTTCCAGTCGGCGCGCGCCGACTACATGGAGGTGCTGCTCACCCGCCGCGACTCCCTCGACGCCGAGCTCGAGCTCATCGAGACGAAGAAGCGCCTGCTGCACGCCATGGTGAACCTCTACCAGGCGCTCGGCGGAGGATGGGAGCACGGCTCCTGAGGCCTCTCATGGCGCGATGGATGCGCAGGGCCCGTGCTACGCAGTGAGCCCGTGCGTTTCCTGGTGTGCTTCGTCGCGCTCGCTTCGTGTCTGCCGCAGGTCGGCCCGCCCATCGACTCAGACGCCGGCGCGATGGGCGGGGGCAGCGCCTCCACCGATGGTGGCGCGATGGCAGGCGGCAGCGGCGGTGGGGCGCCCCAGACGTGCTCCGACACGATGCAGAACGGCACCGAGACCGACGTCGACTGCGGCGGCGCGTGTGCTCCCTGCTCGCTCAATGGCCGGTGCGTCACTTCGCTCGACTGCGGCTCGGGGCTCTGCGTGGGCAGCCGTTGTGCTGCTCCGCAAGCGGTCTGTGGCACCGCCGTGCGTTGCACCTCGTGGACGGATCTCACGGACGCCGCGACGAAGGTGGTGCGCTTCCCCGGAGGGAACGATCGCTACACGCCCGCCTGCGTGCGCGTTCGTTTCGGGCAGAGCGTCACCTTCCAGGGCGGTGACTTCGGCTCCCACCCGATGACGCAGGCCTGCGGCCCCATCACCGTGCCGGCGTTCGAGCAGAGCAGCGGCAGCGCCGTCTCCATCACGTTCGACAAGGCGCTCGGGGTCTTCGGCTACTACTGCACACGCCACGGCTCGCCGAACGGCAGCGGCATGGCAGGCGCGATCGAGGTGGTTCGCTGAGCCCGGTCATCGTCACCAACTGCCCGGCGTGCGGAGTCGCCGTCCCTCCGAACGCGGTCGTGTGCCCCGACGATGGCACCGAGCTCGTCTCGGCCGACAATGATCCGCTCGTGGGCCAGGTCGTCAGCTCGTATCGCGTCGAGCGCCGTCTGGGCCTCGGTGGCATGAGCGCCGTGTACGAAGCGGTCGAGACGAACATCGGCCGCAGGGTGGCGCTGAAGATCGTTCATCAACACCTGAGCGACGACCCGAACCTGCCCACGCTGTTGTCGGAAGCGCGCGCGGTGAACTCCATCGGTGACGAAGGCATCGTCGACGTCTTCGGGTTCGGCAAGCTGCCCGACGGCCGCGCGTACCTGGTGATGGAGCTGCTCGACGGTGAGTCGCTCGAGACACGGCTCAAGCGGCAGAAGCAGCTCTCGGTCGACGAGGTGCTCGAGCTGGCGATTCCCATTCTGCACGCGCTCGAAGCGGCGCACGCGGCGGGCTTCGTTCACCGCGACATCAAGACTGGCAACCTCTTCATTCACCAACGCCCGAACCGGCCGCCCATCTACAAGGTGCTCGACCTCGGCCTGGCGATGAAGGTGAAGCAGGGCTCGACGTTCGCCATGGGCACGCCCGACTACGTGGCGCCCGAGCAGGCTGCGAACAAGCGCGTGGGCCCCAAGGCCGACCTCTACGCGTTCGGCGTCGTGCTGTACGAGCTGCTCACGGGAAAGCTGCCCTTCGCCCACGCCGACGCGAACCGGCTCATCTCGATGCACCAGAGCGAGCCGCGCCCCCACGCGAAGACGTTGCGGCCCGACGTGCCAGACGCGCTCGACACGCTCATTCGTTCGTTGATGGACATCGAAGCCGTGGCGCGCCCGGCATCCGCGGCAGTCGTTCGTGAGCAGCTGCTCGAGCTGAAGCGCTCGCTCGCCCAGCAGCCGGTGGCTCCGGTCGTTCGCAGCCGGGCTCCGTTCATCGCGCTCGGCGTGGGCGCTTTGATCGTGCTCGCAGGTATCGGCTGGTTCGTCACGCGACCTGCGCCCCCGGTGGTGCAGCCGGTGGAGCCCGCCGTCGACCCCATCGCGCAGGCGGTGAAGCTGGCCGTCGAGAGCGTCGAGGCGCGGCTCGATGCCGGTGCGCTCGTGGGGCGGGCGGGTGACACGGCCGTCGATTCGTTGCTCGCGGCAGAGGTCTCGTTCCCCGGGCGCGCGGAGTGGGTCGCGCTCAAGGGTCGACTCGCCACGAACCTGCGTGCCGAAGCGCAGCAGGCCCTCGCCCGTGACTCGTCAGACGACGCGAAGGTTCGCCTCGACGCGCTCAGGCGGCTCGGCGCGCTGCCCGATGACGACGCGCTCGTGGTCGAAAACAAACGGCTCTCGACTGCGCTGCACAGCAACATGGTGCACGTCGGAGCCGTCTTCATCGATCGGTTCGAGTACCCGAACCGTGAAGGCATGCGGCCGGCGACGAAGGTCGACTACGACGACGCGGTGAAGCTCTGCGAGGGCGTGGGCAAACACCTGTGCTCCGAGGCGGAGTGGGAGTCGGCGTGCTCGGGCCCCACACACGCGAAGTTTCCGTGGGGCGATGCGGCGCCCGGGCCCAGGCGCTGCGTGACGAAGGGCGCGAAGGGGCCGGCGCCGGCGGGCTCGTTCAAGAGGTGTGTTGGTCCATCGGGTGTGGCCGATCTCGTCGGCAACGTCGCGGAGTGGACCTCGACGCCCTTCACCGAGGGCAAACCCCAGCGCGTGATTCGGGGCGGCTCGTACCTGCAGAGCGACGCGAAGCTGGCCTGCGACGTGCGCGACTACTCACTGCCGGGGCAGGGTGGCTCCAGTCACCTCGGGTTCCGTTGCTGTCTGTGACGGGCGCGCAGCCGCGACTGGTGTGAGCCCATCACCGCGGCGACGTGGCTCGACCCACCGGTTCTGCTGCGCTCTGCAGTGGCCGCTCGAACTGCGAGCGCAGGTACGCCTCGAGCACCCGCAGATCGTCTTCGGTGATGCCCGAGCCCGTCTTGAGCGACATGCGCTCGATGACGTTGAGCGACCGCTCCAGCGTGTCGAGCTTTCCGTAGACCCGCCCGAGCGTGTGGCACCGTGAACACCTGGTCTGCATCAGCGCGAAGCCCTCTTCGGCCAGCGCGAGCTCGTCGGCGTTCGGCTCCTCGGGGAGCGGATCGATGGGCGTCGGCAGGGGAACGTCGCGGGGAACGCCCGCGTCGGCAAGGCGCAGGTCGGCTCCGAGCGAGTCGGGCTTCGTGACGGCGACCACCGGTTTCTGCGCGGGCACCAGCTTCAACCCGTTCACCATGTACCGGCTCAACGTGAAGACATCTCCGCGCGTGATGAGCACCGGCGCTCGTTGCCGCATCTGCTCGATGAGGCGCCGCCACTGTGGCTCGGTGAGACGCACGCGCTCCGAGACCTCTTCGGAGTGGCAGTACAGACACTTCTGCTCGTACAGCAGCCGCGTGCTGGGGGGCGCAGCGAGGCTCAAGGTGACGAGGAGCGCGAGCATCGGTCAGTACCCGAGCACGAGCGCGACGCGCCCGACGTGGCGAAGGGGGAAGGTGGTGCCGGTGAAGGTCCACAGCTCGTAATCGGCCTTGAAGGCGACGAAGTCGTTCGCGCGCACGAAGGCCGCCACCGTCTGACGCTGCACGCCCGCCGACGCAGTCGTCAGCTCACTGTCGGGCAGGGGCATGCCGAACCGATGCAGGCCGTCGCTCCGCAGCACGAGGGTGACGAGCCGATGGAGCTGCACGTCGGCCTGCGCGTACCAGCCAGCCTTGAGGAACCACGCGTCGATGAGCTGAAACGGGTAGCCCGTCGCGGTCGCGTCGAGGTCGGTGCGGCGGGCGAGCGCTTCGGCGCGCAGCGTGACGATGCCCAGCCGTGCGTAGGCCTCCACTCCCGCGATGGCGTACCAGAGGGAGTCCTTCGCGTCGTACGCGCCGGCCGTTCCCGAGGCGCCGAACGACCAGTCTGGCCCGGTGAGCACGACGCGCGCGGCGACGGCCGGGGTTCGGTTGTTGTCGACCCAGACCCGCGAGCGCGCGAAGTCGAGGTCGTTGTCGCCCGCCAGGCCCTTGATGAGGCTCACCGTGTAGTCGAGCGACACGCGCTTCCCGAGGCCGAGCGAGCCGAACACCTCGACGCCGTTGTCGACGGCGGGCGCGGGAACGATGCCGAGGTTGAAGGCCGAGCGCCCGTACTGGAGCATGTCGCCCATCGCGAACGGCAGCGGCTTCGACGGGGTCGAGAAGTTCGTCGGGTCGTGGCGCACGGTGAACTCGCCGACGGGCACGTTGAGGCGCCCCGCGCGCACGTTGAAGAAGCGGCGCACGTGCAGCTCGCCGAAGCCCTGGTCGACCTCGAGGCCGTGACAGCCGCCGCAGGCCTTCACCGTGAACGAGACGCCGTGGCCGACGTCGACGACCACCTTCTGCGCGAGCTCGAACGTCATGCCGTTGATGCCGAGCGGGGAGGGGTTCGTCGGAGGCGCCGCTCCCGAGACGAGCCGGTAATCGAGCGACGCCGAGCCCGCGAGAATGACGTCGGCTCCGTGCGAGACGGTGCTGACGAGCAGGCTGGTGAGGACGACGAGACGGGGCGTCACGGGCGGAACGACAGCATGGCACTGCGAGGTGAAGGCGCTACTTCGCAGAGCCCACGGTCAGCTCACCGGGCGACCACGTCTGCGCTTCGAGCAGCTCGAGCATGGTGTTCGCCAGCGCCGTGCGACCGATGCGGTGCGGCGGAGCGTCGGTTGGGCTCGCGGTGACGACGGGCCGCGGGCTCTCGTCGTCGGTCAGCAGCGTCGCGCGGAGAATGAGCGTGGCGAGCCCGCTGATGCGCAGCAGCTCTTCGGCTTCGGCGAGGTCGTCGAAGAGGGGGCGCTTCACCACGGGCATGTACGGCTGAATGAGGCCCGAGACCTTGCGCCCCTGATCCTTGCTGTCACCGACTCCGATGCGCGAGACGAAGATGATGCGTTCGGCGACGCGGCTGGCCTGCAGCTCACGAACGATGTGCGAGAGGCACTGGGCGATGACGGGCTTCGTCGAGCTCAACGAGATGATGACCCACCGGCAGCCGCGCACCGTGGCCGCGACCCCATCACCCGTCTCGGCGTTGCCTTTGATGAGGGTGAGGTTCTCGGCGTGGCGCTTGATGGTGGCCGGGTCGCGCGTGAGCGCGTTGACGCGGTGGTCGTGATCCAACGCGCGGGTGAGGAGCTTGCTGCCGAGCTTGCCGCTGCCACCGAAGAGCGCGATTCGTGACACGCCTGCGAGTGTACCCGCTCGAGCTGCTCCGAGCGCGGTTCAGTTGGTCTGGTGGCTGGGCGTGTCAAAGCTGCATCACCGCCGGCGGCTTGGCGCCTCGCAGTAGCCGGTTCGACATGGTTCCGCGAGCGTGCCTCGCTTCACTGGATGATGAAGACCGGCGACTGGGCAATCGATTCGTTCGTTGGAATTCGACTGTCGACGGCACGGAGTGGCGAAACGGCAGTTCGTGCGACAACCTCGAGGGCATATCGACGGCCAGAAACGAGGTAGCTCGAGGGAACCCTGATGCTCAGCTGGGTAGTACGAAGCTCTGCAACAGGGACTCTGTCGAAGCCAAACGGTGCTTGGCGTACTTCGAGAAGAGTAACGCGGTACGAGTTGGGCGTACCGATAGTGGGGATGGCCCAACTCGCAACAGGGTTCGCTGAACTCACGAGACCAGACGAACGTCCGTCGAGGGCAATCGCATTCGGAATGGCAAGTTGAGGTGCAACAACAGTCCCGCCGTTCAAGCTCACAAGATTGCGGCTCAGGATGATGCTGACGACGGGCACGCCGCCGTCTTCTATCCCACCATCCTCCATTGGAATTGTCGATTGTCGCACCCGAGTACAGAGATAGGACGAAACTGCGGTGGTGCTTCCCAGATATCGTACCGGGAAAATGGTATTAACTGATGGGTTTAGCGATGCCATGAGAAGTTGTGGTGCGTTTGCCGGTCGCCAGCCAGCCATTGATTCGTGCACCTGAAGAGTGCAGTCGTTTACTGCACCGCCAATCAGCGCAACCAGTGTCGACATATTCGCAGGGGCACTGACCGACCCGGTCTGAAGCGTTGGACTGAGCGTCATCGAAATGCTGTCGCCGGGCACGGAGAAACCCAAGGCGGTTCCGGCTGACACCAGCGAGTCATAGACAAGCCCCGCATCGGACATCTCGGGCCTAAACTGGCGGAGTTGAAGGTCGTCCGTCCGGGTAATCTCAGATCCCTCTTGTGGAAGGAGAATCCCCATTCCGGAATACGAAGTGCTCGAAGTAGGCGCAGAAAGACGAATTTGGAACATCGTGCCTGCGGTGAGCGATACGGCATGAAGATAGTCGTCGGGTTCCCATGCTGCGAAGCTGAGTTGGAGTGGAATAGATTGCGAGGTGAGTGTGGTTCCTGGACGCCCCGAAAGCAGAAGGTCCGAGATGTCGAACTCGTCTGCTGACGATTGAACAAGAATGGGGAACTGGCCCGGTCGAATCGCTTCAACAGTTCTTGGTCCACTGCTCGTGACACTGCGCACAAAAGTACCGCCGCCATCCGTTGCCATTGGCAGGCGGAGCAGGCCTCCATCTCCCAAGAATTCGATGAGGCTGATGACCTGGCCGTTGCGCGGATAGGCCGCGACCGAGCCGTCCAGCTGAACGTGCTCATCGACATCCCGCACCACTACCAGGACAGTGCCGCCTGCTTGGCCGCCGCCTGCTTGGCCGCCGCCTGCTTGGCCGCCGCCGCCTGCTTGGCCGCCACCTGCTTGGCCGCCACCTGCTTGCCCGCCACCTGCTTGCCCGCCACCTGCTTGCCCGCCACCGGATTGGCCGCCGCCCGATTGGCCGCCATCGACCACGGTGCACCGGGAACCAACGCAGGTGAATCCATCGGGACATTGCGGGAGTTGGTCGCCACAACGATCACCAATCGGCTCCGGACAGCCCGCCAGCAGAAGAAACAGGATCCCCCTGACCGCTTTGCTCATTCGATCAGTGTAGCTCGGGACGAACGCCCAACCGGAGCGAACCGACGCCGCGTCTTCAGGCGAGCAGCACCTCGGTCGGGTCTTTGCCTACGAACGCCTGCGCATCGAGCCCTGCGGCGAGCGTCTGGTGCTCCTCGCTCCCAAGCACCGGGGCTCGCGAGTCAGCTCCACGCGCGAACCGCCTCGACATCGACGCCACCCGTTGATGTGCCGCTCTCAGCTGCGCCTCACTCAGCCGCCCGCTCTGCACCGCGTTGACGACCGCCGCGATCGCCTTTCGCTGCACCTCGGCGTGATGACACACGAGGAAACAGTCGACCCCCGCATCGAGGCCCTCGACGACCGCCCGCTCGATGGGGAAGTGATCGGCCACGGCCTTCATCTCGAGATCATCCGACACGATGACGCCCTTGAACCCGAGCTGCTCGCGCAACAGGCCCGTCATCACCTTTCGACTCATCGTCGCCGGCACCCGCGCATCGAGCGCGTCGAACACCACGTGCGCCGTCATCACCGACGCGAGGTTCGCTTGCGCGTACGCCTTGAACGGCACCAGCTCGACGGCCTCGAGGCGCTCCATCGCGTGCGGCAACGAGGGCAGATCGAGGTGCGAGTCCTTCGTGGTGTCGCCGTGGCCGGGGAAGTGCTTCGCGCACGACGCCACGCCGCCGGCCTCCATACCCTTCGCCAGCGCGACGCCCAGCCGCGCCACCTCGGCCGGCTCATGGTGCAACGATCGATCGCCAATCACCGGGTTCGCCGGGTTCGTGTCGATGTCGAGCACCGGCGCGTAGTCCCAGTCGAAGCCCGCCGCGCGCGTCTCCATCGCCAGGAGCCGGCCCACCCGCTCGAGTAGCGCTGCGTCGCGCGTCTTCCCCAGCACGCGCATCGGAGGCAGTGCAGTGAACGGCGCTCCCCGCAGCCGCGCCACGCGCCCACCTTCTTGATCGACGGCCGCGAGCAAAAGCCGCCCCGCGTGGGCCTTCAACGACTGCACGAGCCCGAGCGTCTGCTCGAGCGTGCCCACGTTGCGCTTGAAGAGAATGACGCCCGCGACGCCGTCGTCGATGAGGCGCTTCACGTCGTCGTCGGCCGTCGTGCCGGGGAACCCCACCACGAAGAGGCCTGCAGCCAGCCGGTTGAGTTCAGAGGTCATGTCGAGGAGGAAGTCAGGGTGCCGTCGCGGTGTCGGGAGTGGACCAGGCGCCGCGGCCTACTCCGTTCTCCGCTTCGACGTAATACGTGTACTGCTGGCCACTCGTGAGCCCCATGTCGACGAACGAGGTGCCAGTCGTCTGGTTCACCTCGGTGGGCAGGCCGTTCGGCAGCCTGCGGTAGACACGGTACGTCGGCGTGCCGCCGATGGCGCCCCAGGCGACGCGCAACGAGCCTGCACCACCGGGAGCCGTCACCGTCACCGACGGCTGCAGCGGCAGCCCCGCGTTCGGAGCTCCGGCCACCGGCGTCGAGGTGACGCTCGAGCCCGCCGCCGAGGTCGCGCGCACCACCACGAAGAACGGCGTCGTCGTCGGAGCCCGGCACCGCGTCTCGAACTGGCCTGTCGTCGCACACCCCGACGACGTGAATGGCCCATCGCTCTCGCTGGCGAAGAGCACGTTGTAGCCGGTGGCAAGCGCGGTGGGCGTCCACTCGACGAAGACGCCACCGTTCGCCGCGCGCACGGTCGGCGGTGCGGGTTGGGCTGGCACGGTGGCGAGCACCACCTGCTCGCTCGACTCGAAGCTCCAGGGGCCGGGCTCGGTCGGGCCCATCGCGCGCACCTGGTAGCTCCAGGTCTCGCCGTTCTCGACGTCGAAGTCGGTGTAGCGCAGCGCGGTGAGTGAGGTGAGCAGGGCCCACGCCGACGTCGGGCCACGCCGCAGCACCTGGTACCCGACCGCGCCGGGCACGGCGGCCCACCACAGCTGCACGGCCTGGTTCCCGTTGATGAACGAGACCTGCGGCGCTGCGAGCGTCGACGCACTCGCGGTGGCGGCGAGCGGCTCCGAGGGCGCGCTGGTGCCCGACGTCGAGATCGCCTCGACCGTCACGTACTTCTGCTGGCCGTTGGGGGCCGTCAGCGACACCGTGCTGCGGAAGGGATCGTACGTGTTGGTGTTGGCCGTCCACGGGCCGGTGGGCGCGTCGGCCATGCGGAGCCGGTACGAACTCGTTCCCATCACGGGCGCCCACCACGCCGTCAATCGGCCTGCGCCCGGCACGAGCTCGATCATCGAGGGCGGGGGAGGCGCGAGCGCCGAGGCCGCCGCCGCGCCAGTCTCGACGGTCGCGCTGAAGCCCTGCGGTGTCTCGGCCTGGAATTGGTAGATGAAACGAAGGCCATTCGGCTGGCTCTCGACCACCCACGGCGCCGCGATCGGACCCAGATCGACCGCAGGTCGCCCTGCCGTTCGACGTCGCAGGCGATACACCGTGTTCGGCGTCGGAGTGGCCGAGACGATCAACCGCCCGTCAGCCACCGTGGCATCGACGCCCTGCGGCCGCGGGGGCCCCGAGGGGTTGGGCGTCACCGTCACCTCGTCCGACCATCCGCTCGAGCCGTTCGGGGCCTGCCCCACCGCCGAGACGCTCACGACGTACTGAGTGCCGTTCGCCAGGAGCAGCTCGCACTCGGTCACCCAGGGGTCGAAGGTGGTGCACGACGTCTGGCTGTTCGAAGGCGCTCCACCCGCGTTGAAGGCTGCGCGAGCGAGGTACGACCGCACCCCGGCGATCGGCGCCCACCGCACGATCGCGCCGCCGTTGATGGGAATGACGGTGACGCCCGTGGGCCGTGGCGGGGCGAGCTCGGTCGGCCGCACGAAGGCGGTGAGGGCCGGCACCGAGAAGCGCGTGTTGGGCGGCGTCAGGTTCGTCGCCTGCACGGCATACCGGTACTCGACGCCGTTGCTCGCGGTCGTGTCCTGGAACCAGAGCAGGGCGGTCGTCGTCTGCAGCACCCAGGGCGTCAACCGGGTGCGCCGGTAGACGCGATACTGCGCCGCGTTGGGAACCTGCGACCACGAGACGGTGACGAAGTTCGAGCCCTCCTGCGTGCCGACGGTGGGCGTGGGCAGGCCTGCGCTGGTGCCCACGTTCGTCGGTCTGACCTGCACCTCGGTGCTCCACGGGCCCGGCGTGGAGTTGTTCATCGCACGCACCGACAGGTAGACGGTCTGGTTGTCGATGAGGCTGGTGACACACCGGTTCTCGAAGGGCTCGTAGCTGTTGCAGCGCACGGTGACGGTGCCCCCGGGCGTGGTGGCGGAGCCCACTTGATAGCCAGTGGCGTTGGGCACGACGTCGAAGGTGACGTCGGCTCCCTGGCTGGCGACGGTGACGGCCACGTTCTGCGGCATCGCTGGTGTGACGGCCGCCGCTGGCGTGATCTCGATCGGCGTCGAGAACTCCGACGTCGCGGTGCCCAGCGTGTAGCGGCCCACGTAGAAGTAGCGGGTGCCTCCGATGGCGCTGGTGTCGTTGGGGCTGACGGGCACGAAGCCGGCGTCGGGGCTCGTCGAACGGAACACCTCGAGCGTCACGCTCGCGACGGTCGCGCCCGTGCTGCTCACCGACACGCGGTTCACGTCGACTGACGGAGCGACCAGCACGGGCGTCGGCAGCGGCAACCCCGGAATCGGCGATGCCGTCGCTTCGGCGAGATCGCCGATGACGGTCTGGCTGACCGCGCCGACGAAGTAACGGTATGTGGAGCCGACGTACGCGGTGAGATCGTCGAAGCTCGTGCCCTGCGTCACCAGCGCGAGGTCGACGACATCACCGTTGGGCCACAGCGCGCGCCGAATGACGTAGCTGCTCGCGCCAGGCACCGGGCTCCAGGTCAGCCGCGCCCAGTTGTTGCCGGCCGTGGCCGTGAGGGCGGGCGCCGGCAGGAGCGTCTCTTCGGTGCGTGAGACGGCCTCATTCGACCAGGCGCTGGTGCCGTTGAGCGACTCGGTCTCGACCACGTACGAGACGACTGCGTCCGCAGGCAGCCCCGTGTCGAGGAAGGTGGTGCTCTGGAAGTTGGTGGCGATGCGCGTGTACGTGCCCGCGGCCCGGTTGGAGCGGTAGACGCTGTAGCCGGTGGCGCCGGTCGCCGCGCTCCACGAGAGGAGCGCCGTGGTGCGGCCCGTCAGCAACGAGAGCCCGGTCGGCGGGTTGGGGCGTGACGGCTGTGGTGTCACCAGCACGTCGGAAGATGGCGCGCTGAGCCCGAAGGGTGTCCACACCGCGACGTTGAAGGCGTACTGCCCGCCGTTGACCAGGTTGGTGTCGGTGAAGGTGGTGCCGTGCACCGTGTATTGCTGGGTCGAGTTGGCGGTGCCGACGCGGGTGCGGGTGACGACGGCGTAGAGCATGCCCGGCACCTCGGTCCACGTGAGGGTCGCGGAGGAGTCTCCGACGTGCGGCGTGGCGACCGGCGGCGGAGAGCCGGTGGTGAACGCCCACGAGTCGGCGCGCGCGAGCGGTCGATTCGCGCTGTCGCGCAGGCCGGTGCCGAGCGTCACCCGGTACGTCGTCTCGAAGGCGAGCGGCGTCGACGGCGTGATGGTGACGACCGGGCCGGCCGAGGCGATGGAGGCGGGCACCACCCCGCCGTCGGGGAGCTGCAGCGAGACGTTGGCGCTGATGGCGGTGGCTCCCGAGAGATCGCGATCGAAGCGGGCATCGACGCGTGAGCCGACGCGCACGGCGGTCGCGTCGAGGTCGGGCCGTCGCGAGAGCACCTGTGGGTTCAGCGAGGCAGCCATCAGCGAAGGAATGGCGGAGGCGACGACGGAGTCGGCGCTTTCGCCAGCGTTGTTCACGGCAGTGACGACGTAGAAATAGCTGGTGCCGTTGGTGAGACCCTGGTGCAGCGCGGGGCTGGTGACGGTGCCGAGCGAGGTTCCAGTCGTCTTCGAGACCGTCGCCTGCGTGCCCCAGTAGAGGCGGTAGCTCGTCGCTCCGGGCGAGCCGGTGAAGGTGAGGGTGATCTGCCCGTCGCCGGGAATTGCGGTGAGGTTGGTGGGCCTCGCAGGGGGCATGGGCACGACCGAGCCGCCGGCGCTTCCGCCGCCCGTTGCGATGCCGCCGCCCGTTGCGATGCCGCCACCCGTCGCGATACCGCCACCCGTTGGATTTCCGCCGCCCGTTGGATTTCCGCCGCCCGTCGCGATACCGCCGCCCGTCGCGATACCGCCGCCCGTTGCGTTGCCGCCGCCCGTCGCGATACCGCCGCCCGTCGCGTTGCCGCCGCCTGTTGCGTTGCCGCCGCCTGTTGCGAGGCCGCCGCCCGT
>JAACJQ010000052.1 GCA_016879935.1 Archangiaceae bacterium | reverse complement strand
GACGGCGGAGGCGGGTTCACGATCAGCCCCGGGCGCGGCGGAGGCATGCGGTACCCCTCGTTGCGCATCTCGAAATACACCTTCGTCGGGTCGCTCTTCAGCACGTGCGCCGTGATGGTCTGGCCCGGCTTGTCCTTCGGCGCCTTCTGAATCGTCACCGACCCGAGCACCGCGCCCGCCGGCTTCTTCGCCTTCCAGGGAATCTCCTTGTCGGGCGAGTGGAACTTGTACGTGCCGAGCACGTTCTTCAGCGTCGTCGCCGTCGGCAGCTTCGGCGTCGTGGTGGGCTTCGTCGGGCCAACACCGATTCCACCACCGGGGCGAATCGGGTTCATGATCGGGCGAGGAGGCATGCAGTGTTCCTTGTGAGGGTGAACGACTGATCAGCACGACACCCGCCCGAGCGCGCCTGCGCAAGGTTGGCGTGGAATTTCTTCGGCTGGCAGAGTGCCCCACCCATGGACGAACACGCCCAACGCGCCGCGGTTCGCTTCATCGTCTCGCTCGACCGCTCCGTCGACGCCGACTCCTTCAGCGACGACGACGCGTGGGCCTTCATGCAGGACCTCGTCAACGAGTACGCGCGCGATCAGCGCAACCTCTCGCAGCCGCAGGCGGCGGCCCTGCGCGACTTCGGCCACACCATCGGCATTCGCCCGGGCGGTCCGCTGCACTCCTACGCGCCGTGCCTCGAAGGCTCGCTCGGCCCATGTCCGCTCGACCGCGCCGACTTCGACCTGCTCCTCACCTGGGCACACGCGCAGGTGAACGCCGACTTCACGATGAAGCCCGTCGACAAGGTCACCCTCGACGCCGAGCCGCGCGGGCCCGTGCCTCCGCCGCGCAAGCCGCTCTGGGAGTGATCACGGCCGCCACGTGTACGTCGCCTTCACCACCAGCCGCTGCTCCGACGGTGGAACTCCCGGCACCGTGAACGCCGAGCGCGAGTCGGTGAACACCACGTACACGAACGACAACGGCAGAAACTCCCACGCGAGGCGCGCGTTCGTGAGGCCCACGTTGCCGGCCGTGTCGCGCTGATAGCTGCCGATGAGCTGCAGCTTCGGCGTCAGCCCCAGCCGTCCCTCGAGCTGCAGCAGGTGCGACGACACACCGCCGCTCCGCACGCCTTCACCATCGAAGCGGTTCAGCTCGTAGTTCAGGAACAGCCCGATGTGCGGCAGCGGCGAGAACCCGACCTGCCCCTGCGCGCGCACGAAGTCGGCGAGGAAGTACTTGCCGACGCCCACGTTGCCGCCCGCGGAGAAGAGCCGGCTCTGCTCGCTGTACGCCGCGATGCCGATGCGATCGAACGTCGACTGGCCCGCGGGAAACGACACGCCCGGCACCGGAGCGAACGGCGCGTCGAGCGACTGCCACGTGCGCTGCCCATAAAGCCATCCACGGTCGCCGCCCTGCAACGTCACCCAGAACACCTCGTAGTAGGCGTTCGCTTCCTGAAAGCGGCCGTCACGCGTGCTCCAGACCGCGCTCGTGTCGAGGTACTGCTGAATCGTTCGCACCCACGACGGCAACCACGCGGGCCGCCAGTCGAGGTACCAGCTGCCCGTCGCGAGCAGCACCTCTTCGCGCGAGATGAAGCCCGAGCGCGTGCGGTAGCCGGGAGACAGCGCCGCGCCACCCGCCGACAGCCGCCCCCACGTGCCCTGCACGCTCGCGTTGAGCGACCCGGTGAGCCCGAACGTCGGCGCGGAGCCGTCATGCACCTGATCGACACTGCCGCTCACCATCGCGCTCACCGACACCGGCCCGCTGCGGATCAGCGCGTCGAGGGCAGGCACCACGTTCGTCGACGCCTCGCTCCCGCCCTCGAAGTCGTGCCGCGCCACCAGCATGCCGCCGACGCGACTCTCTCCCAGCAGGTGATGCGAGTAGCGCGCGACGCCGAACAGACTCGAGCGCTGCGTGTCGGTCGGCAACGTGTGCACCACCATCGCGCCGAGGCTGCGCTCCGACGATCGATAGACGAAGCGCCCGCCCGCCGAGAGCGGCTGCGGCTGCCCATTCGTGAGCCCGATGGCGCGGCTGAAGAACGGCGCCACCAGCGGGTTCGACATCGAGAAGAGGCCCGCGTTCTCGAGGAAGAACTGCCGCCGCTCGGGAAAGAGCACCGAGTACCGCGACAGGTTCACCACGCGGCGATCGACGTCGACCTCGGCGAAGTCGGTGTTGCCCGTGAGGTCGATGACCGAGTTCGGCGTCGGCGCCCACGTCACTTCTCCACCGGCGTTCGGCCGAACGCCAATCGGCCCATCGCCCGTGCGATCGAACCGCACGATGCCGTACGGCCGCAGTTGAAGGTTGAGGCCTGCGCTCGTCGTCGGAGGCTCCTTGAACTGCAGCTGCCCCGCGTACGTCATGCGAAAGGGGCTGAAGTTGCGTGGAAACGCGCTCCACGCCGTTCGCTCCATCGTGCGTCTCACCGCGCGCGCGGCGTTGAAGCCCCACGTCAACCGGTCTGGCTCGGTGCGCAGGCTCTTCCACGGCACCATCAGCTCGACCGTGTAGCCGCGCTCGTCTCGCGTCACCGCCGCGGTCCACACCGTGTCCCACTGCGTCTCGGTGATCTCGTCGTCGATGACCTGCACGTCGTGCTGGCTGCCCCACGGCGTGACGAAGAACCCGAACGCGTTGCGCCCGTCTCCGAGCGGATCGAGCACCACGCCGAACCAGTCGAAGCCGCGCGAGAGCGAGAAGTCTCGACGCAGGTCGGTCTGCTGCACGCCCTTCGTGCCTTCGTCGTCGTCGCAGCGAGCACCAATCCACAAGCCGTCGTTCGTCGCGAGCACCCGCACGGTCGTCGCCAGCTTCGCGGGCTCGAGCTGATCAGGCTCGACCTGCACGAAGGGCGTCAGCGCAGCAGCATCGGTCCACCCGGGCTCATCGAGGCGGCCATCGGCAGTCAGCGTGGCTGTGCTCTTCGGAACCGAGACGCGCAGGCGCTCGACGGGCGGAGGGAACGTCTGTGCCGCAGCCGTGAGGCCCACCACCAGCGCGAGGCTGACGAGCCGAACGTTCAAGGCGTGGGGTCGACACAGGTCGGCGTCGTGCAGCGGCCCGTCGTGCACGTTCGGCTCTGGCACTCGGCGGAGTCGACGCAGGTCGCGTTGGCGCCCTTCTGGTTCGCGCACACGCCGTTGGGGCTCGTCGTGGTGGCCGTGCAGTACAGGCCCTCGGCGCACGCCGCGAACCGGTTCTGGTACGTGCAGGTCGCCGCGACCGCGCCTTTCAGACGACAGACGCCGTTGGGCATCGCGGTGGTGGCGGTGCAGTACATCGTGTCGGTGTTGCACTCGAAGCTCGCGGTGCAGGCCTGGTCGACCTGCTTGAGCGCCGCGCACGTTCCCGTCGTCGAGCCCGTGGGGCGGTTGCAGTACAGGTTCGTCGCGCAGCGCTGATCAGGCCCGCACACGGCCCCCGCAGCTCCGGGCCGCACGCAGACGTTCGCCGGGCTGCAGTATAGGTCCCACTTGCAGGTTCGGGCGCTGTCGCAAGCGCCGTTCAGATCGACGAGCGGAATGCAGCGGTTGGCGACGCACTGCAGGCCACGGGCGCACTCGGGGTTCGTGTTCGGGGTGCACGTCTGGTTCTCGGTGAGGTCGAGCTGGCGCGGTGCGCAGACGTTGTTGATGCAGCTGCCACCATTGACGCAGCCACGCGTGATGCTGCTGCCGCCCGTCGGCGCGCACGACTGGCCCATCGCGACGAGCGCCGTGCACACGCTGTTGTAGGCATAGGCACCGTCGACGCAGCGGGCGTCGCCGCTGACCGGTTGCCCCAGCGCGATTCGCGCGACACAGCGACCCGGGCATGACGTCGTGAGATCGCACCACGACGTCGAGTCACACTCGATGGACTGGTAGCAGTTGCCACCACGAGCGACGAGGCCGGTGACCAGCGCCTCACAGCCCGATGGAAGCCCCTCGGCGCAGCTGCGACCGTTGAAGAGCGCGATGCAGGCCGACGCGCCCGTGGAGTTCAGGCTCGCGCGGCCGTCGGCGAGCCCGGGAGGTGGGCGAGTGAGACAGGCGGCCTGGCTCGCGGCGATCGACTCGGTGATGCCCTGCGTCGTGTAGTAGCCGCAGCGGCCATAGAAGCCCTCGACCGCGGCCGACGCCAGCCGACACCACGAGGCCCAGTCGGTCACGGTGTTCGACGTGCTGCCGCCACCCGTGCCGCTCCCCGCGGTTCCGCCGCCGGCCGAGCCAGCACCTGCCGAGCCCGCGCCGCTGCTGCCGGTGCTGCAGGTTCCGAAGGAGCAGAAGCCGCCAGCGGAGCAGGCCGTGCAGGTGTTGCCTCCGCTTCCACACGCGCTCGACTCACTGCCGGTTCGGCACATGCCCGAGGTGTCGCAGCAGCCGGTACAGGTGAGGGTGGTGCAGCGCTGCGTCGTGGTGCCGCACCCGGCGAAGACGAGGCCAAAGAGCATCAGCCAGGCAGAGAGTCGGAGCATGCGCGGCGCGTACCCCGTCACCGCCACGCGTCAATGCCAAACAATCGATGCGACGGTTGGGCGCTTCGAGGCGTCTTGGGAGCATGCAGACGAACGCCTCGTTCTCGAGCAGTGCCCTCTTCATTCGAGGCGTGGCCGAGGCGTTGCGGAGCCTGAGCCAGTTCGACGCGGTGGTGAAGTCGGCGTCGCCCGACGTGCAGCTGATGCTCACCAAGCCACTCGACCGCGCGTGGTGGGGCCATCGCGAGTCCATCTCGCTCACGCAGACGATTGGCAGCGTCGGCGGGCCGTCACTCGTGCGCCTCGTCGGGAAGGCCGCCGTTCAGGAGAGCCTCTCGAGCGTGGTGCGCCCGCTGCTCTCGGTGCTGCTGGCGAGCCTGGGTGATTCGCCCGCGTCGTTGTTCTCGCGGCTCGGGTGGCTCGCGCAGGCGGCGCTGCAGGGCGTGCAGTTTCGGTGGATCTCGTACGGCGACACGGGCGGTGAGCTGCTCGTCGAGTACCCGCTGCCGGTGCCTGCCGAGTACGTCGCGTGGTGGGAGGGCGTCATTCACTACGGCGTCGAGCGCACGGCGAGACAGCTGCAGGCCATCGAGCCGCGGCATGTCGGTGGAACCTTGTTGTTCAAGGTGCAGTGGACCGAGCGGCTGCGCGCGACCTCACGCGCCTGAGCTATTCGAGCAGCGGGCTCTTCGCGCCGGCCCACGCGAGCACGAGCCGATGTGAAGCGCGCGTCATCGCCGTGTAGAGGCCGCGTCGCGAGTCTTGCGTGTTGGCCCACGTCGTCGCCGCCGCGTCAGGCAGCACGATGATGTCGAACTCGAGGCCTTTGATCTCCTGCACGCAGGTCACGACGATGCCCGGCTTGAAGGGGAAGTCGCCGTTGAGCGCGAGCGTTGTGGTGATGCCTCGCAGGCGCTGCTGCACACGCTTCGCCGCCTCGGGAGTCCGGCAGATGACGGCCACGCTCGCCGACGCGTCGTCTCCGACGAGCTGCCGCAACGAATCGCTGAGCCACACCGAGAGATGAAACGGCGCGAAGAACGGCGCCCAGGTGACGGCCGGCGTCGGCGCGAGGGGCACAGACGGATCGATCACGTGCCGTGCGAGCGTGGTGACGTCGGGCGGGCAGCGGTAGTTGATCTCGAGCCGAATCTGCTTCGAGCCCGCGATGCCGAGCTCGGCCATCACGCCGTTCCAGCCCGTGAACACGGCGGTGGGGTCGACCTGCTGCGCGGCGTCTCCGGCGACGACGAACACGCCGCCCTTGCGCAGCGCGCGTGCCATCACGCCGAGCTCGATGGGCGCGAACTCCTGGGCCTCGTCGATGAACACCACGTCGTACGCGCCGAGTGGCATTGGCTGTTTCCCACGAGCGATCGATCGCAGGCGCTCGAGCTCGAAGAGCACCGCGTGATCTTCTGCGTCGGCCGAGTTCGCGTCTTCGGTCGGCGTGCCTTCGTCGAGCCCACGCCCATCGACGGCCGTGCGCGCCTCGAGATCGACGTGCCCGTACGCGACGTCACTCGGGTCGAGGAACTGCACCTTCGTGTGCTGCGCGATGGTCTCGACGACCGTGGCGTACAGCGCTCCGTTCGCACGTTCGACGACGGGCTGCATCCACGCGCGATCGCCGAAGAGGTGCTCGAGATCGGCGCGAGACGCGAGCGCGTTGCCACGGCGCGGGCGGTCTTCGTCTTCCATCGGCTTGCCGTGCTGGCGAACGAACGCCTCGAGGGTTGGCCGCAGGGCAGGGTGGCGCTTGAGCTGCACGACGGGAGAAGGGGTGTTCTCGCTGAGCCGCCGCGGTAGATCCTTGAACGCGCGGCGTGCTTCGTCGGTCACCCACTCGTCGAACGTCCACACGTCGACGTCGTTCACGCTGCGTCGCTGCAGCATCAACTGCGTGAGACGGCGAAGCCCTTCGGTGGGAACGAGCACCGCGCCGCGGAACCTTCGAGCGCCCTCGGCCAGGTGCTTCTCGCGCAGCGCGAGCAACCGATGCAGCGCGACCGTCGTCTTGCCGAAGCCGGCTTCACCGAGCAGCAGCAGGTGTTCATGCCGGGGCAGGTCCACCGCCCGCTGCTGGGCCGGGTCGAGCGTCACCTCGAGCGGAGAACGAAACGCGTGCCGAACCGCCGCAGGCCTGCCCGGAATCGGAGGCGGCAACGCAGCCGGCTCGTTCACCCACGCTCCCGCGCGCTTCACGAAGACGCGGTCGGGCCCGAAGACACGGGTCAGCGCTCCGCCCTCGAAGGTCAGCAGGTGCTTCTCGATGAGCCGCCCCGACACCGGCCGCCCGTCGACCTCGACCTCGTAGACGTGCGCTTCGTCGGTGGTGAAGAAGATCTCGGCCAGCGGCGCGACCTCGGCGTCGACGATGGAGACGGTGCTGTCGACCTGCGTCGAGTCTCCGAGGAAGACGTCGGTCACGCGGCGAGACGTCTCGAGCTTCAAATGCCCCACGAGGCGCCGCGCCGGAGCCGCCTGTTGCGTACGAAGCACGGCCTGTTCGAGCGCTGCGAGCCGGTCTGGCCAGAGGTCCATCGACATGCGCTCCTCCATAACCACAAGCGGCCTGAAAACGGGCGTGGTTGAGTGGGTGGCCCGTGACGTCGAGACTGCACCAGTTCCTGACGAGGTCGCCGTACCAGCAGTACGTCTATGGCTACCCGCACAAGACGGCCTACCGCCGCTTCGACTCGCCCCGGCCGCTCGAGCAGGTCTGGGCCCCGGAGCGCAAAGAGGCGCGCTTCCTCTACGTGCACATTCCGTTCTGCGAGATGCGTTGTGGCTTCTGCAACCTCTTCACGACGGTGAACCCGGTCGAGACGGTGGTCGAGAAGTTCCTGACGCAGCTCGAGGTCGAGGCTGCCCAGACGGCCGAGGTGGTGGGGCCGGCCACGTTCACGCGCGCGGCCATCGGTGGCGGCACGCCGACGTACCTCGACGCGAAGCAGCTCGAGCGGGTGGTGACGCTCATGCGCCAGACCATGGGCATGGGGCGCATTCCACTCTCGGTCGAGCTGTCGCCGTCGACGGTCACGGCCGACAAGCTCGAGGTGCTCTCGCAGGCGACGCGGCTGTCGCTGGGCGTGCAGTCGTTCGTCGAGGCCGAGGTCGCGGCGGTGAAGCGGCCCCAGGCGAACGGCGACGTGAACCGCACGCTCGATCTCATTCGCGCGCGCTCGAAGGCGCACCTCAACATCGACCTCATCTACGGCATGGAGGGACAGACCGAGGCGTCGTTCATCGGCAGCCTCGAGACCGCGCTGCGCTGGCGGCCCGAGGAGCTGTACCTCTACCCGCTCTACGTTCGGCCGCTCACCTTCCTCGGCAAACGCGCCGCCTCGTGGGACGACCACCGCGTGAACCTGTACCGCGCGGGCCGCGACTGGCTCACGAGCCATGGCTACGTGCAGCGCTCGATGCGGGTGTTCCAACGCCGCGACGTCGCCGAGCTGCAGCTGCCCGAGTACCACGCGGAAGACGACGGCATGATCGGCCTCGGCGTGGGCGCGCGCTCGTACACGAAGGCAGTGCACTACGCGCACGACTGGGCGGTGGAGCCTCGCGCGGTGCGCTCCATCATCGACGACTACCTGGCGCGGCCGGCGAGCTCGTTTCGTTCGGCGCACTCGGGCTTCGAGCTGTCGGTCGAGGAGCAGCAACGGCGGTGGGTCGTGCTCTCGCTCTTCGGTGATGGAACGAATGACGCTGCGTTCACGAAGCGCTTCGGCGTCGGGTTGTTCGCCGCGTTGCCGTGGTTGTCTCAGCTGCTCGACGAAAACCTCGCCACGTGGACTGATGGAACGTTTCGCCTCACGCCACGCGGCCTCGAAGTCAGCGACGCGCTCGGCCCGTGGCTCTTCTCCGAAGAGGTCGAGACCCGCATGCGCGCGTGGGAGGCGAAGTGAGCCTCACGATTCTGTATCGAGGCCCGCTCTCGTCCTGCAACTACGGCTGCACCTATTGCCCGTTCGCGAAGCACCACGAGACCGACGAAGAGCACGCGGTCGATGCTCGCGCGCTCGAGAAGTTCCTTTCGTGGTGTGAGACGCGCAAGGCACCGCTTCGCGTCTTCTTCACGCCGTGGGGTGAAGCGCTGACGCAGCGGCGCTACCAACAGGCGCTCACCCGGCTCTCGCAGCTGCCGCACGTAGAGAAGGTCGCGATTCAGACGAACCTCTCGGCGCGCCTCGACTTCCTCGAGACGTGCGACCCGAAGAAGGTCGGCATCTGGGCGACGTACCACCCCGACTGGACGAAGGAGGATCGCTTCGTCGAACAGACCGAACGGCTTCGCGCGAAGGGCGTGTCGTTCTCGGTCGGCGTCGTCGGCTTTCCGAAGTTCCGCTCCGCGCTGGACTCACTGCGACAGCGGCTGCCGTCAGACGTCTATGTCTGGGTGAACGCCGTCAAGTCGAGCGACGCGAGCTACACCGACGACGACCTCGCGCACTTCGCGAGCGTCGATCCCCTCTTCCCCTTGAACAACGCGCGTCACCCCAGCCTCGGGCGTGCCTGCGCGGGTGGGCACACCGTCATCTCAGTCGATGGCGATGGCGTCGCGCGCTCGTGCCACTTCATCAAGGCGCCGCTCGGCAATCTGTACGACGCGAACTTCGAGCAGGTGCTGAAGCCGCGGCCGTGCAGCGCGGCGACGTGTGGCTGCCACATCGGCTACGTGCACCTCGAGTACCTGGGTCTCGAGCAGGTCTTCGGTGCAGGCATTCTCGAGAGAAACCCGCGGAGCGAAGTTCGATGAACGACGAAGCAGCGCTCGAGGCCGTACGCGTCGAGCTGACGAAGGGCCTGTCGAAAGGAAAGCTGCGTGCGGCGCGGAGGGCCTTCGACGCCGTGACGTCGCCGCACGCGAAGCAGCTCGGTGAAGCGCTCGACGCGCTGGTGGCGATGGAGAAGGCCGAACCTGCCGAAGCGTTCGCGCTCGCCGAGCAGGCCGAGGCGCTCGCCCGCACGTACTGGAACGAGGTCTCCGACTTCCGTCCGCCGGCGCTGACCGCCATCGTCGTCGCCGAGGTGATGGCCGCGAAGTACGCCGCTGCGCTGGGCAAGCGGGCCGTGATGACGAAGAAGCTGCGAATGGCCGCTCAGCTGCAGGCGGCGCTCGTTCGCGGCGCCGTTCGTGGTGTCCAGACGCTGGCCGAGGCGCTGACCGGCAAGAAGAAGTGACGTCAGTGGAAGCGCTCGTACAGCTCGAGCGCACCAATCAACGCAGCGACGAGCCCGAGCGCGGCAGCCACGGCGCCCAGCACGCGCCACGGTGAGATGGGTGACTTGCCGACGACGGTTCGCGCGCGCTGCCCGTGAACGACGACGCGGAACTTGTCGTTGCCGTAGCGGTAGGTCAGCACCCAGACCGGCAGGAGCAGGCGCCTGGTGAAGAGCCCCGTCAGCATCGCGTCGAGCTTCGTCTTGCGGAGCAGGCCCTTGTGCCGGCGTTCGATCTCGGCGGTCGCGTCGTCACGCACACCTTCGAGAATTCGGGAGCGCGCGCTCGCACGCGTCACTCCGAAATCCTCTCCCGGCACGCCGGCGAGGGCCTCGGGCTGTGCGCTCGCGACGTCGTACTGACCGAGCTTCGCCACCTCTTCGAGCGAGAGCCCCTTCGTGGCGGGCACGATGAGCTGGAGGGCCTTCGAGAACCGGCCAGTGCCGGGGCCCCACGTTGCTTTGTGGCCCGCGCCGTACACGTCGGTGCCGTAGGTGACGTCGGCCGAGCCGGTGACGACCCACGCGGCCCAGGCGACGGGGTGCATGCTGTCGACCTTCGAGGTCTCGGCGAGATCTCCGGGCGCGAAGAAGCCACGTTTGCCGAGCCACTGCCTCAACGCGCTCGTCGCCTCGGCCTTCGAGACGGTGAAGGGCACCCACGCCTCGGCGTGCTCCACCGGGTCGGTCGACAGCTCGAGCTCGAGGGCCGCGCCGCAGAAGCCGCACACGGTCTTCGCCAGCTCCTCGGAGTAGCGCAGGGCGGCGTGGCACTCCTTGCAGCGCAGCACCTTCGAGGTGACGGCCTCGGGGCGCTCTGTCGATGGAGGTGGCAGCGAACACACCGGGCAGCGCAGGTCGCCCGCCTCGAGCACGCTCTGACATCGGGCGCACGCGCTCATGACAGCCGCCCTTCTTGCGAGAGCCACCAGATGGCGCCGCCGAGGGCCGCGAGCACGAGCAGCACCGCGAGTGTCACCTTGAGCCACGACGTCGGCACCTTGCCCGTCACCTGGCCGGTCTGGCCGTTCACCAGCACCCGAACGCGCGGCTTCGTCTCGTGCCAGCGCACCATCATCGTCCACACGGGCACCAGCACCGAGGCGAACGCCGGGTCGACGATGGCGCTCGTGAAGGTGAAGTCGTCGACCTTTTCTCCCGGAACGAGCGCGCGCAGGCGCGGCGCCATCGAGGCGGTCACCTCGTTCGTGAGCGAGTCGTCGAGCGAGTTCACGTCGCGTGCAGGTTCTTCGGCGGGCCAGCCGGCGATCGCCGCGTCGGAGTAGCGGGCCAGCCGGCCGAGGTCGTACGGCTCGAGCTTCTGCAGCTCGCCGTTGCTGACGCGCTCCGAGGCAGAGATCAGCAGGTCGTGCACCCGCAGCGCGTAGTCGGCGCCCACCGAGTGCCATTCGGTCTCGGTCTCCATCTCGGTCTTGCCGTTGCGCGACTTGAGCTTGCGGTACTCGTAGCCGGCCTTCGCGCTCCAGTGGCCCTTCACGACGCCGCTGACGAGGTACGCCGGCAGGTAGACGGGCCGCAGCTGTTCGACCTCGAGCTTGCGAAACGCGCGCGGCGCCCAGAACGAGACGCGCTTCGACCACGCCTTCACGTCGCGCTTCACTTCGTCGGCCGACTTCGTGAAGCCGATGACGAACGAGGGCTGCGGCATGCCCGGGCGCGGTGGGCGCTTCACGATGTTGCCCGAGCCGCACCACGGGCACGTCGAGGTCTTGTCGAGCGCGCCGACCTGCAGCGCGCCGTTGCACTGCTGGCACGCGAGCGTGGTCACGTCTTCAGAAGTCATTCGCCCATCCTCTCAGGGGGGAAACGATTTCTGCACGTCGTTTCACCGTGCCGGGTCAAGCCACCGCACACCTCACCCTGGAGCCCATACTCATGAAGAAGCTCGTCATTGCCCTCGTCGCCGCGCTCGCCGTTCCCGCCTTCGCCGCCGACTACAAGTGCAGCAGCGGCCGCGTCGAGAAGAGCGGCAGCACCCAGTACACGTACAAAGAAGGCTCGTCGGAGATCGTCATCGAGAAGGGCGGCTCCACGAAGGGCAAGTCGGTGAAGCGCGGCTCGAAGTGGTACGTCGAGATCGGCGGCAGCACGCAGGCCACCATCGAGAACGGAAAGATCGAGAAGGGCGGCTCGTCTTGGGCGACCGCGAGCGATGCGCAGCGCATCTATGACTGCCCGGCCGACGTCGCGGCGACGCTCTGGGTGCTCGATCAGAAGGGCGCGCTCTAAGCGTCGAGGCTAGCTTCCGCCGCCATGACTCAGCCGCATGGTGGTGTGTTGCAGGAGCGCCTCGTCTCGCAGGAGCAGTTCGTCTCGCGAGCGAAGGGCCTCAAACGAATCACCGTCGACGCGCGGGCGCTCAACGATCTCGAGCTGCTCGCCGTCGGCGCGTTGTCTCCACTGACGGGGTTCATGAACGAGGCTGCGTATCGCTCCGTGGTGGAGTCGATGCGCCTGCCCGATGGCACCGTTTGGCCGCTCCCCATCACGCTCGCCGTGAAAGACGCGCCGAACGTCGGTGAGTCGGTCGTGCTCTGCGACGACGGGGGTCGCGAGTGGGCGGTGCTCACCGTGAACTCGAAGTTCACGCGAGACCCGAAGCACGAAGCGCAGCACGTCTTCGGCACCGAAGACGTCGCGCACCCCGGCGTCGCGGTGTTGCTCGAGCAGCCCACCACTCTCATCGGCGGTGACGTCGAGGTGGCGCCGCTCCCGTCACAGTCGTTTCAGCAGTACCGCGTCACGCCGCGCGCCATGCGGGAAGAGATCGCGAAGCGCGGGTGGACGACGGTCGCCGGTTTCCAGACGCGCAACCCGATTCACCGCGCCCACGAAGCGCTCACGAAGGTCGCCCTCGAGGTGTGCGACGGCCTCGTGCTGCACCCGCTCGTCGGCGAGACGAAGAAGGACGACGTGCCCGCGGCTGCGCGCTTCGAGAGCTACGAGGCGCTGGTGAAGGGCTACTACCCGCCCACGCGCACGGTGCTCGCCGCGTTCCCGGCGGCCATGCGCTACGCCGGCCCACGCGAGGCGCTCTTTCACGTGCTGGTGCGGAAGAACTACGGCGTCACGCACCTCATCGTCGGGCGCGATCACGCAGGCGTCGGCTCGTACTACCCACCGCTCGCCGCGCAGCAGTTGGTGAAGCGCTTCACGTTCGCCGAGCTGGGCGTCACGCCGCTCGCGTTCGACCCCACGTTCTTCTGCCGTGCGTGTGGCTCGGTCGCATCGCAGCGCACCTGCCCACATCCCGCCTCGGAGCAGCTCGCGCTCTCGGGAACGCAGCTGCGTGAGCTGCTCCACAGCGGCCGGCCGATTCCCGGCGAGGTGACGCGGCCCGAGATCGCCGAGATTCTGCGGAAGCACGTGAGCGCTCCCACGACGCCGCAGAACGGCGTGCTGCTCTGGTTCACGGGGCTCTCCGGCGCAGGCAAGTCGACGCTCGCGCGCTCGGTGGAAGCGGCGCTGAAGAAGCACCACCGCATCGAGGTGCTCGACGGTGACGAGATTCGCACCACGCTCTCGAAGGGCCTCGGCTTCTCGAAGGAAGATCGCGACACGAACATTCGCCGCATCGGCATGGTCGGTCGAATGCTCGCGCGAAACGGCGTGCTCGCCATCGGCGCCGCCATCAGCCCGTACTCGGACACACGAAACGAAGTGCGCGCGGCCGCGCTGAAAGACGGCGTCGCCTTCGTCGAGGTGCACGTGCACGCCCCGATGGAGACGTTGCTCGAGCGCGACACGAAGGGTCTGTACGCGAAGGCCCTGGCGGGAGAGGTCAAGCACTTCACGGGCGTCGACGACCCCTACGAGGCGCCGGCGACTCCAGACCTCTCGCTCGATACGTCGACCCTCGACACCGCGACGTGCACCACCCGTATTCTCGAAGTGCTCGCGCGCTACGGAGTCGTGCCGTGAACATGAACGACGTCGTCGGCTCGCACGACGTGCTGTTCCTCGTCATCGACACACTTCGTTACGATGTGGCAACCGATGAGTGGCGGGCAGGGCGAACGCCGAACCTCGCTCGGGTGCTTCCGCCGACTGGCTGGGAGGAGCGGCACACGCCGGGCAGCTTCACCTACGCCGCGCATCAGGCGTTCTTCGCCGGGTTCCTCCCCACGCCTGCAAAGCCCGGCCGTCACCCGCGCCCGTTCGCGATTCGGTTCGGCGGCAGTGAGACGACGACGGGAGATACGTGTGTCTTCGACGCGCCCGATCTCGTGCACGGCTTCAAGTCGCGCGGGTACCGCACCATCTGTATCGGCGGTGTCGGCTTCTTCAACCCGGAGAATCCGCTCGGCCGCGTGTTGCCCGGGTACTTCGACGAAGCGCACTGGAGTGTGCAGACCGGCGTGACCGACCCACGCTCCACCGAGCATCAGGTGCGGCTCGCGTGTGAACGCCTCGCAGCAGTGAAGGAGCGCGTCTTTCTCTTCATCAACGTCTCTGCCCTGCATCAGCCGAACAAGCACTACCTGCCCGGCGCGACGGAGGACTCGAAGGCGAGCCACGCCGCGGCACTGCGCTACGTCGACTCGCAACTGCCTCCACTGTTCGACGCGTTCTCGAAACGAGGCAAGACGCTCGGCCTGCTCGGGTCCGATCACGGCACTGCGTACGGAGACGACGGCTTCACCGGGCACCGTCTGGCACACCCGGCCGTGTGGACGGTGCCCTGGGCTGAAGTGATCTTCTGACGGTTACTTCGTCGGCGTCGGCGTCGACGACTTCATCGTCCCGCTGCCGGTTCCGCGCGTGCCGAGAGAACCGCTGCCGAACCAGGTGGAGGTGCCCAGCGTCTTCGCGACCTCGGCCGTCGAGATGGACTTCTTCTTCGCGACGGGCGCCGTGGTGGTGGTCGGCGGCTGAGTCGGTGCTCCGGCGAACGCAGTGAACGAGGCGACGACGACGAGGAGTGCGAGACGTTTCATGAGGTGCTCCCTGTGGGTGTGTGACCGCGCGTGAGTGCGGGGCCGAGTTCTGCCAGCGCGATTCGTGCCAACGCCGCTTCGTGGAGGCGCAGCCTCGCGCCACGTGGACGTGGAGCAACACCTTGTCAGGAGCCCGTCCGCGTGGGCCCGGCACCTCGTGGTCAGATCGGCCCGATGTCGACGCTCTGACTCCACTTGAACGTGGGCGATGCGGCGCGATCGAAGCCAACCTCGAGCAGGAAGAAGTCGTCAGAACCCGGGTGCGAGCACTGAATGAACTTTCGCCGATCGGGGAACCCGAGCCGGAACTTCACGACGTCGCCAACGGGCCGGGGCAGGGCGACGTCGAGCCGATCGGGTGTCGAGAAGCCGACGCTGGTTGGAACCACCCAGCCCGCATCGGGTTGCTCGAGGCCGTTCAGCGCGCCCGGTGAGGCGGCGGCGAAGTACGGGTCGGGCAGGTTCACCGCGCTGCGCGTGAACGAGAGCGACAGCACACCCGCATCGGCGGCTGGCTCGCTCACGAGGCTCACCTGCTCGAAGTTGTTCGCTCTCGGGCAGGTGTCGACGCAGAAACAGCCACTCACGCTCGCCAACAGACTCAACAGGACGATTCGCATCGGGAGTTTCCTTCAGCCGTCGAGCTGCGTGTCTTTCAGCTCGATGAAGCTCGACTCGTTGCTCTCACACAGGTGCGCGAGGTGGGTCGTGCGCGGCACTTCGGTGAGCAGCCAGTACTTCGCCGCCTGCACGAGCCCGCTCGAGAAGTCGTCTGCCCTTCCGCCCGCGCGCACCGCCAGCTCGAGCCACGCCCAGCCGATCACGACCGTCGAGGCGAGCTCCATGAAGTCGGCGGAGTGCCCGAGCATGCCGAGCACGTCTCCCGCCGCCCCGCGCCCGCCGAGCGTCGCTGTCACCCGCACCAACTCGTCCATCGCCGTCGACAGCGTCTTCGAGAACGAGAGCCCGGCCG
>JAACJQ010000051.1 GCA_016879935.1 Archangiaceae bacterium | reverse complement strand
GGCCTCCGGTGGATTGGGGACGATCGCGCGCTCGGCAAGCTGCAGCAGATCGCTGGCGACGACGGCGACTACGACTTCGAAGTTCGCAAAGAGGCGATTCGGTCACTCGGTGTGCTGGGCGATCAGTCGAGCGAGCAGGTGCTCAGCCGTCGGCTGCGCGTGTACCAGCTGGCAGAGACGGCGCTGCAGGCGCTCGAAGCCATCTTCCCGAACGATCCACTCCGCGTGGCGCTCAGCGCGGCGTCGAGCGAGCTCGCGAACATCTCGGGGCCTGCGCTCGCGTACCTGCTCGCGGAAGCCGAGCCCGGCCCGCTGCTCGAGCGCCTGGCGAACCCGCGCCTGCAGCCGCACCTGCGCTCGAAGGTGAAGTTCGGCCTCGGCCGCCGCGACTCGCTCCCGACGGAGCCGCTCGTCAAGCTCACGGCCAGTGACTTCCCGAACGTGCGCGAAGACATGGCCTGGCTGATGGCGCGAAACGCGCTCTCGGGCGCGAAGCTGCCGGCCGGTGAGTTGAGTCAGCGCGTGCAAGCACTCGTGGCGGCCGCGACGTCGACGGCGCAACGGTGGGCTCGCAGCGTCGGCACTGACAAGGTCGCCGAAGAGAGCGCGTTCCTGAGACTGCTCTGGGCCGCGACGTTGCACGAGGCGAGGCAGGTCGAAGAGCTCGCCGCGAAGTCACTCACGGGCAACTCTCCCGCGCCTGCGAGTGTTCGCGCCGAAGCTGCGCGCATTCTGCAACGCGCTGGAGTCGGTGCCGCTCCGGTGCTCGCGAAGGCTGCCGGCGACATCGACGCGACCGTTCGCCGAGCCGCGATGTCGGGGCTCGTGACGCACGCTCCGCAGCAGGCGCTCTCGCTGATGGAGAGCACCAAACCGCTCGACTCGCTCACCTTCGACGCCATCAAGGGTGACGCGCTGAAGCTCGCGACCGAAGCGGGCCGCGCGGTGATGTTGCCGAAGCTCATCGGCGCACGAGACCCCTCCGCGCTGATGGCCCAGGCCGAGACCGGTACCAACGAAGCGTCGCAGCGCGCCGCGCTGATGGCGCTCGGTCGCATGGGTGGAGAAGACGTCGCCACGTTCCTCGCCAAGCTCGCGTTCAGCGCCGGTGGTGGTGACGGTGACGATGATGAAGGTGACAACGACGGCGGCGACGAGGACGAGGAAGAAGTCGACGAAGACGACGAGGGCGGTGACGAGGACGAAGACGAAGGCCCCAGCCCCGACCTCACCATGCCCGGCGCCCGCCGCTTCGAGTTCGAAGAAGATGGCAGCTCGAAGTTCTGGGAGGTGATGGTCGTCGACACGACCTGCACCGTGCGCTTCGGAAAGATCGGCTCGGCCGGTCAGAAGAAGCCGAAGAAGCTCGCCTCTGCCGAAGCCGCTCAGAAAGAGATGGAGAAGCTCATTCGGGAGAAGACGGGCAAGGGCTACGAAGAGGTGAAGCCGAAAGGTGTGAAGCCGCCGAAGGCCGTCGAAGCGCCGAAGGCTGCCGAGGCTCCGAAGGCGGCTGCCAGGCTCGACGCTCCGTGGGGAACACCCGAGCTGCGCGAGGCCGCCTTCCGCGCGCTCCGTCGTGCCCAGCGCACCAACCTGCGCCGTACGAACGCGCCGAAGTGGTTCACGCCCGAGCAGCTCACCCAGCTGGCCTCCGACCCGGCGCTCGCCGACTCGATGATGCCGCCCGCGCCCGTGAAGGCCTCGCGTGGCGGAGATGACGACGAAGACGACGACTACGAAGAAGACGACGAGGACTACGACGATGACGAATGACCTCTCGTGCTTTCGAGGAGCCAGCTCATGAGCGCCGTTCGTGACGTGAAGGTGCAGTACGCCGCTGCGAGCGGCTTGAAGGCTCAAGACAACCGCGCCGAGGTGACGCTCGGGGTCGATGGTTCGCGTGGTCCCGTCGGGCTGCGTGGCACCGTCAAGGCGCCTGCGTTGTTCCGCGACGCGCTGATGACGGCGTTCGACGTGCTGGGCAGCGACCTTCGCTACAAGCGCAAGGACCTCGCGACCTACCTCGCCTACCTCACGAAGCAGGGGAAGAAGGCGACCAAGGAGATCTGGGAAGCGCAGAAGAAGTTCCTCGAGCAGCAGCTGGGCAACGAGGAGCAGCCGAAGCACGTGCTCGAGCCCGTCGTCACCGTCAGCCCCGACGAGCTCTCGCTCGAGGTCTTCTCGCGTGACGAGTCGAGCTATGCGCGGCTCTCTCTGCCCTCGGCCGTCTTCGAGAACCGCGAGGCCGCCCACGGCACGGCGACGCTGAACCTCGACGAGGCCTTCGTGGCGCGCTTCGAGCGCATGCGCTCGTGGCAGCCGGTCTCGCTCGAGGTCACCAACCGCGGAGAGGCCACCGCCGCCCAGACGAAGCAGATCCCCTGGGCGTGGCTGCGCAACTTCGTGCAGGTGCAGTCGGCCGCGACGTTGCCCGGCGCCGTCGCCGAGCTCGCGCCCATCGACCTCTACAACCTGCTCTTCGTTCTGCGCACGCGCGCCGCGAAGAAGCCGCCGCGTGGCCTCCGCTTCGAGCTCGTTCCGGGCGCGCAGCCCCGCATCGTCATCGAGCCGTTCGACATCGTGCTCGAGTGCCACGGCGCTCCCTACGCGGGGAAGACGCCGCGCGTGGTGCGCATCTTCGGGCGGCAGCGGCTGCTCTCGCTCGGCCGCGCGCTCCCGCACGTCAAAGCCATCAAGGTGCACCTGCTCGGCGCCGGCCTGCCCGTGTTCTGGACGCTCGACTTCGGCGCCGATCGCGGCGCGCTCACCGTCGGGTACACGGGGTGGACGGACTCCGGCTGGTCGTCGGCCTCGGCCTTCGACGCGCTCATGCCGCCGGCCAGCGCCGAGGCGCTCTCCGAGAAGGCCCACGGCACGCTGCTCACGCGCGGACCGACTTCGTTCGACGAGCTCGTCAAAGCGCTCAACGCTCCGGCGAAAGACGTTCGCGCGGCGTTGCAGCTCGAGTGTCTCAAAGGCCGCGTGCTGTTCGATCTCGTGAAGGGCGTCTATCGGCCCCGGCAGCTGCTCGACACGCCCATCGACGTCTCGCTCATTCGCTACGGCGGTGAACGCGAGAAGCTCGCGCACCGGCTGCTCGATGGCGCGGGCTCGGTGAAGCTCACCAAGACGCACGACCTCGGCAGCGAAGGCACCGAGCTGTCGGGCGAAGTGGAGGACCTCGAAGCGCGCAGAACCTTCACGCCGGGCTTCACGCTCGACCCCGAAGGCCGCGTGCGTGGCGCGAGCTGCACGTGCCTGCACTTCAAGCGCTCGGGTACGCGTGAAGGGCCGTGTGAACACCTGCTCGCGCTGCGCCTCTTCCACCAGCGCCGGCAGCTGCACGACGAAGCCGCACGGCTCACGCCGGAAGGCCGGGCGCTCATTCGCGCCGAGACGCGCACCTACGTTCGCCGCCAGGGCAACAAGGAGCTCGTCTATCGCGTGTCGCTCGACGACAAGCTCGTGCGGGTGCTCTGGGGCCCGCGCAACCAGGAGCCTCGGCAGCAGCGCACCTGGTTCGACTCCGATTCTCAGGCCCGTGACGCGTACTTCGCGCGCCTCGAGTCACTGTCCACCGAGGGCTTCATCGACGCCGACTCGCAGGTCGGCTGACCCCACTTTTTTTCAGGAGACTTCCGAAACGAGCGAACCCACAACACGCCAGTGAGCGAGGTGTCGAGACTTCAGCCTTCGCGCTTCAGTGCGCAGGAGCGGCGTTGCGCCGCTCTGGAGAATCGTCCGACACACTCCGCTAGGTAGCCTGTTCTT
>JAACJQ010000342.1 GCA_016879935.1 Archangiaceae bacterium | reverse complement strand
AGCGAGGCCTTCGTGAAGAACAGCACCTTCCGCCACCTCATCGGCGCGGGCATCGTCTCGGGGTGGACGTCGGATGAGCCCGGCCCCGACCTCTCGCCGAGCAACTCGTTCTCCGACATCGCCGCGATTCCCATGCAGGGCAGCTGCAACGTGACGAAGTGGGCGACGACGGCGCCTGCGGGCTGCGGCATGCGGCCGGTGTGCGTGAACTGATGCTCCTGGTCTCGCTGATGCTCGCGGCCGCGCCGGTGGACCTGAAAGAGCTCGAAGCCGCGGAGCCCTCGGTGCGTTACGCGGCGTCACGTCGCCTCTCGGCGAGCGGGGCTGGTGCCGTGCCCGCGCTGACGGCTGCGCTCGACAGTCCACGGCCATTGCTTCGCGCGATGGCAGCGCACGCGCTGGCGGGGTTCGGGCAGCAGGAGCAGGCGAAGCTCGCGTGGAGCGCGTTGCCGAAGCTCGAGCTGCTCGTGGTGAAGGACGCCGACGCGAAGGTTCGTTCGAGCGTCGCGCGTGCGCTCGGGCTCCTGTCCCGTGAGCTGCCGGCGGCCCAGCTGCGCAAGGCCGTGACGGCGCTCGGCGGTGCGCTTCAGGACGCCGATGGTGAGGTTCGCTCCTCGGCCGCGATGGCGCTGGCCGTGCTCGATCCGACTTCGGGCGATGCGGCTGCGGCGTTGGGCGCGGCGCTGCAGCGGCCTGAACCGGTGGGCTCGAACCTTCACCAGGAGGCGTGCTTCAGGCTCGAGACGATGGGCGCGGCGGCGAAGCGTGGAGTGCCGGGTCTGGTGGCGTTGCTGAAGTCGGACGATGAAGACCTGCGGGCCACCGCACTCGAGAGCCTCACCAAGCTTGGGCCAGTTGCAGTCGACGCGGCTCCGGCGCTCGAGGCGCTCGTGAAGACCGCGCAGGGCACCGAGGCTCGCTCCGTCGCGAGTGCGTTGAAGGCCGTGCGCCAGCGCAAGTGAGCAGGGTTGAGGCGCCGAAGGGTCGTGAGCCTCCGACGACCCCGAGCGCGACAGCGGCTCTGAGGAAGCGGTTGATGGAGCGGGCGCTCCGAAGCCTCAGGACGCGAAGTGTGCGCAGGAATCGTCGAGCACCTGGGCCGGCTGACCTGACGGGAGGAGGCCGGTCGTTCTCCCAGAGGGTGTAAACCTGTTTCCGCGAAACCGTCACCCTGTTTACAGGCCCCGGAACGAGGTCCCACCCTCCGCCCTCGAGCACTCACCCGTGACGCCCGAAGTGACCGACCGCACGCCGTGTTCGCCTCAGATGCGCCTCGCCTCGGGCCCGTCGAGCCAGACCCGCTCGTTGCCCGCGTTCGGCACCGGCGTTCAGCATCGGCGTGGGACGATGCAACCACGATGCGCGGAGACATCTCGGGCCGGGGCGGATTCCGCAGACCTTCCAGTCTCGAGGCTTCAAAGCGCCCGCTCGGTGACTGCCTCCCCACGAGCCCTGCTCCTTTCTTCGCCGTGGATGCGCTGCTGCACTCGATTCATCGCACCGGGGTCTCGCTGACATGGGCGTGTTCGACCTTCGTTGTTCCTTGAGCGGGCTGCCGACCACCTGGGCGAATTGGGACAGCGTGAGGACGTGCTCGATGCTGTTGCTCGAAGAGGTGGGCGGGCGATGGTTTCCGCTGACGCCTCCGGTGACCGGGCGGTACGACAGCTACGGTCGCATCGAGCAGGACGACTCCGAGCTGGCGACGGCAGTCGGCTCGCGACTCACCGAGCTGTGGGACTCAGGAGCGCTCACCGCCGACTTCGACGACCTCGAGCACCAGCGAAACAGCGGGCTCGGTGGTGAGGCCGCAGAGTTCCTCGGGCTGGCCTCGGGCATGGTCTTCAACAATGGGGCGCTGCACCTCGGCGGCAACCGCGTGCTGCCCGCGTTGTGGCTCGACCTGGTCTCACGCGAAGTCGCCGCCGCGGCACCTCCCCAGAGCGACGCCGAGCGGGCCTTCCTCGAGAACCCCGACCCATCGACGCTCGCCGTCTTCAGCGACTGGCTGCTCGAGCAGGGCCGTCCTGTTGCGCTCGCCGACCACGTGCGTGTCCAGCGACAGCGCGGCGTCTTCGGAGCCTTCGGTGCCATCGAGTCACCTCGCGGCTTCGACGCCGTCGTGCGCTGGGCCGTCGAGCAGCCGGGCGGGCTCAAACCACTCGTCGCCGATGACGGTGGCCAGTTCAGCGGCGAAGAGGAGCGCTCGTTCGCGCGCCAGGCGTGGGACCGGAAAGACCCGACGCTCCGGCGAGTGGTGGCCAGCATGCGGCCGCAGTGGGCAGCGCCGTGGCAGGACGCCGAGCTTCGGCCTCGAGCACAGGGCACCATTCGCCGGTACGTCGCGACCGAGCGCTACACCGCCGGTGAGTGGCTCACGCACCCACGCTTCGGCCAGGGCCAGGTCGAGACCGTCGAAGCCCGGAAGATGTTCGTCCGCTTCGGCCGCGACCTGAGGCCGCTCGCGCACGGCGGTTGAGCAGCAGCGGGAGCCGTCAGAACCGCCACGCGACGCCGACCGTCGGCGCCACGCTCACGTGCAGCCCGTAGAAGTTCGCGGCCACCAGCGCCTTCACGCTCAGACCGAAGTCGAAGGTGTACCGAACTCCCGCGACGGCCCGCGCTGCGAGGGCCCAGCCGCTCACGTTGTCGCCCGGGCTCTGCGCGAAGAACCGGCCCACCGAGAGCCCGACGCCCACCGTCGGCGTGAAGCCCTGCTTGCCGAGGAAGTCGACCGTGAAGGTGTACCGGCCCGCCAGCGCCTGGGCTGCGGCCGGGCCATCGGTGAGCCCCTCCAGTCGCAGGTACTCGACGGCGAGCTCGTGGTTGAAGCGGTCTCCGAACTCGACGCCCAGACTCACCGTCGAGCCGCTGAAGGCGCGCTGCTTCTGCACGAGCGGCACGCCGACGACCATCACGCCGCCCTCCACCACCGGGCCCCACGCGAGCGCAGACCCCGCTGACAGGCACAGCATCATCGCCATCAGTCGCATGGGCAGTGGGTTGCCCGGCGGAGCAGCGACGATCATCCGGGCGCGGATTCCTGAGGCGCCCGGCGCGGCTATGCTACGGCGCAGCGCTCCCGTGGCACTCGAAGCAGGCACCAGAGTCGGCCGCTACACCATCAGCCGCCTGCTCGCGCAGGGCGGCATGGCCGAGGTCTATCGAGCCGAGCAGGAGCTCACCAAGGGCATCAGCCGCCCCGTCGCCGTGAAGGTGATTCGGCCCGAGTACTCGGAGTCGCAGGACTTTCGAGAGATGTTCCTCGACGAGGCACGCACCGCCTGCACGCTGAGCCACCCGAACATCGCGCAGATCTACGACGTCGGGGAGAGCGACGACGGCCTGCTCTACATGGCCATGGAGCTCGTGCCCGGCGAGACGCTGGCCACCATCAACCGCACCCTGCGCGACAACGCCGAGCGCTTCGCCGACGAGGCCCTCTTCGCCATCGGCATCTGGACGGCGAGCGCCCTCGAGGCCGTGCACGCGCTCAAGACCGAAGGCGGCACCGTCGGGCTCGTGCACCGCGACGTGTCTCCGCACAACCTGCTGCTCTCGGCGACCGGCGGCCTCAAGCTCATCGACTTCGGCATCGCCAAGGCCGCCACCAACCGCAACCTCACCATGCCCGGCGTCACCAAGGGCAAGGCCGGCTACTTCTCGCCCGAGCAGGCCATGGGCAAACGGCTCGACGGCCGCAGCGACCTCTTCTCGCTCGGCGTCACGCTCTACAAGCTGGCCTCCGGGTCGACGCCGTTCGACGACCACAAGACGCACGGCGAGCGGCACGCGGCGCTCGTGCGCGGCCAGTGGCAAGACCTCGACGTCGTCTTCCCCGGCCTGTCGGAGCCGTTCTACGAGGTGGTGCGCCGCTCCCTCATGCTCAAGCCCGAGGAGCGCTTTCAGACGGCGCGCGAGATGCGCGAGGCGCTCGAGAAGGCCGCCTTCGACTCGGGCTTCCGCGTCGGCCAGTCGGCGCTGCTCGGCTACGTCGACGTCGATGGCGAAATCACCGCCTCGGGTGGCACGCGCTCGTCGGCGTTCCCCGCCATCACTGCGCCGCCGTCTGACGTGTACGTGAAGTCGAACCTCACGCAGATGCCGTTCTCGGGAGCGTCGACCACCGGCCTCTCGCCCGCCTCGGCCAGCCCGGGCAAACACCACACCGAGCGCGTGCCGGCGGCGAAGCCCCAGCCCCAGTCGAAGCGGCTCTTCCTCGGCATCGCCTTCGCCGCCGCCGTCATCATCGGCGTCTTCGGCACGCTGCTGCTCGTCGGCAAACCGCCCGAGCCCGACATCACCATCGAGACGCCCACCGTCGAGGTCACGCCGCCGAAGGTCGAGGCGCCCAGGACGCAGCCAAAGCCGCCGCCCACCGTGGTGGTGAAGCCGCCTCCCGTCGTCGAGAACCCGCCCGACGTCGACCTCACCCAGCCCACGAAGGTCGAGCCGAAGAAGCCCATCGTCGCCACCGTCGTGAAACCGAAGGTCGAGAAGCCGGTCGAGGTGGTGAAGCCCGTCGAGGTCGTCAAGCCGCCTCCCGACGAAGCCATCGCCGACGGCGTGGGCACCATTCGCATCTCGCTCATCGGCGATGACTCGGGTGCCAAGGTGGTGGTGCGCGGTGGAAAGAACCTCGAAGACGCGCCGCCGCTCAGCAGCCGCGTGCCCTCGGGCGTGTACACGGTGGTGGTGCGCCTGGGGAACGGCAGCCTCTCGCCGCAGTGGCGTGGCTCGGTGAAGCCCGACGAAGCGCGCAAGCTGACCTACGACGTCGCCACCCAGCGGTGGAACGACCGCTGAGGGCCGTTCGCTCGTTGCGACGACTCAGAACTTGCAGCAGGTGATGGCGATACGAACGGTGCCTCCCCCGCAGTTCGTCGTGGCCAGACCCTGCAACACCTCGTCCGTCGGGCACACCATCGACTGGCGGTCGAGGTACTCGAGGGAGCCCGAGGTCTGGCAGGTGTTCGCGATGGTGTGGCACTGCTTGTCCGAGACGGTCAACCGGCCCGTGACCGTGAGGTCGTCGAACACCTTCACCTGACGACGCGGGCCGCCCGCCGAGGTGTTGCCCACCAGCATCAGCGCCTTGTAGCCGACGTTGTCGTTGACGATGGCGCCGCCGCCCGCACCCACGTCGGCGCCAGTGCCCGTCCAGCTCGCGTAGGGCGGCGTGAAGAACGAGACGCTCGCGCGCGTGGCCGTCAGCGTCGACGTCGAGACCGAGGAGGACGAGACGTTCGGGTTGCCACCATCGGCGGGGCCGAGCGCGCCGACCTTCGCCTCCATCAACCGCGCGAGCTGCTGCGTGTTCGCGTTCACTTCGCTCGCCATCGCGGGCTCGTCGGCGCAGAAGTAGTTGAGGCCCAGACCCGAGAAGAACCCCGGCGTCGCGCAGGTGCCCGAGAGCGCCTGACGTGCCGTGAGGCCGACCGCGAAGACGATGGCGATGGTGCCGAGCCGCTGGAGTCGCCCGCCGCGCCGCCTCGCGCCCGCTTCGAGGCCATCGAGGTACGCGTGCTTGAGGCGTTCGACTTCGGAGCGCGACAGGCCGTGCTCCGCCGCGAGGGCGTCGGCGCTGACGTCACCCCGGAGCAGCGCGATGAGCGACGAAGAAGGCATGGAAGACATGGTGAACTCCTCAGAAGCAGCAGGAACCTTCGATGGCTGTCGTGCGGCTGAACCCGTCGACGGCGCAGTTGATCTCGCCGAGCGGGTAGGCGGGGTGGTCGTCGTTGAGCTTCACATGGCAGCCGCCGAAGCCGGGGCTGTTGTTGTCGGTCGCCGTCTGGCTCACCCACGTCCACGTGTCGCGGGTTCCGCCAGCGTACGGGTAGAGCGTGATGCGTCGCAGGCGCGCCGCCGCGCTCACCTCGGCGAAGTTGCACATGCGCAGGCCACGCGAGACGCAGAACTCGTTCGCTTCGACCCAGCTCACCGCGTTGCGCGCCATGCCCGCCGGCGCTGCCTGGGTGATGCAGTACACGCCCATGTCGACCATCGTCACCGCGCCGCCGCCAATCGGGTACGTGGTGGGGCAGCCCTGGCTCAGCGTGCCGGTGACGGTCTGCGAGCCGTAGACGGTGAAGGGCGAGTTCAGCGCGACGCCGTTCGTGTAGTCGGCGGCGTAGTTGATGGTGAGGGTGTCGTTGGCGTCGTGCACCAGCGCGCGCCGCGTGCCGCCGTCGGGCGCCGAGCCTCGCCTTGCCGCCGTGTCCATCACGAGCTCGGTGCCATCGAAGGAGCCCCGCCGCCCGGCTGCCGTGACGCTGACGCCCGACGTGGTGATGCCGTTGCCAGCCGCGGTCAGCGGGCCCGTGCGGTTCTGCAGGGTGGTCGCCAGCGCGCCGAAGTTGCCATTCACGTCGGCCGCGAAGGCCGGCGCGTCGGCACAGAAGGTGACGAGGGGCGAGGGGAGCGTCTGGGCGCACGAGGCCTGGGCGAACGACCGCCACGCCGTGCCGAGGCCCACCACGGCGAGCCCCACGGCCACGAACGAGAATAGCTTGCGGTTGCGCCGCTTCAGCTCGGCGTCGACTGCGCGTCGAACGAGCTGGTCCAGGCCAGTCGGGTCCATTCCGGGCGTGTCGCGCATGCCCGGAATGTTACAGCCTCACCGCTTCAGGGGAAGAAGGTCTGCGCCTTGTCGAAGGCCTTCTTGCCGATGTCGGAGCCCACGCGGCGGCCCACGAAGTCGTCGGGCTCGATGTGAATGCCGCCCCAGAGGCGTGACTGGCCGGCCTGATCAGCCGCGTCGTACCAGCTGGCCCACTGCAGCTTGAGCGCGACACTCGGGCCCTGCTCGAAGGTGAGGGAGACGTCCTTCGCGATGGCGGCTTCGCCGAGCCCGCCGGGAACGATCTCGGAGCCCGTCGCGAGCGTCAGCACCTCGGCGGCGGCGCGGCTGAACGTGGAGTGGCCCGAGATGAAGCCGGGGAACGCGGGCGTGACGAAGTTGCGCTTCTGGTACGGCACCCACTCGGCGGCGCGCACCCAGCCGACGCCCGAGAGCTGGTGCTTGAAGTCGCCGGGCTCACCGCGCCAGGCCTTGATGGCGAGCTCTCCGACGAAGCCGGCGAGGTGCGCGTGGCGCTCTCCAGGCCGCGTCGACTCGGCGGTGATGAGCTCGATGAGGCCGGGCTCGAGCGGCAGGCCATCGGCGTTGTAAGCGGGCAGCGCGGGGTTCGACGACTGCCCCTTTGCAGCGGCGGAGCGGATGATGGTGATGGGCCGGCTGCAGGTGAAGGCGCGCTTGGCCTCCCACGCGGCGATGGCGGCGTCGTGCACCGCGCCGTTGAGGGCGAGGTACAGGCGCACGTCCCACTCCAGCTTGTCGAGCGCGGGGCCGGTGCCCTTCCACTGGCGGGTGAACATCGGGTGGTCAGACGCCTGGTTCGCGAGCACGTTCCAGTGGCCGGGCGGCGTCTCTGACTTCGGGCCGTCGGCCCAGAACTCGGCGAGCACACGCGCGAAGTCACCCAGCGGCACCACCTGCGGCGCATACGGCTGGCCGGTGACGGGGTTCATCGGGCGGCCGGTGCCCGCGTTGCTGCCGAGCGGGTTGTTGCCATAGGCGCCGGGCGAGATGTCTTTCGTCTCCGTCGCGTCGACGGTCAGCTTCGACGACTTGCGAATGATGTCGACGGCCCACGCCATCGTGGTGGGCGTGATGCGCGGGGGCGCGCTGACGTCTCCGTAGAGCGAGGTGGGCGTCGCGCGAACCATCGCGAACGGCTTCACGTCACGCCACTGCGCGCCGATGTAGCCCTGAATGCCGGCCGCCAGCGGAATGCCGTTCTGCGTCGCCGCGATGGCGAGGTCGAGCGGCTGCCACTGGTCGATGTCGGAGGCGGGGCTGCGCGTCGCCGACTCGACGGCGAGCGGCATGTTCACCGCGCGGAACATGGTGGTGTCGGCGTAGTTGTTCGCCTCGTTGGAGCCGTCGTTGACGTGCGCCTCGATGATGGCCTTGCCGATGCGGTTGCCGACGGCGCGCGGCGAGTCACCGGTGGTGACGTCGTCGTTCGGGTCGTAGCCCTGCTTGGTGAGGAGCGCGCGGAAGCAGGCCTGCGACACCTTGCCGCCGATGGCGTTCTTGTAGCGGTGGTCGAGCACGCGGAAAGCGGCGTAGCTGACGGCCTCGTTGCGCGCGGCGGCCACGTCGGTCGCGGTGACGCGGCCGGGAACGAAGACGGCGTTGGCGGTGGTGCTGTACGCGGCCCACGCGTCCCACATGGCGGCGCTGACGTGGAAGAGGTTGCGCGCGTGCACCGTCGGGCGCGGCAGGTCGCGGCGAATGGCCGACATCAGCTGCTCGTTCCAGCGGCGCGCGACCGAGGCCGTCGGGGCCGGGTCGATGTCCTTGTCGGGGCAGACGACGGCGGGCGGCGTCGGCTTCTCGGGCTGCACGTACGTCGGGCGGCCGGGCGCTCCGAGGTGCACGAGCGCGCCCTTCTTCAGGTCGCTGATGACGCTGCCGCCGACGGCCCACACGCCACCTTCGGCGTCGACCCACGCGGCGTGCAGCGACTCGACGTCTTGTGCCTGGCCCGTCGTCACCTTCGCCCAGGTGCCGTTCTTCCGCTCGAAGACGACGCCACCTTCGCCGGTCGCGTACGTCACGGTGCCGTTGCTGGCGACGCCCTGCAGCAGCGCGCCGGTGCCTTCGACGGTGGGCGCGGTGAAGGCGTCTGCGCTCTTCTCGAGCAGCGCCGCCATGCGGCCACCACCGACGGCGAAGACGTCTTTCGAGTTGCCCGCGACCGTGAAGAGCGTCTCGCTGCTGCCGGTCTCGAGGCGGCGCAGCGTGCCGTCGGTGCCACGCACGAGCGCGAGCCCGTCGGAGCCGACGAAGTACACGTCACCCGAGCCGTTGCCCCACACCTTGAAGAGGCCCGGCACCTCGCCGTTGCGGCGCGGCAGGTCGGCGGGCAGGGGAATGGAGCTCCACGCAGTGCCATCGAAGTGCCAGATGAAGCCGCTGCGGCCCGAGGTGTTGCTGCCGACGGCGTAGACGTCGTTCGGCGCCTTGCCCCACAAGCCGAACACCGTCTGCCGCGCGAGGCCCGGCGTCGAGTGACGCGTGAGCACGCCGTCTTTGTATTCGAGCACCACGCTCGAGGCGCCCGACATCATCGCGTGGCCCGGCGCGAACGCGTGCACCCACCACAGGTGACCCGTGAGGCCCGGCGTCGGAACGCGCGTGAACGCAGTGCCGTCGAAGTGCAGCACGAGCGGGCCCAGGCCCTGATCAGCTCCGACCGCCCAGACATCGGTGGCAGAGGTGCCATCGACGCCCATGAGCGCTTCGTCGAGGCCCGTGGCGAGCGTCTGCCACTCCAGCGTCTTCGGGGGAGGCGGCGTCGGGCAGGCGGTGAGCAGCACTGCCACCAAAATGGCAATCAGTCGGTTCATTGCGGGGGTCCTCAGCACAGCGAATGCCAGAACTGCGGGAGCGGCAGGCTATAGCCTGTTCAGCCTTTGCAAATCGAGTCGCAGAAGGCGCCGCCGTTGGGGCCACAGCGAAACGTCGCGCGTGCACTGCCAGATGCCAGCGTTCGCCCGTTGCTGTCTTTGGCCTTCACGGTGAACAGCAGCTCTTTGCCGATGACGTCGATGCCGACCGGCGTGGGGCAGATGAAGACGTTGACGGGGTTGGGGCTCGCCCAGCTGTTCACCTTGAACAAGCCCAGGTCCCACTCCCGTGAGCCGAGGCTGACGAGCTTGTCGTCATCGGCGCGCACCACGCGGTGCTCGAAGGTCACCGTGCCGAGCCCACCTTCGGGCAGCTTGTAGAGCACGTTGACGTGAAAGCCGCCCTGCGCACCGGGCGTCGCGTTCACGTCGCCCGCGAGCGGAACGAAGCCGCCCATCGAGTCGGTGGTGCCGAGCTCGAGGGGAGCGACGACCTCGCCTCCGTCAGGCAGCGTGCCGCCGTCGGGTTTTGGGTTCGGCGGACCGCAGGCGGCCGCCAGTGAGGCAGCCGCCATCAGGAGTGCTGGTCGAAGACGCATGCGCGTCAGTGTGCGCGACGACGGCGCAGGAACGCCACCATCGCGAGCAGGCCGAGGCCGAGCGGGTCGACGGCCGAGCAGCCACCACAGCCCTCGAGCTTGCGAATGGGCAGCGAGTTGTCGAGGTCGACGATGGGCGCTCCTTCTTCGGCGAGCGTCTCGATGCGCAGCGACGCGGGGCCGGTGGCGAGGGCGCGCTCGGGAGCGGCGCCACGGCCTTCGGGGTACTTGATGGTCCACCCCTGCTCGGTGACGAGGCGGCCCGGCGAGCTGAAGGCGCTGCCAGAGACACCGCAGTTCACTTCGTACGTCGCGTTGTGGTCGCGCGACACCTCGGGCAGCGAGGCGTTGTACGAGAACACCGGGTCACGCGTCATGTCCTGCGGCGAGAGCGTCGTGTAGAGGCGCGTGAGCGTCGGGTACTGCTTGAAGAGCGCTCCGGCTTCGCGCGCGGGTTTGACGACCTTCTCGAAGATCTCTCCCGACAGCGCCTGCGGGTTGAAGTTCGTCTGGTAGCCCTCGAACAGGGCCGGGTTGTTGGTGCGGTACTCGCCCAGGTAGTAGCCGAGCCGCGCGAGGAACTGGTCTTCGGTGGTGATGCCCTTGAGCGAGGTGGGGAAGGGAATCGCGCCGAGCACGAGCGCCTTCAGCGTGGGCGGGAGCGTCTGGTTGGTGGGCCGGCCGAACATCGACTGGTTCGCCGCGACGGGCGCGTAGCCATTGTCGAAGAGGTACTGCACGAAGTCGGCAGGCGCGGTCTTCGCGGCCAGCGCTTCCTGCGTGCCGAAGCGGGTGGTGGCGTCGAGCACGTCTTTCATCACGTCGCTGGAGCCCGCGTACTCGGTGACGAAGGCGTGCTTCTCGGGCGCTTCGCTCACGGCCTTGATGACGACGTCGTTGTAGTTCTGCGCGCTGTTGAACCAGTCGAGCTGCGCGTCGTTGATGACGACGTGGCGGTAGTTGCGGGGAATCGCGCGGCCGTTGCCCAGCATCCACACCTGAATGCCCATGTTCGGCTGCGCCGCGACGCTGGTGAGAATGATGGGAATCATCGGCAGGTCGCTCGGGTAGTTCAGCACCACGGGCTGAATGTCACCGGCCGACTTGCCCGACTGCAGCTTGAGCGCGAGGAAGAAGCTGCCCGGGCGAATGTAGGGGCCGACGACGTCTTCGGTGCCGGTGGGAATGAAGTAGCGGTTGTCGGCGAGCCACTTCAGCATCGCGTCTTTGTTGTCGGCCTTGAGCACGGCGTAGTCGTAGGGCCCGATGGACGACTGAATGACGAGCGGCGAGCTCCCACCAGCCGAGTTCTCTGCGTCATCGACGGCGCGGCCAGCGGCCGAAGGCGCCGCGAACCCGAAGAACGGGCCACCGTTGCAGTTGCCGGTCGCCTTCACCTGCACGAAGTACCGCGGCTGCGTGGTGGCGGTGAGCTGCGTGAAGAGCTCTTCGGTGCCGAGCTTGAGCGTCGGAACGCTGGGCACGGGCAAGAGCCACCCGAAGTCCTTCGCGTCACCGGCGTACTGAATCTGAATGTGCGCGGTGACCTGCCCATTGCTGGTCGCGAAGAGAATGCGCTCGCCGGCCTGCACGATGGGAACGGTCGGGTCGGGCGGAGCGAAGCAGCCGCACGCTTCGGCCGGAGCTGCCCACATCGCGACGGCGACGGTGGCGGTGAGCAGAACGCTCGAGATGGTCTTGATCATGTGTCTCCCAACGACAGTGAAAGGCCCGGGCGCCGCTCGCAGGTCGCGTGCCAAACCCTGCCCGCGAGCGATTTCAGGCTGTTTCACGAGGCCCGGCACGAAGCCTGTGCCGGTTCCTCAGGGAGACGCGATGGAAAACTGAGAGCCGCTCAGGGCGCGGTGATGAGGCAGCGCGTGATGGGCATGAGCTGATCAGCCGACACGTAGAGGAAGTACTGGCGGCCCGACACGAGCGCCGCTGGCGAGCCCGACGCGGGGAAGTGCTGGCTGAGGCCCTCGGGCACCACGCCGTACTTCACCGAGCCCGAAGGCAGCGGCGTACCGGTCGCGGGCACGTCGAGGCGCCAGAGCGTCTTCGCGGGCAGGTCGAGGTTCGGCCACACCGTCGGAGCCTTGGCGTCGGCCTCCATCACGTAGACGTAGCGGGCCTTGCCCTTGCCCCAGGTGATGGTGCCGTCAGCCGCGATGCCTTCGGAGCCGGTGCACGCCTTGGGCTGGTAGTAGAGCTGCTCCGAGAGTGGGCCGAAGCCGTCTTCCACGCCGACGAAGCTGGCCGCCGTCAGGCCGCGGTGCTCCATCTCTTTCTGCCAGAAGCGCTTCATGCGGGCCGGGTCGGTGGTGAGGAAGATGGAGTCGTTCATGCGGCTCCAGTCGGACTTGCTGAAGCCGTTGTTCATCTCGGGCGGGAACGCGCCGAGGGGAATCGAGACGACGTCGCCCGAGCCGTGCGCGATGCCGCGGTCGGTGAACTGGTTGGCGAGGCTGCCTTCACGGTCGATGTCGAAGATGGAGGCTCCGGCGGGCGCGGCCGAGGCGTGGCAGCAGACGCACGAGCTGGAGTTGATCTGCGAGCGCACCCAGGCCTCTTCGGCGAGATAGGCGGGGTCGTTGCGGCGCGGGTCGACGTCGTTCACGCGAGGGCCGGGGTCCTTCGGGTAGTACGGCCGGCCGCTGCGCGACTTGTTGCAGTCGGCGTCCTTGCGGAACGAGCGGCCCTCTTCGGTCGAGCCGTGAATGGCCTCCCACACGCAGACCTGGCCGTTGGGGCCCTTGCCCGGCGCTTCGCCAGCGGCGGGCGTGAAGCACTTCTTCGTCGGCTGCACCCACGCGTTCTCGGTGACGACCAGCTCGTCGGGCACGCCGCCGCAGAGCGACGAGGGCGACCACACGCCGCCACCGAAGACCTCGCAGCCGGTGCGCGCGCCGGCGCACTTCGCCGTGTTGTCGCTCGCGATGTACGTGCGGTTCTGCTCGGGCTTCGCGGCGAGAATGCAGAAGCCGAGCGACACGGCCGGTGTACACACCGCGCCGCCCAGGTAGGTGCCCTTCACGTCGGCGCAGTCTTTCTCGGCGGCCGCAGCCGTCCACGCGCCGAGGTAGTCCTTGCACTCGGCCAGCTTGCTCTGCGGCCCCGTGTACTCGCAGCGCCCGATGACGTTGGCCGCGAGGTCGGTGGGCTTGGTGCCGCAGCCGGCCAGCACGAGCAGGGGAAGAAGGAGGGCACGCAGGTTCATGACGAGGGTCCTTATACAAAGGTTATACACGTTCAACAAGTAGTCGGGTCGCTGATCAGATGCTCGTGATCGTGATCAACGCGAGCTGCTTTCGTGGAAGAACGGGGGCTTCACCTGGGGGTTGCGATGCGCGTCAGCTGGTTCGTTCTCACCTCGGCGCTGGCGGGGTGTCTCGACGTCTCGTTGCCGCAGAAGCCCGTGCTGGGGCCGGGCACGCTGCGCGCGACCGTGGTCGCCAGCCGGCCGGGCCGGTCGGCGCTCACGCCTGCGGCAGGAGCGCGCATGCGGTTGCTCGGCTCGACGCTCGAAGCCGTCGCCGACGCCGACGGCAACGTGTCGCTCTCGGGGCTGATGGTGTCGACGGGCCAGGTGCTGGTCGAGTTCGACGGTGATGGCACTCCGGGCGCGAAGCGGGCGCGGCTGTTGTCGCTCGAGGTGGTGCGCGCAGGGTTCGGCAAAGAGGTGAACCTGGGCCAGCTCGTGCTCGGCAGCACCAGCACCGTGGTGGGCACCGTGCGACGAGGCGACGTCTCGACGGTGACCGGGCACGCAGGCATCAGCGTGTTCGCGCAGCAGCTGGGTCCGTTGACGTTCTCGGGCGACGACGGCGCGTTCCTCCTCGAAGGGCTGCCCGAAGGCGAGGTCTCCATCGCGGCGACGACGACGGGCTACGAGAGCGCGACCGTCACCCTCGCGGTGGGGAGCGGCACCGAGCATCGGCTGAGTCCACTCTCGCTGCGGCGCGCACCGCCCGGAGCGACCACGGCCACCCTCACGGGTCAGGTTCGGTCGGTCGAGGGCGCTCCGCTCGAGCAGGTGAGGGTGCGGGTGCTGCGGGGAACGAGCGAGGTCTCGACCACGACTGGCACCGACGGTGTCTTCACGTTCACCGCTCAGCCCATCGGGTTCACCTTGCTGGCGCTCGACAAGGTTGGCTTCGTGCCACTCGCCGTCGGCAACGTCGTCGTCGAGGCGCCAGCCACCACCGTCGGACCGTTCTTTCTGTCGCCCGGCAGTGGAGCGGTTGGGCCGTTGATTCCTCCTGATGCTGGTGCGGGTGGTGGCTCCGCAGGCGGTGGCTCCGCAGCTGGTGGCTCCGCGGCTGGTGGTTCCGCAGCGGGTGGCTCCGCGGCTGGTGGCTCCGCGGCTGGTGGCTCCGCAGCTGGTGGCTCCGCGGCTGGTGGCTCCGCGGCGGGTGGATCCGCAGCTGGTGGATCTGCGGCGGGTGGATCCGCAGCTGGTGGACCCGCAGCGGGTGGCTCCGCAGCGGGTGGCTCCGCAGCGGGTGGCTCCGCAGGCGGGAGTGCGGACGCGGGCGTGACACCGGTGGCCATCGTGGGAGCGCCGCAGCTCGTCGCTCCTGGCGCGATGGTGACGCTCGACGGCACGGCGAGCACCGGCGCGCAGCCCCTCACCTATACGTGGACAGCGCTCGCGCCGAACGCGTCGATCATGCCGACGCCCAACGGCACGGTCACCGCGCACAGCGCCCGCTTCACCGCCGGAGCCCTGGGCAACGTCGTCGAGTTCTCGCTGGTCGTCACCGACCGCTTCGGCGTCAGCAGCACCAACTCCGCCATCGCGCGAGTCGCGGTGAGCCGGGTTCCCACGGCGCGCTTCGGCCCCGACGGTGGCACCTATTTCGGCAGCGACACCATCGAGCTCGTCTCGACGTCGTTCGACGACGGCGGCCTGCTGCTCACCGGTCATTCGTGGGCGCAGGTGCCAGCGGTCGCGGGCGCCACGCTCGTCGCCGATGGTGGGCGCGCGCTGTTGACGTTTCCGCCCTTGATGATGGGTGACGCGCCCGCGCTCGTCGGTGTGGAACTCACCGTCACCAACGTGCTGGGCGCGACGTCGGCTCCTGCGCGTCAGACCTACGTCGCGCGGCCCGGCGCCGGAACGAACTGGACGCTGACTGCCGCCGTCGAGGGCGCGACCCCGATTCTCTTCACCGGCACCAACCCTCCCTCGCGCATCGTGCCGACCATCACCACGAACCTCGCGTCGCCGAGCTACTCGCTGAGCTGGCAGTGCACCAACCTCACCACCACGAGCCAGGTGACCGACGGCGGCGTGTTCGAGTTCGTGGTGCCGCGCGTGGTGGGCCCCGACGTCATCGCGTCGTGCCAGGTGACCGCGACCGGAGCGCCGCCCCTGAACCCTCCGGTGCTGACGGCGACCGCGGCGTTCGTGCTGCGCGACGACGAGAACCCGTCGGTGGTGCTCTCCCGGCCGACGTTCGCGACGGCGCGTACGTCACCCTGGGGGCTGCTGCTGCGCACCTCCGAGCCCGTCACGCTCTCGGGGCCGACCTGCCAGGTGCAGACGGTCGAGCGCGCCGGCAACGCGCTCATCGCCTTCTCGAGCCTGCTCGTGACCCCGTCGCTCAACCCGCAGGTCTGCCCGGCGTGGACGGGGCAGCTCAGCGACTTCGCGAGCCCGGTGAACTTCGTGCCCAACGTGCCGCTGTCGCCCGCCTACTCGACCGCCGCCCAGTGGGAGGGGCCGTTCGTCTCGAGCGCGAGCTACGACGACCCGCGGCCGGTGGTCGTGTCTGCTGGCGTGCTGCCCTTCGACACGCTCGCGGCATCGAACCCGCCCATGAGCCCACCGACGCCCTACGCGCTCGTCGCGCGCGACAGCACCACCCTGCTCTCGTTCACCCTCGACGTGCTCTCGCCGCCACGGCCGTGCTCGCCCGACTGTGTGTTGCCCGTGACGCCCATTCCCGTCGCCGGCCTGCCCTCGGTGAACGGTGCGCCCCAGAACGGGCGCGCGGTCTCTCAAGGCACGCACCTGCTCGTCGCGATGCACGAAGCTGACGGCGGGTTCGTCTACGCGCGCCGCTCGCCGGCCGGAGCCTGGTCGACGCTCGCCTTCGACGGAGAGCTCTTCAACGCCGGCAACCAGGTGCGTCGGGTGCTCGTCATCGACGGCGGGGTCGTGAGCGACGTGTTCGACCCTGCCACGGCCACCTTCTCTTCGCCGGAGCTCGTCACCACGCTCCCGGCTGACGGTGGCGCGGTGGCGGGCGGAGAGACCCGCTACAGCGCACGCAACGCGCTCGTCACCGTGCATCGCAACGGAGCCTTCTCGATGTTCCAGCGAGACCCGGGCACCGGCACGTGGGTCGTGGGCCCGGGCACCCCCGCGGCGCAGGGGCTGCTCGCCTTCCGCCCCGCCGAAGACACCAACGTGTCGACCTGGGCCACCCTCGCGGCCCGCACCGTCGCTCCGCACCTCGCCGTGTTCGAGCGCACCGGCGGCATTCGGGCCGTCAACTCACTCGGCCCCGCGACGGGCATCGACGTGCTCCAGCGCGGCACCATTCACGTCGTGGCCGTCGCGCAGAACGGCGACCTGCGGCTGTACGCCGACTCGCTCACCAACACCCTCATGAACCCGATGGAGGGCCCCCCGCGCGCCGTGCCGCTCGCGCCTGGTGACAACCGCTTCGACCTCGACGTCTCGTGTGAAGCGGCGTGGCCACGACTGGGCTTCATCGAAGACGCGCTGGTGGTGACGTGGCAGGAGCGCTGCGCTCCATCGACGACGTGGCGTGTCGCCGCGCGCGTCATTCACTGAGCGTCACGCGTATTCGACCTTCAGCGTCTCGATGGCGCTGCGAATGAGGGCGGTGACGGCGTCGGTGCGCTCGTGGCGCAGCACGAGGTAGCCGTCGCCTTCGTAGCCGTCGTTCTTCCTGGCGCCGATGGCCGGCAGGCGCGCCTCGATGAGGTGGGGCGCGAGCAGTTGATGCGCCTGCTCGACGCCGCGTGTGCCGGTGACGCGCCCACGACCCACGCCGCGAAGCCACGCCGTCGCAGCCGCGAAGCGACGATTCCACGGCGCGTCGAAGGCGCCATCGACGACGGCGCGCGCCCACGCCCGGTAGACGTCGACGTCGTTCACCAGGCCCGTCATCTGGCAGAGCTGGGGGCCGGGCGGGCGCTGGGCAATCTCTCCGATGGCGATGGAGCCGTCGGGCCGCGCGAACCACTCCAGGTGCGTCATGCCGTCGTCGAGGCCCAGCGCGCGAATCGCGGCGATGCCGGCGACCTTCGCGCGTTCGTAGGTCGGCCGGTTCACCTCGCGCGGCAGGCGGCAGACCCACTGCATCCACGGGTGCTCGAGCACCTCGAGACAGCCCGGCAGGTAGTCCGAGAACGAGAACGCGCGCGGCGTGCCCTTCACGGTGATGGTCTCGAAGCTGTGCTCGGTGCCCTGCAGCATCTCTTCGACGAGCACGGGACGCTCCGGGTGCGGCGCCATGCGGCCGAGCACCTGCACGAGCTCGTCGGCGGTGGCCGCGCGGTAGGTCGACTTCGCGCCGACTCCGGCTGGCGGCTTCACCACGAGGGGGAACCCGACGCGCTCGCCGAACTGCAGCGCCTGCTTCACGGTGATGACGAGCGCGTGCTTCGCGACGGGCAGCCCGGCTGCGCGCAGCGCCTCCTTCATCAACGCCTTCTCTCGAAAGAGCGTGGCCGTCTTCACCGGCGTGCCGGCGATGTCGAAGCGCTCGCGAACCTGCGCGAGCTGCACCATCAGCACTTCGTTGATGCCGACGAGCCGGTGCACGCGGCCGTGTTTGCGCGAGAGCAGCTTCACCGCTTCGGTGAGGTCGTCGACGCTCGTACCGTCGTCGACCAGCGCCACGTCGTCACAGAACGTGCGCACCTCATCGGTGATGCGGCCGAAGACGCCGAGGAGCCGAACGTCGTCGAGCCGCGAGAGGGCCTTCACGAAGCGCATCACGTCGTACGTCGGAAACGGCGCGGCGAAGACGACGTTGCGGGGCACGTGCGGAGCGTGCCTCAAGCAACGGGGCAGCGACAGCTTCTGTCAGGGCTGGCCGTCTGGCAGCTGCACGGCCGGGTCGAACGTCTCTGGCCGCGTGAAGGGCACGATGGCGCTGCGCACGTCGGCCTCGAGCAGCTTCGTCAGCGCGCGGCCGAAGTCGGCCGAGGGCACCACGCCGGGCCGGGGCACTTTCTCGATGCGCGACGAGATGCGCACCTCGTTCACCCGGCAGCCCGACGTTCGATGCTCGAAGCGCAGCACGCGTGAGAGCGCGAGCGTTCCTCCGAGGGCGATGGTGAGCAGGTGGGCCGTCGCCATGGGCTTGATGGCGCCTGCGCCGGTGATGAGCGTGTAGGAGCCGCTCTCGCGAACCTTCGGCAGGAGCGTCGTCGCCGCGTTCACGTGGCTGTCGAGCAGCATGCCGCGCACCTCGGGCCAGGAGGCGGCGGGCTGGTCTTCGAAGCGGCCCGGCCTCGTCCACCACGCGCCCATGCTGGCCACCACGTGGTCGACCTCGGTGAGCTGCGCGGCGAGGTCGCCTTCGAGCACTTCGACGCTTCGTCCCGCCCAGGTCTTGCGGAGAGAGGCCACGCCATCGGCGCTTCGACTCGAGACGATGACGCGGGCGCCACGTTCGAGTGCGCCTTCGACGGCGCCTGCGCCCACGTTCCCGGTCGCGCCGAGCACCACCACGGTCTTGCCCGTCAGCTCGTTCGTCATGCGCGCGGGGATAATGACGACCCGCGGAGTTCGCTCGGGCGCTTCCCGGTCCACCGTTTGAAGGCGCGCAGGAACGACGGCATGTCGGCGTAGCCGAGCGTGAAGGCGACCTCGGCGAGCGGCGCGTTCGTCTCGTTCACGTAGTGGAGCGCCACCTGATGCCGCACCGACTCGAGCACCTCGGCGAACGACGTGCCGGCCTGCCCGAGCCGCCGCTGGAGCGTTCTCGAGCTGAGCTTGAGGCGCGAGGCAGTCGTCGAGATGCGCGGCGCACCAGCGTGCAGCTCATCGCGCAGCGCGTGGGCGGTGCGACTGACGATGTCGTCACCACGGGGCAGGGCGGCCAGCTCCTGCTCGGCGTACTTGTCCATCAGCGCGAGCAGCGCGGCGTCGGCGGTGGGCACCTCGCGGGCGAGCAACGACGCGGGCAGCTCGATGCCATTTCCGTCGGCGTCGAAGCGCAGCTGGCTCGTGCCCAGCACCCGCTCGAGCGCGCTCGTGTCGGCCGGCTTCGCGTTCGAGAACCACGCCCTCGACGGAGCCCAACGCTCCCGCAGCACCGCGCGGCCCATCTGCACGATGGCGACCACGTTGAACTCGTTGCCGTGCCGCCCGAGCCCGTCACGCCATGGCGGAAAGCGCTGGGTGAGCCGCCACGAGGCCCGGAGCTCGTCGAGCTCGTAGCGCGCGCCCGGGTTCACCAGCGCGCTCAACCGCACCAGCCGCTTCACCGCGGCGCCGAGCGTCGGAGCGCTGAAGGTGCCGTACTCGACGAGGCCATACCGGCCGCGGGGCAGGTTCAGCGCGAGCTGCACGCCGAAGTCCTCGGCTCGACAGACCGCCGCGGCTTCGACGAACAGCGTGCGCAACGTCGCCAGCTCGAGCTCGACCTGCACGGCCGTGGCTGCCGACGCAGGAAGCCCGAAGCGCCGCGCGAACGCGACCTCGTCGGCGCCCGACGCCTTCACCGCCTGCAGCAGCGGCCCGACGGCCTGCGAGCGAATCGTCATGGCCGTCGAACCTCGCTCAGAAACGCCGTGTTTCCGAGCGCCGTCGGTGGCGCGCGCTGCCAGTCGTTGTGGCGTGTGGGGAAAGTCACCCGTGCGCCGCTGCCGCTAACCACCCGGCCGTCCTCTTCCTCGGGTACCCTCATGACGATGCGCATCCCCGCCAGCCGCGCCGCTGCTCCTGCTGCTCCCACGACGCCGACTGCTTCCGCTCCAACGGCCGCCACCGCCGAGCCCGCGACGGCTCCTGCTGGATGGAAGCCGGTGACTCGCGCGGGGCCCGCCACCGTGAACGCGCCGTCTCCTCGAGAGGTCGCCACCACGTACTTCGAGGCGTTCGCGCGCGGCGACGCGAAGACGATGGGCGCTCAGTACGCGCCCAACGCACGCTTCGACGACCCCATCTATTCGCTGCGGGGGCAGGGCGACATCGCGCACATGTGGAGCTCGTTGCTGAAGACCGGGAAGAACCTGTCGCTCAAGTCGCAGGTGCTCGAGAGCGATGGCAACCAGGTGAAGGTCGCCTGGCAGGCCGACTACACGTTGTTCGGCCGCAAGGTGCACAACGAGTCGGTCAGCACCATGGAGGTGCGAGACGGCCGCATCGTCAGCCAGCGAGACGACTGGTCGTGGTCGAAGTGGGCGAGGCAGGCGTTCCCGCTCGGTGGGCTTGTCGACAACGGGCTCGTGAAGCGCGGGCTGCTCGCGGTGCTCAACAGCATCTGATTGGTGCTGCGTTCGCCGGTCGCAACCGCAACGTCGGGCTCGTGAGTCGCGACTGAGCCACGTTCTCGCATTGGCAGCGTCGGGCTCATGAACCTCGAGGTCGCCGCATTCGCGTCTCCCGTCGTGACGCACCATCGTGCTCGCGACTGATCAGCACGGCTGTTGTTGATCAGGTGTACGCCCACGCCCAGGCGATGAGCACGCCCTGCAACGGCAACCGCACCCAGTGCGCCCACCGCGGCAGCTTCGTCTTGCCGAGGGGAATGTCGTTCACCGCCATGTTCACGTTCGCGGGAAAGACCGCGATGAAGAGCGCGACGAGGCCCCACGCGGCGACGTGCTGCGAGAACGGGAGCAACAGGCCCACGCCTCCGAGAATCTCGAACAGGCCGCTGACGTAGACGACGCCGCGCGGAGACGGCAGCTGCCTGGGCACGATGCGCTCGAAGCCCTTTGGCGAGACGAAGTGCATCACGCCCGCGAACGTCATGAACGCCGCCAGCACCCACTTGAGGACCTCGAGCATGCCGCGGGTCTAACCGGTCGAGCCTCGAAGCGCATGAGCTGCATCAAGCCGCGCCGCGGGTCACTGGCAATCCACCGGGCCATGAATCACCCGACGACTGATCCACGGGTTCGCGAGAGCCGCAGCGATCACGCACTTCGAGGCACAGGGCCCGCTGCTTGCTCTGTGCAGCGGCAGCATGACCGCACCAGCTGATGTCAGCAGTTTGACGACCCACGACGGAGCGCTCGGCGAGCGCGCCGGTGACGTCTCGATGTCGGTGCGCATGGTCTCGGGAATGATGGCCGGTGTCGCCGAGTCGTTGTCGCGCACCTCGAAGGAGCTCGAGGGGTACGAGGGCGAGGTCTCCCGGGCGCGGAACGTGTCGGGCGAGCTGCAGGAGCGCATGAAGAAGCTCCTCGTCGTCGCCGACAAGGTGACGCTGGTGCTCACGCACATCGAGCAGGTCGCGCTGCAGACCCGGCTGCTCGCCTTCAACGCCACCATGGAGGCCGCGCGCGCCGGCGAGCAGGGTCGCGGCTTCGCAGTCGTCGCGAGCTCGGTGAAAGACCTCGCGAAGCAGACCCACGACGCCACGCTCGAGATTCGCGAGGCGATGACGGCCATCGCGGGGGCCGCCTCCGAGACGAGCAGCCGCAGCCAATCGCTCGACACCGCGCTGCAGACCATCACCACCGCGACCCACACCTTCATGACGAACCTGAAGGAGCAGGCCGAGGTCACCACCGCCGCCTGCCGCTACGTCGACGAAGCCGCCGAGAGCGTCGATGGCATCGCCAAGGAACTCACCGCTTCACCGCAGTGCACCTGAAGGAAAGAAAGGGAACGACCAATGCCGCTGATGGAATGGGACGACAAGCTTTCGGTTGGAGTGATGCAAATCGACAACGAGCACAAACAGCTCATCAAGATGGTCAACGAGCTGCATGACGCGATTCGCGCGAACCACGGCAAAGAAGTGCTGGGCAAGGTGCTCGACGGCCTCATCGCGTACACGGGCGCGCACTTCGGCCACGAAGAGAGCGAGATGAAGCGCACCGCGTACCCGCAGGCGTCGTCACACGTCGCCGAGCATCAGGCGCTCGTGAAGAAGGTGCTCGAGATTCACGCCTCGTACAAAGCCGGCAAACACGCCGTGCTGGGCATGGAGACGCTCGCGTTCCTCCGCGACTGGCTCGTGAAGCACATCAAGGGCACCGACATGGCGCTCGGCGCGTACCTCAAGGCCCACGCGCAGAAGAAGGTGGCCTGAATCGTCACTTCCCGAATGACGAGAGCGCGTCGGCGCCCTCGAGGAACCCGCTGTGCGCGAAGGCGAGCCGCGTCACCCCCGCCGGCACCTTCGCTGCGAGGCTCGTCAGCGAGGCCTTGCACTGGTCGAGGTCGTCGCTGAACACCCACGGAGCCGGGCGAAGCTTGCCGTCGCTCTGGCCTGCGGCCGAGTCTCCGAAGAAGAGCACGCCGCGCGCGAGGTAGGCCGCGCTGCCCTGCGTGTGACCGGGAATGTTCCACGCGGTGATGGCTTCGTTGCCCACCGTCACGGTCGCGCCCTCGACGAGCAGGTTCGTCACCTTCGTCGTCTTGCCCTTCTGCACGCCCATCATCTTCGGCAGCGGGCCGTTCGCCGGCACGGTTCCCTCGGCGATGCCCTTGTCGCCTTCGAACGCGTACACGGGCGCCGTGAACCTGCTGCAGCCGGCCGTGTGGTCGGGGTGGCCGTGCGTGAGGAAGATGGCCTTCACCGCGCTGGCGTCGAGGGAGCGCGCCTTGAGTGCCGCGAGCACGGCCTTCGCCTCGGGGTCGTTGCCGCAGTCGATCATCGCGACGCCGCCTTCGACGTCGATGAAGAAGACGTTCACGTAGCCATCGCGCACGAGCTGCACGCCCGGAGCGACCGGGCCATCGGCTGCCTCTTTGAGGCCGACGAACGCCGAGCCGACGGTGGCGAAGAACACGCCGAAGAGCACGACGAGGACCGCGCCGACGATGAGGAGAGCTCGTTTCATGGCGCTCCTGCTAACGGGCGCCCGTCACCGACACCAGCGCGGCGTGCAGGCTTCACACGACTTCATGCTGTCGTTCGTCACTTCACCCAGACGTTCGAGACTTCGCGCACGGCCGCCGAGCTGCGAAGCGAGTGCGTGTCGGTGAGGACGTGGGCGCCGTTGGTGTTGCCGCAGGTGTGGATGATGTTGGGGTACACGTTGGGCGTGGGGCACGACGCGCTGAAGTTCGCGCTGGTGAGGTTGCCCGTGAAGCTCCACACGCCGGCGGTCGCGCCCGAGATGTTCAGGGTGAGCAGCTGGCGGAGCTGGGTGATGGCCGTGTCGTTCGCGACGCTGGTGGCCGAGCCGGCGCTGTCTGAGAAACGAACCTGGCTCGAGATGGAGGCGAGCTGCCGCACGGCCGCCGCTGGAAGGTAGGTGCCCGAGCTCGAGGTGACGCCGAGGCTCTCGAGCGTGCGGTCGGTGGTGTGGGCTTGAATCAACGTCCACCCGCCGCCGGTCATGTCGCACTCGGCCTGGAAGGTGTAGCCGCCAGCGGTCAATGAATAGACACCGTTCGGCAGGCCTGGCGTCGCGTTCAGCAATGACAGACATGACATCGGGTTGACGGGGTTGCCGGTCGGCACCTGGCGCCAGACGTTGGCGACACAGAACTCGAGCGTCGAGCCGCGGGCGCGAAGGGAGCCGGCAGTCGTCGCGTTGCACGGCGCCGTCGTGTTGGTGACGAGCTGGAGCGGGCCGCCGACGCGCGTGGTGGCTCCCGAGCTCTGCAGCATCAGCGTGCCGGTCGGGCTCGTCGCTTCGACGGCGTTCACCGCGATGACGCCTGCGTCACCGGGCCCGATGCGCGCGTTCATGAGGGTGAGCACGCCCGCGAAGTTGCCGTTCACCTCGCTCGCCATGGCCGGTTCGTCTGGACAGAAGGTGACGAGCGGCGAGGGCAGCGTCTGAGCGCACGTGCCTTGAGAGAAGGCGACGCGGCCGACGAGGCCGAAGACCAGATACGAGGCGAGCACGGCGGCGCCCACGACGCGGCGACGGGACACGCGCCGTGTACGTTCAGCCGCCACCAACCACTCCGCCACCTCGCTCGGCGCGACGTTCAGCTCACGCGCAAGGTCAGACGGCGTGCGGGCTCCCGAGAGGAGCGCTTCGACGGCTTCGGTGCGGGTCATCGCTCCAATCAATCACCGGGCTCGCGAATTTCAAAGGCGAGCGGTCACGTAGGTGCCTGGTGCGTCTCCCATCACGGCCCCACGTTCTCCCGGCCGACGCGCGGGTCCGTGCGCTCCCGCGTGTGGGCCAATCCACCGCTGCCAGTCGGTCCACCACGAGCCCTCGTTCTTCGTGGCGCCGCGCTGCCAGTCTTCGGGCTTCGCAGGGCGCTCGTCGTTGGTGAGAAAGCCGTACTTGTTCGCCGAGGGCGGGTTCACGATGCCGGCGATGTGGCCCGAGCCGCCGAGCACGAAGCGAACCGGCCCGCCGAGCGCCTGACTGCCAAGGTACGTCGACTGCCACGGCGCGATGTGATCCTCCGCGGTCGAGACGAAGTACGCGGGCACCTTCACCTTCGAGAGATCGATGGGTGTGCCCTTGAGGCTGATGCCGTTCGGCACCCGCAGCAGGTTCTTCAGATACATGTTGCGAAGGTAGAACCCGTGCATCGCGGCGGGCATGCGCGTCGAATCGGCATTCCAGTACAACAGGTCGAACGGCGCCGGCGCCTTGCCGAGCAGGTATCGATTGACCGCGAAACCCCAGACGAGGTCGTTCGAGCGCAACAGACTGAACGTCGCCGCCATCTCGCTGGCCTCGAGGTAGCCGCGCTCGTTCATGCGCTTCTCGAGGTTGTCGACCTGCGCTTCGTCGATGAAGACGCCGAGGTCTCCGGGAATGCTGAAGTCGAGCAACGAGACGAAGAACGTCGCCGAGGCGATGCGGTCGTCGCCCTTCGCGGCCATGTACCCGAGGGTGGAGCCGAGCAGCGTGCCGCCCAGGCAGTACCCGATGGCGTTGACCGATCGTTCTCCCGTGGCGGCTTCGATGGCGTCGAGCGCGGCGATCGGGCCTTCGGTCATGTAGTCGTCGAAGCCCTTCTTCGCGAGCTCGGCGTCGGGGTTCACCCAGGACAGGACGAAGACCGTGTGGCCCTGGTTCGTCGCCCAGCGGATGAAACTGTTCTTTTCACGCAAATCGAGGATGTAATATTTGTTGATCCACGGCGGGATGACGAGCAGCGGGCGCTTGTATTGAGTTGGCGTGCTCGGGTCGAACTGAATGACCTCACACAGGCTGGTGCGTGCGATGACCTTGCCGGGTGCTGTGGCGATGTCCTTGCCGAGCGTGAAGGCCGACGTGTCGGTCATGGTGATGGCGAGCTCGCCCTTGCCGCGCTCGAGGTCTTCCAGCAGGTACGAGTAGCCCCTGAGCAGGTTGAGCCCGCCGGTGCGCATCGTCTCGGTGATGACCGCGGGGTT
>JAACJQ010000341.1 GCA_016879935.1 Archangiaceae bacterium | reverse complement strand
CGGGATCGCGTTCATGGGACGGAAAACGCGGTCCCGATGGTCGCGGTGGGACAGGGAGATCATCCACTGCCTGATCCCTCTTGCGCCGGGTGTGTAGTGTGCAGTATCTACTGCACACTACATCCCGGGCCTGCCGCCCGGGACGAGCGAGCGAAATGGTCAAGCGAGAGAAACTCGGACATCGACTGAAGCGCGTGCGCATCGCCCGCGACCTGAGCCTTCGCGAGACGGCGAACAAGGTCGGCGTGTCGCCGACGTACCTGTCGCGCGTCGAGAACTGCCTCGACCCGAGCCCGCCCACGGAGAAGACGCTCCGCGCACTGGCCGAGGTGCTGGAGGACAACCTCGACGAGCTGATGCAGCTCGCCGGCCGCGTGCCAGAGGACGTCGAGAAGCTGATCAAGGCGGACCCGGACATGCCCGTGATGTTGCGGCGCGCCCGCGAGCAGAACGTGACGGGCGCGGAGTTCCTGGAGTGGCTCGAGACGAAGAAGAAGGGGGGCAAATGATTCCAGAGCTGAAGGTCCCCTACCTGCACGAGAAGCAGGTCGAGCGCGCGGCCAACGAGCTGCTGCACAAGTACGCCAAGGAGAAGGGCAAGCCCGTGCGCGCGCCCATCGACGTCGAGAACATCCTCGAGGGCTACTTCAAGCTCGACCTCGTCTACATCGACCTGCCCGACTTCATCGGCGTGCCCGACGTGCTCGGCGCGACGTTCATCAAGGACCAGCGCGTCTTCATCGACGAGTCCCTGATGATCGAGGGCAAGGAGGGGCGTCTCGCGTTCACGCTCGCCCACGAGGGCGGGCACTGGTACCTGCACCGCCCGCTCATCGAGATGGAGCAGGTCACCGCCACGCTGTTCGGGAAGGACGACGTGCGCCAGCAGCCCACCATCTTCTGCCGCTCCAGCCAGAAGAAGGCGCCCGCCGAGTGGCAGGCGGACAGGTTCGCCGCCGCGCTCCTCATGCCTGCGGCCGACGTGCGCGCCACCGTGCGTGCGCTCTGCGGCGACACGCTGCCAACTTGGGAAGACGTCGAGGCGAAGCGGAAGGCTCGCGTGCTCGACGAGAAGCTCCGCGACCTCGCCACCGAGGTGATGGCGAAGGGCAACTTCACCAACGTGTCGAACGAGGCGATGCGTTACCGCCTCCTGGACCTGAACCTCGTCCTCGACGCGTCGAACCCGCAGAGGAGCCTGCTGTAGCGGGGCGGCTTTGCCGTACCCGGAGTGTCAACCGTTTCCTTTACAGATAACAGGAGAACCCACCGCCATGCCGCTCGCCCCACACGCTGTTCATCCGACGTCGGGTGTCGACGTCCACCTCGCCCACGAGGAGGGCTGAGTCATGGCCTCGTTCAAGCTCCGACACTTCGCCAATGCCGAGACGCTGCGCGCGGTCCGGCCGCAGTTTTTGATGGCGCTCCTCGGCAGGCACGCCGACTACTTCGCCGAGCGCGGCGTGAACTTCGGCGCGTTCAACGGCGCCGGCCCTGACTACGAGGCGATCGCCGGCGTGCTCATGGCGCCCGAGCAGCCGCCGAGCACGCTCATCGACGACCTCTACTACGTCGACGAGATGGCCACCCCGGCCGGGATGGACGCGCTGCTCGAGGCTGCCGAGGCCGCGAAGGTGGAGCTCGATCTCGACGACGAGCCAACGCCCGCCGACGTCGCGGTGCAGGTGCGGCTGCGAGCGCCCGCGCTCCTCGAGCAGAAGCACGCCGAGCAGGTGCTGCTCGATCGCAAGCGGACCTTCGTCTACTTCCAGGCGAAGGATGGCGCCGACACGCGGTACCACGTGCCCGGCGCGAAGCGGGTGCGGGCGTTCGAGGACACGATGGGCGTGCGGCTCGACCTCATGAAGCGCGGCCGCACCTGCAAGCTGTTCATCTTCCCGCGCACCGACGGCGTCTGGTTCCTCGTGCGACGCGGCGATCCCTACAAGCGCGAGGGCGCGATCGAGAAGGCCAAGACCACCTCGGTGTACTACCGGCCCGAGAAGTACGACGTGCTCAAGTACGACGAGGGGCTCGGCGAGCTGGCCATCAACGCCGAGGGCAACAAGAAGCTCGCCGAGCACTATCGCGAGCTGGTCGGCGTCCTGCTCTTCGACGACGCCAAGCACTTCCCGGACACGGCGAAGTTCACGCTCGAGCCGCTCCAGGAGAGCGGCGCCGAATCGCTCGTCTGCAGCGACGTCGAGGGCATCGACTCGGTCGTGCTGAAGGAGCTGCAGGTCTACTGGGGCGGCGCCTACGGCGAGAGCACCACGCACAAGGCAAAGGACCTCTTCGCCGCGTGGGCCGCGCACGAGCGCTCGGTGCCCAAGGGGCGGCTCGTGAAGGCGAGCTTCCTCGTGAGGTTCACCGGGCAGAAGACGGCGCGCAGCGTGACCATCCGCCCGAGCAACATCGCGAGCTACACCCGCAACGAGGACGCGTCGCTCGTAGAGCAGTGGCTCGCGCTGCGCGGGTTCGTGAAGACGCCCATCTTGGAGGCGCAGGATGCAGACCTTGCTCCGGCTGCAGCGGTCGCTTGAGGCGGCGCCCTGGAACCGCGCGGTCCTCGCTAAGTGGCAGGAGCGCTTCGGCCAGGACTTCGTGCTGCTCAAGCCCCACCTGAAGCCCACCGGCGAGCGCGCCGGGGTGTTCCCGTGTCCCAACGGCGGCGGCGACGGCTGCCCGCGCCAGGTCCACGAGCGCGACGGAGGGTTCGTCGCGGTCTGCGGAAACGTTCCCGCCGAGTGCGAGCCCATCCCGCTGACGAAGACCGAGCTCGCAGTGCTCGCCCTCGATCGCGCGGCGGCCCTCGGGCCCGTCGTGGCGCGCGTGTGCGCCGAGGAGGCGCTCGCAGGCACCAGCGTCGCCGGGCTCGAAGGGCTGCTGCCCCTCGGGGTACTGGAGCGCCGCGTGGGGCGCACCCTAGTGGTGCTCGCCACCAGCGAGGGGAGCGGGCAGCGCGGGGCGCTCCTCGAGCTGCGGCGCGCGTCGGGCGCCGACGCGGTCGCGGTGGTCGTCGCGGGGCGAAAGGAGGCGCGGCTCGTGGGCGAGGGCCACGCGGAGCTTGGGCTCGACGCGCCGGGGCTCCGGCTGCACCGCGCGCTGAGGCTGCTCTGGCCCGAGTCGTGGGCGGCTCGCGCGAAGGCCAAGGAGGCACTCTTCGAGGACGCCGAGCTGG
>JAACJQ010000340.1 GCA_016879935.1 Archangiaceae bacterium | reverse complement strand
GTGTTGCGCGAGGTCGACGCCATCGTTCAGAGCAGCTCGAGCTGAACGGTCGCGGCCGGCTCGAGGCAGCGCGCGTCGTCGATGCCGACGTGGTTCACGGCCTGCGAGACCTCGAACGCGGCGAGCGGCGTGTCGACGCGTTTCTGCAGCAACTGCTGTACCTCACGTGAAGAGGTCTCGGTCGAGAGCCAGCGCGCGCGATCGTCTGGAGCGACGCACACCGGCATGCGCGAGTGAATGCGCGACATGAACGCGTCGGCCGCGGTGGTGATGATGGAGAACGTCGCGACCTCGATGCCATCGGCGGAGCGCCACGTCGTCCACATGCCGGCCATCGTCTGAATCGGGTGCGAGGGCGCGTGCACGTAGAGCGGCTGTGACTGCTTGCCGTGGTGCTTCCACTCGTAGAACCCGTCGCAGGGCACGAGGCAGCGGGCGTGCGCGAGGGCGTCGGTGAACATGCGCTTCTCGGCCAGCGACTCGGCGCGCGCGTTGATGTGCTTGGCGCCTTCGTGAACGTCCTTCGCCCAGCGCGGGGTGAAGCCCCAGCGGGCCAGCACCAGCTCGCGCGGGTTCGTGTCGAGCACCACCGGCGCCGCCTGCGTCGGAGCGATGTTGAAGCGCTCCTCGACGACGGGCTCACGGTCGAGGTTCAGCTCTCGCTGAAGATCGATGCCCTTCGACTTGAGCGTGTAGCGGCCGCACATCGTGCAGCGACTCTACTGCCGCTCACGGGCCGAGGCGGGTGTGGAACAGGGCGATCGGGTCGGTGCGGCTGGTCGCGTAGTAGCTGACGAAGAGCGAGCTGCCGATCACGAAGGTCTCGGGGTCGGTGCGGGCGAGCGGGCTCGAGCCACTCACTGGAGTGACCGTGCCGTCGAGGCTCACGAGCACGATGTCGTTGCTGCCCTGGCCGCTCACCACCACGCTCGCGCCGCTGCTGCTCTGGAAGACGAACGGCTCGGGGCTGCGAAGATCGGTCGCGAAGGGAACCACCCGCAGTGGCGTCACGACCGGCGTCGTCTCGTTCACGTCGAAGAAGGCGAGCTTCCGGTTCTGTCGACGCTCTTCGAGAATCGTGAGCAGCACGGGCGCTCCGCCGCGCTCTGGCGCGCGGAAGGCCAGCATGTCGACCTTCGACTGCCCGCCAGAGGTCAGCACGCGCGTGGCTCCGTCCGGCTCGACGAGCGTCACCTGCGCCACGCCGTTGGCATCGTTCGTGTTGGTGAGAATGCGGCTCGTGTCGAGGTACCACCACGGGCCGGCCGAGCCGAACTTCGCCAACGGCACCTGGTGCTTCACCTCGGGGTCGCTCTCGGTAATCCAGAACCAGCTCTGCACTCCGCCGACGAGCGTGAAGCCGAGAATCTTCTGCTCGACCGCCTGCGGATCCTTGCAGGGCAGGTTTGCCGAGACGTCGACGGTGCCGTGAGTCAGCTGCGTGGTGACGCCGTTGCGGTACATGAAGAATTGCCGCACGCCCGTGGTGTCGACGCCGGTCCACACGACGGCCTCTCCGCGCGCGCTCACGCCGAACTCGGGGCCGTTCGCCGAGCGAAAATAGGGGCCGTTGGTGCCGAGCGGCGTGCCGCGCCCATCGGCGGGCACCAGATGGCCGTTCGAGTCGACGCCTCCGAGCCAGATGGTGTTGTCCCGGTCGAGGAAGGTGACGAGACCTCCATCGGGCGTGATGCGGTACTCGGGGTCTTTGTAGTCGAGGAGCGGGTCGCCGATGCGCTGCTCGAGCTCCAGCAGCGACAGGGCCTGCCAGGTGCGTGAGACGAGCTGCTCTTCGGGAAGCACCGCGCCGCAACCTGCGACGCACAACACGGCCACCACCAGCGACATGCGCACGAAACCCCCTCGGAAATTGAGAACGCCCCATCAACCCGGGTCGCGGGGAATAGTTGCGGAGCGAATTTCGACCAGCGCTACGGTTCGCCCGTCGTGCGACTGACCGTTCGATTGACGCTGGTGGCGTTCGGGCTCGTCGCCCTGTTCGCCACGGCTGCCCTCTGGGCGCAGCTGCCCGGCTTGTACGGGCAAGACGGCATCACCCCCATCGCCGAGACGATGCAGAACCTCTCGCGCGGCCACGCGTCGTTCTTCGACGTGCCCACGCTCCTGTGGCTCGGCTGGTCAGACGCGGCACTTCATCTCGTGCTTGCCGTCTGCGTGCTGGCGTCGCTCTGCATCACCGCCGGCATCGCGCCCCGCTGGGCCTCGGTGACGCTCTCCGTGTGCTGGCTCTCGCTCGTGCAGGTGGGCGCGCCGTTCCTCAACTTCCAGTGGGACATTCTGCTGCTCGAGACGGCGGTGGTCTTCGCGTTCCTCGCTCCGAATGGAGTGAGGCCGTTCCTGGCCAACACCTGGAAAGAGCCGGGCAGGGCAGTGCGGTTCGCGGCCGCCGTGCTCGCCTGCAAGGTGACGCTCGGCTCCGGCATCGTGAAGCTCGCGAGCGGCGACGAGAGCTGGAGAGACCTCACCGCGCTCACGTACCACTGGTGGACCCAGCCACTCCCGACGTGGACGAGCGTGCTCGCGCATCAGTGGCCGATGGGAATTCAGAAGCTGCTGTGCGCGGTGATGTTCGTACTCGAGGTGCCGATTCCGTTGCTCGCGCTCGGCCCACGACGCGCGCGGCTCATCGCTGCCGCCGGGTTGATGGCCATGCAGCTCGGGCTCATCGTCGCTGGCAACTACGCCTACTACAACGTGCTCACTTTCGTGCTCGCGCTGCCGTTGCTCGACGACGAGGCGCTCCGCGTGGGCACGACGTGGGTGCCGACGAGATCGCCGCTGTGGAGCTGGGGGCTCGCGCTCGCCTTCGCGGTGCTCTCGGTGACGGCGTTCTCGCGGCGCTTTGTGGTCGATCCTCCGCTGCGCAGCGTGATGGATCGGCTCGACCCGCTCCACGTCGTGAACGCGTACGGCGCCTTTGCCGTGATGACGAAGACGCGCCCGGAGATCGTCGTCGAAGGCAGTGACGATGGCGTGACGTGGAAGGCGTACGAGTTTCCGTGGAAGCCCGGCCGCCTCGATCGCCGCCCCGACTTCGTGGCGCCCTGGCACCCGCGCCTCGACTGGCAGCTCTGGTTCGCGTCACTGGGCACCCGCCAGCAGAACCCGTGGTTCATCTCGTTTCAGTGGCACCTGCTCAAGGGCACCAAGAGCGTCGCTGCGCTCGTCGAGACGAACCCGTTTTCGACGCCGCCGAAGTACCTGCGCTCGACGACGTACGAGTACCGGTTCGCGCCGCTCTCACAACCTGGCGTCTGGTGGACCCGTACCGAGACCGGGCCGTACTGCCCGCCGCTCGCGCTCGGTTCGAACGGCTTGTTGAGGCGAGCAGACGAGCTGTGAGCCGCAGTTCGTGCGCTTGCGCCGATCGCACCGTCCGGCTACCTGCCTCACCGTGATGACTGACTCGCGAATCGAAGGTTGGGGTCGTACCTCGGTGGTCGGGCAGGAGCTGTCTTTCGACAACCTCGAGCAGTCGCCGCCCGTGCTCTTCCGCGGCCTCGGTCGCAGCTATGGCGACTCCTCACTGCCGCCGTCTGCCAACCCCGTCGTCGTCAACACCACGCGCGCCAACCGCATGCTCGCGTTCGACTCGGCCACGGGCACGCTGCGCGCCGAAGCGGGCCTGTCGCTGCTCGATCTGCACCGCACGCTGTTGCCGCGCGGCTGGTTCGTGCCCGTCACGCCCGGCACGCAGTTCGTCACCCTCGGCGGCGCCGTCGCGGCCGACGTGCACGGCAAGAATCACCACGTCGACGGCTGCTTCGGCTCCCACGTTCGCCGCCTGAAGATGCGCGTGGCCGATGGCCGCGTCGTCGAGTGCGGCCCCGATCTCGAGCGCGAGCTCTTCCTCGCCACCGTCGGCGGCATGGGCCTCACCGGGCAGATCCTAGAGGTCGAGTTCCCGATGGTGCGCATCCCCACGCCGTGGATCTGGCAGGAGTCGGAGCGCGTCGGCGACATCGACGAGTACATCGAGAAGCTCAAGGAGTCGTCGGCGAAGTTCCCCATGACGGTGGGGTGGATCGACTGCCTCACGCCCGGCAAACACATGGGCCGCGGCATTCTCATGAAGGGCCGCTGGGCTCACTCCCACGAGGCGCCTTCGAAGTTCCCCAGCGAGCCGCCGAACCTGCGCTTCCCCATCGAAGCGCCCGAGTGGCTGCTCAACCCGCTCAGCATCAAGGCCTTCAACTTCGGCTTCTACTGGAAGCACCTGCAGAAGAAGCGTGAGGGCATCGTCGACCCGTTCTCGTACTTCTGGCCGCTCGACTTCGTGAAGGACTGGAACCGCATGTACGGGCGGCGCGGCTTCACGCAGTACCAGTGCGTGCTGCCGAACGAAGCGGGGCCGGGCGCGGCGCGGCGGTTCCTCGAGGTGCTCACGAAGCGCGGTGGCGCCAGCTTCCTCTGCGTCATCAAGGACTGCGGCGCCGAGAGCCCCGCGTTCCTCTCGTTCCCCAAACCCGGCATCTCGGTCGCCCTCGACATCGCGATTCGCAACGACACCCAGTCGCTCATCGACGACCTGAACGAGCACGTCTTGAAAGAGGGCGGCCGCATCTACCTCGCGAAAGACACGTTCACGCGGCCCGAGCACTTCCGCGCGATGGAGGAGAAGCGGCTGCCGAAGTTCCTCGCCGCGCGCGAGAAGTGGGACCCGCAGCACCGCTTCCGCAGCGCCCAGTCCGTTCGCCTGTTCGGAGATGCCCCATGAAGCGCGTCGCGATTCTCGGAGCCACCCGCGGCATGGGCCGCTCGCTGGCCCGGCGCTTCGTCGAGCGGGGTGACTTCGTCGCCGTGCTGGGCCGTGGTGAAGACGAGGTGAAGCGCAGCGTGGCCGATCTCGAGGCGCGCGGTGTTCCCGGCACGCGCGTCATCGGCGTCGCCTGCGATCTCGAGAAGCCCGAGTCGTTCAAGCCCGCCCTCGAAGAGGTGGAGCAGCGCCTCGACGGCCTCGACACCGTCGTCGTCACTGCCGGCGCGTTCGCGACGCAGGAGCAGCTCGAGCGTGACCCGTCGCTCGCCGCCAAGGTGCTCACGCTCGACTTCGCGAACACCGTGCTCTTCTGCGAAGAGGCGCGAAAGAAGCTGCTGATGCGCGGCGGTGGAACGCTCTGCGCGTTCTCGTCGGTCGCCGGCGATCGTGGCCGCTCGCCGATCATCATGTACGGCGCCGCCAAGGCTGGCCTCTCGGCGTACCTCGAAGGGCTCGATCACAAGTACCGCAAGGAAGGCCTCGTCACCGTCTGCGTGAAGCCGGGCTTCGTGCGCACCGGCATGACCGAGGGCCTCAAGGCGCCGCCCTTCGCGGGTGAGCCCGAAGCGGTCGCTGACGTGGTGATCGCCGGCATCGATGATGGAACGCCCGTCGTCTACGCGCCGCCCATCTGGCGGGCGGTGATGACTGCCATCAAAGCGATGCCCCGCTTCGTCATGCGGCGCGTGAAGTTCTGATCACTTCTTGCGCTCGCGCACGACCAGCACCGGGCAGGGCGCGTGGTGCACGACGCGATCGCTGACCGAGCCCATCAACCACCGCGTGCCCGGCGTGAGGCCACGCGCGCCCACGACGATCACATCGACGCTCAGCCGCTCGGCCAGCTCGCAGATGACGTCGGCCGGAATGCCCAGCTCGACGCGCGTCTCGACCGTCACGCCCTGCGCTTCGTTCGCGAGCGACTTCAACTCGGCGCGCGCACGCTCGAGATCGGCGTCGGTTCGCGGTGGAGACGTCATCACGTAGCCAGACAGCGGGCCGACCGGAATGACGGGAGGAGACTCGAGCACGTACGCCAGCGTCACCTTCGCGCCCGTCTGCCGCGCGAGCCCGAAGCCCTGGTTCGCTGCGTGGTGAGAGGAGGAAGACCCGTCGACCGCGATGAGCAGGTGTTGGACCATGCGGGCCAGATGAGCATCGCCCGTGCCGCCCTGACTTCGCTGCTGCCCGCGCGAACGTTGGTGCAAATCAATGGGGCCCATCCCACCGTCGCGCAAGGCTTGCGGCCGGGCGGTGTATTCTCGCGGCATGCTCCAACTGCGCTGGGTGCTGATCACGATGGCGGTGTGGTCGTGTCAGCAGCCCGATGATCCCTCGCTCGAGCTCACGGCCTCACCACGGGCCATCGATGGCCTCGGCGCGAGCTCCATCATCGAGGTCATCGCGTTGAAGCGCGCCGATGTTCCCGCGAAGGGCACGGTGCGGCTGTCATCGACGGTCGGCTCGTTCGCGCCTGCGGTGTCGGTGATGCTCGACTCGGCTGGGAAGGCGTCAGCTCCATTCACGTGTGTGACGGCCAGCGAGCCGAAGTGCGTGGGCCGGGTCGTCATCACCGCCGACTGGGAGGTCAACTCGACGACGACCCTCACCCAGGAGGTCCGCTTGCAGGTTGGCTCGGGTGTCGCGGCCGGTGGAACAGCAGGTGGCGGGACGGCTGGTGGTGGAACAGCAGGTGGTGGAACGGCAGGTGGTGGAACGGCAGGTGGTGGAACGGCAGGTGGTGGAACGGCAGGTGGTGGAACGGCAGGTGGTGGAACAGCAGGCGGTGGAACGGCAGCTGGTGGAACGGCAGGTGGTGGAACGGCAGGTGGTGGAACGGCAGGTGGTGGAACGGCAGCTGGTGGCACGGCAGGTGGTGGCTCGACAGCTGGTGGCTCGGCAGGTGGTGGCACCGCGACGGGAGGCGGCACACCCATCAACGTGCGCGCTCCCGTGATCGACCCGACGGCGCTCGCGGTCTACGGCACGCTCACCGATCGCCTCTGTGAAGGCGCGTTCGCCCCGCTCGATGCCGGTCAACGCCCCTTCGTCGGCGTGCCCTGCAACCTCGACCCCACCATCGCCTTCATGCGCCCCGATGGCGGCTTCGTCTACCGGCACCCCACGACGAATCGGATTCTGCACGCGCTGCCCGACCCGATGGGCTCGACCTCGAGCGGGTGGACCTACCCCGCGTCGATCGACAACGATCTCGATCTCACGCCAGCCTGCACGGGAAACCCGACGCGCTTCGTGATGCGGCCGAATGGTTCGGTCGTCGCGCAGTGTTCGAACGGCATGTGGGTCGAGGGCGCGTCGGCGATTCCCGCGCTCGCGAACCTGAACGTGATCGCATTCGCGAACGATGGCACCGCGCTGGTGGCGATCACCGGCGGTCTTCAGCTCGTCAGCTCGACCGGCACCGTCACACCCGTCACTGCGCCCTTCACCCCGACGACGAAGATGACGCGCGCCAACGCGCAGGGCTTCCTCACCGTGCAGACGACGCCGACGTGTTCGCTCTACCAGATCACCACCAGCGGCACGGTCACCAAGGTCGGCGACTACACGACGATGTCGTCCATCGGCACGGTGCCCGCGTTCTGCAACGGGCGCATCGACTCGTCGGGCACGCTCTTCTACGGCTACAGCACGGTGAGCGGCGCTCGCATCGTTCGTCGTCCGCTCGACCCGGGCACCATGACGTTCGCGTACGGCCTCGCGACGCAGTCGACGACGTGGAACTTCGGGCCCAGCTTCAACCTGCTGCTGCTCGATGGGAACGGCATCGTCACCAACCCCTGAGCCGCTTCAGGTTCTCATCATCACTTCGTCGGGAATCGCGAGATCGTCGGCAGCTCGCTCCGCCGAGACGTCGATGGCCACGGTGCCTCCGTCGGAGACGACCTCCTGGGCGCGCTGCACATCGAGCACGTGGACGACGCTCGTCCCGCATTCGTGGCAGGTGCGCCGCACGCCGGTGAGCGGCTCCAGCGCATTCCACCGTCCCGGGCAGCGGCCGCCGACGACCATGGGGCAGGCGTCGATGGGCGCGCGAGAGAGGTCGGCGACCCGCTCGGGGCCCAGCTCTGCGCTCAACACCCCGAGCGTCTGCTGCAGCGGGGCGCGGTCGGGTCCGAACGAACGCGCGACGTGACATTCGAGCCGAACCCAACGCGCTTCGAGGTCGTGGCCCTGCTCCTCCAGCTCGTCGGCGCGCACCAGCCTCACTTCGTCGGAGTCTGGCTCGACCGCCGAGGGCTCGGGCATCAGCAGCCGCGTCACCAGCTTCTCCCAGGTGCGCTCGACGCCCTCGGGCGCGAAGGCCGCCAGCCGGGTGCCGAGGTGCTGCAGATCGCTCGGTCGCTGCTCCGGCGCTCGCGCGGTCGCGCTCAGCAGCAAGACGATCAGCTGCACTGGCAGCCCGCTGCGCAACTGGCCCAGCGGCGTGCTCCACTCGTTCTGCATCACCGCGCGCAGCGTCTCGAACACGTTCTCGCGCTCCCACGGCGAGCGGCCGACCAGCAGCCCCACCACCATGGCGCCAACGCTGAAGACGCTCGTCCGCACGTCGGGCGTGAGACCTTGAACGAGCTCGGGCGACAACCAGGAGGCCGCGCTGACCTGGGGAAGATGACCGCGGCGGCCCAGCGCCTTGCGTTGCGCGTCGAGCACCCGCAGCCCATCACTTCCCAGCCGCAGCAAGGTCGGGTCGGCGTGCCCGAGGTGCACGCCGGTGGTCATCAGCTGCTTCGCGAGCACCGCACCGGCCGCGACGGCTTCTTCGACGACGACCCGACCGTGCAGCTCGGCCAACGCGAGCGAAGGCATCAGCGCGTGGCGCCCCTGGTCAGCTTCACGGTTCCGCTCCAATCGAGGCCGCCGTCGATGCGAAGGGTGGTGTCGACGAACCCGGGGCGCTTGAGCACGATGGTGGTGACGCCGCCCGGCGCGTTGTCTCCCGCCCAGGGTGTCTCGCCGACCTGTTCTCCGCCGACCAGCACCGCGGCGCCGCTCGGCGTGGAGTCGATGAAGAGCGCGCCCGCGGGCGCCGACTTGTCGGGCAGCTTCAGCCTCGTCACGCCAAAGCCCACGAGCGCGAGCAGCGCGACTCCCGCGAGCGCCATGGCCAACGTCGGGAAGGGGAACGGGCGCGGTTGGGGCGCGGGCGGTACGTCGCCGGGCCTTTCGACCACCACGGCGATCGGCTCCAGCTCGAGGGCGCCGAAGCGGTGCTCGCGCGCCTGCTGGCTCTCACCCGGGGTGGAAACGGGTTCGCCCGAGAACGTGAACTCCTTCCCTCGGTCGAGGGGCGCGGGGGCGGGCGCGGCGACGTCGATCGCGTGCAGCTTGCCGTCAGCCGACAGCTCGGCCATGGGCTGAAAGGTGCTCGGCTCGTTCGTCAGCGGGTCGACGATGGAGTGAAGCGGCGGCACGACGGTGCCAGACGGCGTGCCAGACGAGCTCACCGTGTGCGGCTCGATGCCCAGGCCCGAGATCAGCGCGCCGAGATCGGACGAGCGCACCGGCGTGCCCGACCAGGCCACGAAGTCTTCGAGCTGCTCGCTGAGGGCGTGCGCCGTGGCGAAACGTTTGCCTGGTTCACGCGCGAGGCAGCGGCTGATGATCTCGACGAGGCCCAGCGGCGCGCCCGGCCTCACGGCGTCGAGCCTGCGGGGCTCACGGTGAACGGTCGCTGCGGCGAGCTCGGCGCTCGTCTCGGTCACGAAGGGTTGCTCGCCCGTCATCAGCTCGAACAACGTCACGCCCACCGCCCAGATGTCGGCGTGGCGCGTGACGGGCTCGCCCAACAGCTGCTCGGGAGCCGCGTAGCCAATCTTGCCGCGAAACGTGTCGGCCGCCGTGAGCTGCACCTCGCGCTCGATGCGGGCGATGCCGAAGTCGGCCACCTTCACCGCGCCCGAGCGCGCCAGCAGAATGTTCTCGGGGCTGATGTCGCGGTGCACGAGGTTCAGCGGCTGCCCGTGTTCGTTCTTCAGCTCGTGCGCCGAGTGCAGGCCCTCGCAGACCAGCGCCATCAACTTGGCTGCCAGGCGCGCCTCGAGCTGCTTGCCGCTCCTCACCGCCCTGACGAGCTGTCTCAGGCTCGTGCCGTCGATCAGCTCCATCACCAGCACCAGCGCGCCGTCGCCCTCACGCCCGAAGTCGAACACCTGGAGCAGGTTCGGGTGATCGAGCCGCGCCGCGAGTCGCGCCTCGGTCTTGAACAGCTCCTCCACCGTCGAGTCGCCAGCGAGCTGCGGCAGAATTCGCTTTACCACCACCTGCTTCTCGAAGCCGCTCGGGCCCGACGCGCGGGCAAGCCACACCTCGGCCATGCCACCCGCGCCCAGCCTTCGCTGCAGCTCGTACCTCCCCAGCACCGTCGTCATCGTCGCGACCTCTCGAGCTTCACGGACAGATGGGCCTCCTTCGCGCCGGGCAGCACCAGCTTCTTCGGCTGATAGCCGGGCAGCGTCAGCGTCAACTCGGTGTCGGTGAGAAAGGTGTTGTTGCCAGCCCACGGCGTGACCCCGACGACGCCGGTCGACGCACGAATGGTGGCCCCCGACGGCTCGCTCATGATGACGACTGGAGGACCTGCCAGCTCCGGCAGCGCGTCACGAACGGCAGGAGGCAGCGCGACCTGGGGCAGGCGCGGAGCTGTCGCGGGCGTGAACAGCATGGCGGCAGCGGCGATGGCGAAGCCCGTCACCACGAAGCCCACCAACACCACCGGGAGCCACCGGCGCCGCGGGGCCTCGAGGCGATACGCGGTCGGCGCGACGTACGGGCGGGGAGGCGGCCTGGTCACGAGCTCGAGCGGCTGCTCGGGGCTCGAGTCGACAGGCGGCGGTGCCGAGGCCTCGGGCGCCACTCGCCCTTCGAGCGTGCCGTCGGCGCGCAGCGCTGGGCCCTTCGAGAACTCCGGCTCGTCGCTCACCGCCCCGACCATGCCTCAAACCGGGTCGAAATCGACAGCTGCCCGCGCGACGACTCACCCTGCGCAAACGATGGCGACCAGTTGGCGCTGGTACGCGGCGTGGAGTGATCGGCGCCATGCCCTTTCAAGTCGCGCTCGATCGCCCCTCCATCACCATCGCCACGTCTGGCTCCTTCGTCGTCGTTCGGTTCGGCGCCACCACCATCGCCGACCTCGATCAGATGCTCAAAGTGCAGCTCGACGTCGTCAAACGCCACGGCCACCTCACGACGCTCTCACTGGTGCCCATCACTGGCGAGACGACGAAGGTGTCTGACGAGGTGAAGCAGAAGTCGGTCGAGATCACCCGGGCCATCGGCAAACACCAGCTCGGCTCGGCGACGGCGATTCTCGGCACCGGCATCGGCGCGACGATTCTTCGCACCTTCATGACCGGCTTCAACCTGCTCGCGAAGAACCCGTTCCCGCAGAAGACCTTCTCCGACGTTCGGGAGGCGCACGCGTGGCTGTCGGCGCTGCCCAATCAGGACGACGACGTGAAGAAGGCGAAGGTCGACGAGATGCTGGCCGTCTTCAAGCTGGGGTCGACGGCGAAGGCGGCGTGACCGTCTTGTCAGCGAGCTCTCGCAAGAGCTCCCAGTTGAAGATGCCCGTGCGGTGCATGTCGCCGAAGGTGAAGGTGATGGCGTAGTTCCCGACCGGCGCGATCTCGATCACCTTCATGTCGACGGAGATCTGCTCGACGTCGTACGTGCGCTTGCCGCTCCACTCTTCGACGCACTCGGCGCAGGGGCAGTACTGACGCAACAGCCGCGCGGGCACCATGTGGGTCGCCTGGTCGCTCCACACGATCGAGACCGTCTTCTGATCGGCCGACAGCTCGAGGCTCGTGGCGGTCGCCGCCTTCGGCTTCGCCGGCTTGATGCTGTCCCAGAAGCTCACAATGACTCCTCTTCGACCAGCGTGACGATGGCGTAGGCGAGCCGCTCGACGAAGCCCTCGACGAGCACGGCTGGCCTCGGTGACTCGTCGGCGAACAGCCCCTCTTCGTACTGCACGTCGAGCGCGAAGGGCTGGCGCTTCGACTTGAGGCCCGAGAGGTTCACCGCGAAGTCGGGCTGCGTGGCGTACTTCACGAGCCGCTGCTGGAGCGCCTTCGGCTCCAGGGCGACCTTCTCGAGTTGCCCCGAGATGCGCTGCGTCTCTTCGACCGGGAACGCGGTGAAGATCTGCAGCGGAAGAATGACGAGGCCGAACGCGAAGGCGGCGTTCTTGAGCGGCCGATCGCTCTCGACCACCTCATTGCCGTCGAGCACGGTGCGAATCACCACCGCGTTCCGGGTGATGGTGGGCGCCGCCCCGGGCGCCACGATCGTCCAATGCGGGCGCAGCGCAGCCACTGCCGGGAGCAACCGCTCGTGAATCGCAGCCAGCACGCTGGGCCTGCCGAAGAGTGGCTTCTCGGTCGTCGTCTGCGTCACGACCACCGGCTGGCTGGCCCCCGAGGCTCCGAGCGGCGAGCTCGATTGCCCGAGGGGTGACGCCACCATGCTGGAGCCCATCGCGGCGGCGTCGACGAACTCGGTGCGGGTCGACGTCTTCCACTCGGCGCGCTCGAACAACGGCTCGATGACCACCACCCTCGGAGGCCCCGCTTCGATGGGGTCCATGGGAGGACGCGGCCCAATGAGATGCGCGGTCGCACAACCCAGAGACGGCAACGCCAAGAGGCACGCGAGCCAAAGCGGCTTCATCGCCTCGACGTATACGCCTGAAACCGCTCGTTGTTGGAAACGGATTGAGGGCTCCCTCCACAACGTGACGAAGGGTCACTCAGGCAGGTGTGCCGCGAGTGGAAAGTTCCACGCTCTTGTCAGTGCTCAAGAGAAAGGCGCATGGTGGCGCACATGCCGATGGGGGGCGTGAGATTCATGGACTGGCGATCGAAGTTGCCGTTCTCAGCCAAGAAGCGTCCAGAGCTGACGCTGCTCCCCGAGCAGCTGACGCAGCTGGCCCGTGTGTGTCTCGACGTGCAGGAGCGCTCCATCGAGGCGCTCTCGACCGTGGGCGTGAACCAGAAGCAGGGCACCCAGCTTCGGCATCAACTCTTCCTCACGTGGATCGTCACCTACCACGTGACGCAGCAGGAGAACGGCGTCGAGCACCGCCTCGCGGTCAACCACGACGGCACCATTCCGCCCGAGTTTCGTGACTCGATTCTCAAAGACGCCCTGCGCCTGCTCGCCTTCTCGGTGCGGGTGTGTCGCCTGATGACGACCGCGCCGTTCGACGTCGAGATCGCGGGCGTGGGCGTTCGTCGCGTGTTGCTGCCTGATCAGTCGAAGAAGCTGAAGCGCTCGGCCGAGCAGCTGCCTTCGCCAGAAGCCCTCTCTGCGTTGTGGACGGCCGCCTGCAGCGAAGCGACTCCGCTCGAGTCCAAGCTGACCGAGGCGCCGTTCTCGTAGTCGCCGTCGTCGCTGCGTCCTGCGCCAGGGTGAGCCTCGACGAGCTGTCGTTTCGGCTGCGGAGCACCTTTCGCCTCTCGCTCCCGGCCTTCAAACGCACCGTGCCGTTCGAAGCGTTGAACCTCCCGGGCCCCGCTCGGGAACGCGTCGAGCGTCTTCGTGAGTCGCACGACCTCTCCGCCTGGAGCCGCTGCTGCAACGTGCAGGACTGGCGCGAGAGTCTGTATGCGCTCGATGTGTTGTCGCGGCTCCTGCCGCCGTCACTTCCCGAGGGACGAGGGCTCGAGGTCGGCGCGAAGAACGGCAGCATGCTCCCCGGGTTCGTCACGGCGGTGAAGCGCGGCTGCGATGCGGTCGAGCTCGATGCCCATCGGCGGTACCTCTGGGGCAGCACCCGGCGCGTCTACGGCGAAGCGATGGCGCGCGTGTTCCCCGACTGTCGCTTCATCGCCGGTGACGTGCGCTCGCTCGAAGGGCCGTGGAGTGTCGTGACGTGGTGGCTGCCGTTCCTCACTGCGACGCCGCTCGAAGCGTGGGGCCTGCCGAGTCGATTCCTCGCGCCGCTCGAGCTGCTCACGCACGTGTGTTCTCGCGTCGTCCCCGGTGGCGTCGTCTTCATCGTGAATCAGGGCGAAGCGGAGCACGAGCTGCAGGGCCGCCTGTTTCGGGAAGCGGGCCTCGACGCTCAGTCGCTCGGCAAGATCGAGTCGGTCTTGTCTCCGTTCATCAAGCCGCGCTTCGGGTGGCTGTGGCGACGTTCGAGCGGGTAGGGTGACGCGGTGTCGCTCGTCGCGCTCTTCTCGGCTGTCGTGCTCAGCGGCACCTTTCACCCGGCGTCGAGGGCCGACGTGGCCATCGCCGACCGGTGGTTGGTCGTGTTTCGTCACGACGCTCGCCCGGAGCAGATGGAGTTGGTGCGCGCCCGCGTCGTGCAGCGCTGGTCGTCGGCGCTGAAGGGCGCGTTGATCACCGTGTCTGCTCGCGAGGCGCGTTGGCTCAGTGAGCAGCCCGGCGTGGCGGGTGTGTTTCAAGACGTGCGGCTCGAGCGCGCGTGGTCGACGCCGCTGCCAGATTGTTCGGTTGGCGTGGCGCAGACGCCGTTGCCGACGGGCAGTCCGCAGACCATCACCTGCGACGACCCCGACCCGCAGAACGCGACAGCCGTGTGCCCCGACAACTGGGGCCTCGATCGCCTCGATGGCCTCTCGGTGATGCGCGACGGCGTCTATGCGCCGCCGAGAACGGGGCAGGGCGTGCACGTCTTCATCGTCGACACCGGCCTCTACGCACAGCACCAGGAGTTCGCAGGTCGCGTGGGCGTTGGTACCGACGCCACCGGAGCGAACGGCGGAACCGATGATTGCTCGTCGTGGTCGCACGGCACGCACGTCGCGGCGATCGCCGTGGGCACCCGCTTCGGCGTCGCCTAAGGCGCGACGGTTCACCCGGTGCGTGTCTCGAGCTGTCCCCTCAACCTCGCGCTCTCGAGCCTCGTCACCGCCTTCGATTGGATCGCGCAGCAGCACCAGTCCACCATCACCGGCCCGGCCGTGGCGTCGATGAGCATCAACAGCGCGCTGCCCGAGTTCACCGACCCGATGCAGCCGCTCGGCGTCGCGATTCAGGGAACGCTCACGGCTGGCGTGCTGGTCATCGAGTCGGCGGGAAATCAGGCGGCCGACGCGTGCGCATGGTCGACGAACGTACCGGGCGCGTTGATCGTCGGCGGCTCCGACGAGTTCGACACCCCGTGGGAGCGCCGCGCCGGTGACCCGAACTTCACTGGCTGGTGTCCTCCCGATTGCGGCAGCAACACCGGGAGCTGCGTGTCCGTGTTCGCGCCTGCCGCGCACATCGTGTCTGCGTGGTTCGGCATGACGCCGTCGACGCAGAACACCTGCCGGTTGTCGGGCACCTCGATGGCCGCGCCTGCCGTCGCTGGCGTGGCCGCGCTCTACCTGCAGCAGAACCCGACCTCGACGCCGGCGCAGACGAAGGCTGCGATCATCGCGCGCGCGAGGCCGGTGATCACCCAGGCCCCGAGTGGAACGACGAACGGGCTCGTCACCGTCTCGGAAGGTTCGGCCGATCTGCGCTTCACCCCACGAACGCCGGTCGATTTCGGCTCGCTCTCGCTCGGTGACGTGAGCCCTCCCCGGCAGGTGACGGTGCTGAGCACGGGAACGTTGCCGCTCACCATCTCGGCGGTCTCGGTCGCGGGCTTTCACCCGGCTGACTTCACCGCGACGTCGTCGTGTGCGTCGACGTTGGCGCCGATGGCGAGTTGCACCATCGACGTGGCCTTCAGCCCGACGGCGACTGGCGCACGAAGTGGCACCCTCACGCTCGCGACCAACATCGGTGTTCGTACGCTGTCGCTCGAGGGCTTCGGGCGAGAGCCGCAGGTCGAAGTCGTGCTGACGGGCTCGGGTTCGGGGCGGGTGACCAGCATGCCCAGCGGCATCGACTGTGGAGCGCTCTGCAGCATGACGTTCACACAGAACACCCCGGTCGTGCTCACTGCCGTTTCGGATCCCGGCTCCACCTTCGTCGGCTTCGCAGGCGTGACGGGCTGCGGCTCCAACGCGACGTGTTCGTTTTCTGCGAGTGGGGCGCGGCGGGTGAGCGCGGCGTTCGAGTTGCTGCCGGTCGAGCCCGATGCGGGCGTCGATGCAGGTCAGCCCGCGATCGACGCAGGCGTTCCACTCGTCGATGCCGGTGTTCGAGTCGACGCCGGCGTTCGACCCGACGCTGGCGCGCCCGCAGTGGCAGATGCCGGTACTCAGTCGATGATGGTCGAGGCGACTGGAACGTGTGGCTGCACCAGCGCGCCGATGTTCATGCTTCCGTTGCTAGTGCTGCTCCGACGAAGACGCTGACTCAAAGCTTGCGGTGCTGCAACGCAGGCAGGTTGCGACGCACCTTCGCCAGCAACGCCTCGTCGAACTCCGCCATCGCCAGGCCTTCACCTTCACTCGCGCGCGCCGTCACCAGCCCCCACGGGTCGACGATCATCGCGTGACCCCACGTCATCCGATCCTTCGGGTGTCTGCCCTGCTGCGCCGGCGCGATCACGTACGCCTGGTTCTCGATGGCGCGCGCGCGGAGCAGCACCTCCCAATGGTCCTTCCCCGTCGCGAGCGTGAAGGCGGCGGGCACCGTCAGCAGCACGGCTCCGGCTTCGGAGTGTTTTCGATAGAGCTCGGGGAAACGCAGGTCGTAACAAACCGACAGCCCCACCTTGCCAAAAGGCGCGTTCGCCACGACGACCTCGGTGCCGGGCGCGACGGCGGCCGACTCGCGGTACGTCTGGCCGTCTCCGACCTCGACGTCGAACAGGTGCATCTTGCGGTACGCGCCCAGCCGCGCCCCGTCAGGCCCGAACAGCACCGAGGTGTTGAAGAGCCGGCCGCCTGGTGCGCCAGCTTCCAGAATGGAGCCTGCGAGCAACGTGACGCTCAGCTCCTTCGCGAGCGATTGGAGCGCGCTCAGCGTCGGCCCTTCCAGTGACTCCGCGTTCTGGTCGCGCTCGGGCTCGGGGCCCATCCACGCGAAGTTCTCGGGCAGGCCGACGAACTGGGCGCCGCGGCGGGCGGCCTTGCGAACGAGCGCCGTGGCCGTCGCGAGGTTCTGCGCCTTGTCGGCTCCGCTGGTCATCTGAACGGCAGCAAGCAGCGTCATGGCGGCCACTTACCAGTTCTCGAAGGGCTGGTTTACATCGCCCCACCTGATGACGTAGGAGGCCCCGTCACTTTTCGGCAGTTCTCGAAAGTGGGCCTGGTGGCCCACTTTGCATTTCTGGGGGTCGTTTCCTTGGGCGAGAAGCAGAACAACCAGACGACTGAAGAGCGCGCACGCAAGGTGTGTGACCCGCTCATTGCCGCCGAGGGCCTCGAGCTGCTCGACCTCGAGTTCGTGCGCGAGCACAACGAGTGGATTCTGCGGCTCTTCATCGACAACCCGAACGGCGGCGTGGGCGTCGACGAGTGCCAGAAGGCCAGCAACGCGGTCGACACCGCGCTCGACGTCGAAGACTTCATCACCCAGGCGTACTCCCTCGAGGTCTCGAGCCCCGGCGTCAACCGCCCGCTCAAGAAGCCCGAGCACTTCAAGCGCGTCATCGGCCAGAAGGTGCGCATCAAGACGTACGGCCCGTTCGGCGAGCCGCCACGAAAGAACTTCCTCGGAGCGCTCAAAGAGGCGTCTGCCGAGACCGTCGCCGTCGAGGTCGAAGGCGCCGGCGTCTTCACGATTCCCCTGAAGGACATCGCGAAGGCCAACCTCGAGTTCGAGTTCACCTGAGTCTCAAGCAGTCGTTTCGCAGCAACACACGCAGTGCACATACAGGCCATCACCCGATGGCCGCGGACAAGGAAGACACATGACGCCCGGAGCCCCCGTTCAGCTCGATGACATCCTCACGCAGGTCGCGAAGGACAAGGGAATCGACAAGTCGATTCTCATCGCGACGCTCGAAGACGCCATCGCGACCGCCGCCAAGAAGCACTTCGGCCAGGACCGCCGCCTGACGGCTCGCTACGAGCAGGTCGACGTCGTGAACGAGAAGGGCGAAGCGACGGGCCGCAAGAAGTGGAAGGTCAGCCTCTACCAGACGATCACGATCGTCGAGCAGGTGGTCGACCCCATCGAGGCGGTCAACCAGTTCCCCGTCGAGCAGTCGGCACGCCTCACCGGCGACGGCCCGCTCAACGCTGGCGACGAGCTCGACTTCCAGATCTTCTACGACGACGAAGACGCGCAGCAGGCCCGCGCGCAGGACGAGCAGTACGGTGACGTGCTCGGCCTGAAGACCTTCCGCCGCGGCTTCGGCCGCATCGCCGCGCAGACCGCCAAGCAGGTGCTCCTGCAGCGTACGCGCGATGTCGAGCGCGAGAACGTCTACAACGAGTACAAGGACCGCAAGGGCGAGATCGTGACGGGCATCGCCCGCCGCCTCGAGCGCGGCAACCTCATCGTCGACCTCGGTCGCGCCGAGGCCGTGCTGCCCGTTCGTGAGCAGGTTCCGCGCGAGGTGTACCGCCCGGGCGACCGCGTGCAGGCCTTCGTGCTCGACGTGCTCCGCGAGGCCAAGGGCCCGCAGATCATCCTCTCGCGCGCCTCGGTCAACCTGCTCACCAAGCTCTTCGAGATGGAGGTGCCCGAGATCGCCGAAGGCATCGTCGTCATCGAGGCCGCCGCCCGTGAGCCGGGCCGCCGCTCGAAGATCGCCGTCTCGAGCCGTGATGGAGACGTCGACCCGGTCGGCGCCTGCGTCGGCATCAAGGGCAGCCGCGTGCAGGCCGTCGTGCAGGAGCTTCGTGGCGAGAAGATCGACATCGTCGAGTTCGACGAAGATCCCGCGCGGTTCGTGTGCGCAGCGCTCGCTCCGGCCGAGGTCAGCCGCGTCATCATCGACGAGGCCAACCACGCGATGGAGATCATCGTGCCCGACGACCAGCTCTCGCTGGCCATCGGCCGCTCGGGCCAGAACGTGCGCCTCGCGTGGCAGCTCACCGGGTGGAAGCTCGACATCAACAGCGAGAGCCGCGTGAAGGAGATGCGTGAGTTCGCCAGCCGCTCGCTCGGTTCGCTGCCCGGCGTGTCGGAGATGCTCGTCGAGACGCTCTACGCCCACGGCTTCCGCATGGCGAAGGACGTCGCCGACGCCAACCCCGACATGCTCTCGCAGATCCCCGGCATCGACGCGGGCCGCATTCCCGCCATGCAGGAGGCTGCCAAGGCGCGCATGGTGAACGACGCCGTCGAGCTCGAGCAGCTCGAGAAGGAGCGCGAGGCCCGCCGCCTCGAGGAGCAGCGCAAGCACCCGGACGAGCTGACCCAGGACGAGCGCCTCATTCGCGTCACCGGCATCGGCAGCTCGAACCTCGGCGCGTTCAAGCTCTCGGGTTACGGCACCGTCGAAGACGTGGTGAAGGAAGCCGACCTCACCCGCCTCGGCAACGTCGCCGGCATCGGCATCAAGAAGGCCCGCCAGGTGAAGAGCGCCGCCGAGCGCTACCTGCAGGAAGAGTCGAAGAAGCGCGCCGAGCTCGACGCGCTCAAGGGCAAGGCGCCCGAAGCCGGCATTCTGGGCTGAACGCCCAACCATTCGGCCGGCAGCCGTCGGTTGCCGGTCGATGGGGCGTCTGATGGAACTTCGTGGATTCGAACGTCGTGACGACTGATGAAAGGCCGGGGCCCGTTCGCACGTGCCTCGGGTGCGGGAAGAAGCAGCCCAAAGCGCTGCTCCATCGACTGGTGCTCAACGAACGACACCAGCCTGTGAAAGACACGGCACAGACCGCCCCTGGCAGGGGGGCATATCTCTGTGGTCCGGGCTGCCTCAAAGCAGCCGTGAAGAAGAAGGCATTTCAGCGGGCCTTCAAGCAGTCGATTGAGCTGGAACTGAACCACCTGGAGGAAGCCCTGCAGACCTGACGAGCGACGAAGTGCAGCACCATTCCAATCGTCCCAAACGGTGACCGCGAGGAGCAGCACGTCGCGCGCACCGACAGGTTTGCAGCGAGCGCCACGGGCTCGAAGAGCGCGTGTCGAACAGGTCACAGGACCCACGGTTTCGTGGGCTGGTTCATCACTTTCATCCCACAGGGTTCTGAAGTACGGGGCACGGCACATGACGAAGAAGCGCGTTCACGAAATCGCGAAAGAGTTGAAGGACAACCACGGCATCGAGCTGGACAACAAGGCCATGGTCAGCACGCTGGCCGGGCTCGGGTACGACGTGAAGTCGCACTCGTCGTCGCTCGAAGAAGACCAGGCCGTCGAGGCCGTGAAGAAGGTCGTCGACAAGCTCAAGCCGAAGGCGCCTGCGCCGGCCGTCGCCGCCAAGGGCTTCGTCGTTCGCCGCCGTGTCGGTGACGCGGTGCAGACGACGACCATGCATGCCGAGCCGCACAAGCCGGCTGCCGCTCCTCCCGTGGCCCCTCCGCCTGTCGCTGCGCCCGTCGAGCCGCCGCCCGCGCCTGTCGCGGTCGAGTCGACCCCGGCCGTTGCGCCCGTCGAGCCGCCGCCCGCTCCTGTGACCCAAGCCCCCCAGCCGACGCCCGAGACCCCGCCCGCCGTGGCCGCCACTGCCGTTCCCACGCCGGTGCCCGCGGCTCCCGCGTCGGCCCCCACGCCTGCGCCCGTCGCGCCGCCCATCGCCGCTGCGCCGGTGGCTCCCGTCGCGCCTGCTGCGGTCGTGGCGCAGCCCACGTCGGTGCCCGCGCCTCGCGCTTCGGCCCCGTCGATTCGTCACGCGGGCGCTGCCGTTCCTCCGACCGTGCGCACTGGCGTCGCGGTGATGCCGCGCGCGTCGTCGCCCCGCCCGGGCGTCACGATTCGCCCGGCCGTTGGTGTCGGTGCGACCGCGACCGGCCCCACCACGCCCGTCGCTCCGCCCCGGCCGCTCGTGCCGACGGCGACGCAGGCCGTGCTCGTCAGCCGCCCGCTCATCGCCGTCAAGCGCGTCACCCCGACCGCGCCCTCGGCGAGCCGGTACCCGATGGCTCCCGGCCGCAAGGCCACTGCGGGTGACGAGAAGGTCTTCCGCGTCGTCCCCAACCAGTTCGCTCCGGGCTCGAAGGAAGCGACTGCGCGCGAGAAGGAGCGCGGCCGCGGCACCGGCAAGCGCGAGAAGGACAAGGAGACCACCAGCACCACCGACATTCGCGAGATCATCTTCGGCCGCACCGCCATTCCCGTGCGCGGCAAGAAGAAGAAGCCGACCAAGAAGGGTCAGAAGACCCTCATCACCCAGATGGCCGAAGAGAAGAAGGTCATCAAGGTGCAAGACGGCATCGCCGTCAGCGATCTCTCGCAGCGCATGGGCGTCAAGACCTCGGACATCATCAAGAAGCTGATGGCCGGCGGGAAGATGGCCACCGCGAACCAGATGGTCGACCCCGACACGGCCGGCATTCTCGCCGCCGACTTCGGGTGGACGGTGAAGAAGGTCGGCTTCGAGGTCGAGGACTTCCTGCCGAAGGTCGAAGAGAAGCCCGAGGACTACACCTCGCGTCCGCCCGTGGTGACCGTCATGGGCCATGTCGACCACGGCAAGACCTCGCTGCTCGACGCGATTCGCCAGGCGAACGTCGCCGGTGGCGAAGCCGGTGGCATCACCCAGCACGTCGGCGCCTACACGGTGAAGTCGTCGGCCGGTGAAATCACCTTCCTCGACACCCCTGGCCACGAGGCCTTCTCGGCCATGCGTGCCCGCGGCGCGAACGTGACCGACGTCGTGGTGCTCGTCGTCGCCGGCGACGACGGCGTCATGCCGCAGACGAAGGAAGCCATTCAGCACGCGCAGAAGGCCGAAGTGCCCATCGTCGTCGCCATCAACAAGATGGACCTGCCGGGCGCCAACGCCGACCGCGTGAAGAAGGATCTCGCCGATGCTGGCCTGCTCGCCGAAGACTGGGGCGGCGAGGTCATCATGGTGCCCGTCTCGGCCAAGACCCGCATGGGCCTCGACCTGCTGCTCGAGAACCTCGCGCTGCAGTCCGAAGTGCTCGAGCTCAAGGCCAACGCCGGCCGCCCTGCCATGGGCGTCGTGCTCGAAGCCCGCCTCGAGAAGGGTCGTGGCCCCATCGCCACGGTGCTCGTGCAGGAAGGCACGCTCCGCAAGGGCGACGCCCTCGTCAGCGGCGCGCACTTCGGCCGCATTCGCATGATGATCAACGACCGCGGTCAGACCATCGACGAGGTCAAGCCGGGCTACTCGGCCGAGGTCATCGGCATGTCGGGCGTGCCCACCGCAGGCGACATCTTCAACATCGTCGCCGACGAGAAGGCCGCCAAGCAGATCGCCGATCACCGCATCTTGAAGGCGCGCCAGGCCGCAGCCGGCAAGACGTCGCGCGAGACGCTCGAAGACCTGCTCGCCAAGCAGAAGGTGGCCGAGCAGAAGGAGCTCAAGATCATCTTGAAGGCCGACGTCTCGGGGTCGCTCGAGGCCTGCGCCGACGCGGTGAACAAGCTCTCGACCAAGAAGGTGAAGGTCACCATCGTGCAGAAGGGCGTCGGCATGATGACCGAGACCGACATCAACAACGCGGCGGCCTTCGGCGCCATGGTGATGGGCTTCAACTCGCGGCCCGAGTCTGGCGCCGAAGCGGCGGCCAAGCACCTGGGCGTGAAGTGGGAGACGTACAGCATCATCTACGAGCTCCTCGACGCCTCCATCAAGCACATGGAAGACCTGCTCGAGCCCATTCGCACCGAGAAGAAGCTGGGCAAGGCCGAGGTTCGCAACCTCTTCAACGTGCCCAAGCTCGGCACCATCGCGGGCTCGTCGGTGCTCGACGGCGTCATCAAGCGCAACGCGTTCCTGCGGCTGTTCCGCGCGAACAAGCAGATCTACCAGGGCAAGGTGGCCAGCCTGCGTCGCTTCAAGGACGACGTGAAGGAGGTCGCCATGGGCTTCGAGTGCGGTATCGGCATCGACGGCTTCAACGAGCTGCAGCCGGGCGACGTCATCGAGGCCTTCGAGATCGAGGAGACGCGGCCGAGCCTCAGCTGATGAGGTGAGCGGCCGGAGCGCTCGGCTTCCTTCAGGGGAAGACGGCGCTCCGGTCTGGCCTTTCGTCGAATCGAGAGAAGGACGGTTTTGGTCATGTTCGTCTGCGTCGCCCGAGTGACGATCGACATCCCCGCGGCGGGGTCGCTCAAGGGCAAGCGGCAGGTGCTGCGTCGGGTGACCGATCGCGTGAAGGCCAAGTTCAACGTGGCCGTCGCCGAGGTCGAAGACAACGACGTGTACACGCGCGGCGTCATCGCGCTCGCGGTGGTGGGCAACGAGCGCCGCCACGTGAACGAGATGATGGACAAGATTCTTCAGTACATCGAAGACATGTACGTCGCGCCGGTCGCGCACCGGGAGATCGAGATTCTCGCGTTCGGCGATCAGCTGTTCTCGCGAGCCGAAGACGACGACTTCTCGAACCTCACCATTCCGCGCGGAGAGCGTTCGCTCGCAGAAGCCGAAGGGCTGGGCGACTGGGAAGACCGGCACGCGCGTCAGCCGCCGGTGCCGACGCCGTCTGCTCCGCGCAAGAACGGCCCGAAACCTTCGGCGCCGAACAACCTGTCGCTCGACGATGCCCGTGCGCTGGCGCGCAGCCTGCGGAACCGGCGAGAGTGGGAAGCATCGCGCGGCGGTCGCGAAGAAGACGAGGAGTGACGAGATGGCGACGAAGATCAGACCCGAGCGGGTCGGCCAGGAGATTCAGGCCGCCGTCGCGGACATGTTGATTCGGGGCGATCTCCACGATCCCCGCATTGGGTACATCACGATCACCGGCGTGAAGGTGTCTCCCGACCTGAGGGTCGCGCGCATCTACTACTCGATGATCGGCACCGAAGAAGAGAAGGCCAAGACGCAGGCCGGCCTCGACGCAGCGAAGGGCTACGTGCGGCGTGAGGTGACGAGCAAGGTGAAGCTGCGCGTCTCGCCCGAGGTGTTCTTCACGTTCGATGGCTCGCTCGAAGAGGGCGACAAGATCGAGCGGCTGATCAAGGAAGTGAAGGCGAAGGAAGGCTGGTAGTTCGTGAACGGCGTGCTCGTGGTGGACAAGCCGAAGGGCCCGACGTCGTCAGACGTGGTCCAGATCGTCCGCCGGGCGCTGAAGGTGAAGAAGGCCGGGCACACCGGCACGCTCGACCCGATGGCGACGGGCGTGATGGCGGTCTGTCTCGGAGACGCGACGCGCATCGCCCAGGTGCTCACCGATGGGAACAAGGCCTACGACGCGACCCTGAAGTTGGGAGTGACGACCGACACGCTCGACGCCGAAGGGGCCGTGCTCCAGACGCGCGCGGTGCCGGCGCTGACGCGGGAGCGGCTCGAGCAGGTGTTCGCCGCCTTTCGCGGAGAGCTGCATCAGACGCCGCCGATGTACTCGGCCATCAAGAAGGACGGGAAGCGGCTGTACGAGCTGGCGCGCGCGGGGGAAGAGGTGGAGCGCGAGGCGCGGCCCGTGACGGTGTTCTCGTTGACGTTGAATGACTTCACCTCAGATGAGCTGAAGCTGTCGGTGGCGTGCAGCAAGGGCTTCTTCGTGCGCACGCTGGCGGCCGACATCGGTGAGGCGCTCGGGTGTGGAGCCCATTTGACGGCGCTCCGACGTACGCAGAGCGGGCCGTTCGCGATCGCTCGCGCGATTCCGTTGCAGGAGATCGTCGACAAGGGCGCCGAGGCGGTGGCGGGGAAGCTCGCGTCGCTCGATGAGTCGTTGGCGTTTCTGCCTGAGGTGAAGACGAACGAGGCAGAGGCTGATCGCGTCAAGCACGGCGGTGTCGTCGAGGTCGCACGACCGGACGAGGCGATGGTGCGCGTGACGGGGCCGACGGGTGAGGTGTTGGCCCTGGCCGAGATTCGGCGTGGAAGGCTCGTCTACAAGCGCGTGTTGGCCAATCAGGCAGACTGAGTCACTTCACTGGCTTTTCAGCGTCGAGCGCCTCAGCGGCTTCGACCAGAGCCTTCATCGCTCGCGAAGTCGAACCCGGTCGCGACGTGCCCGTCGTGATTCACCTGGCGCGCACACCACGCAGTGCTCGTCACCGACGTCCGTGACGAAGCGGCTGCTGCTTCCTGTTGCCTGCCCGGCTCGACGTCAGCTGCGCACTCGACGTCGGGCCGGGTACACCTTTCGGCGAGTCGGACGGTGCTTCCACCCCTTGAAGAGTCCGCGTGCGTGAATCAACACGGCGACGACGCGGCCGCGGGCATCGGAGCCGTACGACCACGCTGCGTAGTCCTGTGACGAGGTCACCACGAGGACGTCGGGGCCGGGCGTCGCGCTGCCGAGCCGCTCTGACGAAATGAGCTCGCCGTCGCCGAAGAGCTCACCGACGAGCGCCTGTGCGATTTCGCTGCCGAAGTCGGCGAACACCGTGAGCAGCCACTCTGCGTCGCCCGCGTAAAGCGCCGTGGCGATCGCTGACTGCGGCGTCGACCACCGCACCGCGCGCTTCTGGGTCAGCAGTATGACGTCATCGAGCCGGTGCCCGTTCAGGCGGCCGGGCTGGGCGAAGCGTCGCTCCGTCACGATGTCGGGGTCGACCGAGGTGTGCATCGACAGGCGGCCGGACGGGAGGTCGAGCTCGAACGCCTCTCCCTTCGCCCCGACCTTCTTTGCCAGCGCCGCCAGCGACTCGGGCGGCGGTGGAGCGACGTATGGCGGCAGGCGCGCGTCGAGTGACGAGACGTCGACCCGCTTCCGTCGCAGCGTCTCGACCACCTTCATCAACCCGAGCACGGGTTTGTGCTCGAGCCGCTCGAGCCGGGCGGAGGCGCTCTCGGTCAGGTCGTGCCCGAGCGGATTCTCGAAGACCGGCCCTTCGGTTTCCGGCACGACGTCGTCCTGGATCGAGGAGTGCTCGCGCTCCTCGACGAGTACGTGCGCGAGTTCGTAGATGTCTTTGTCGTGCGCAGCCTTTCGCTTCGGCGGCCCCATCACCCGGGAGAGTTCGGCGGCGAGCCGCGCGTAGTCGTCCGGGTGCAGCGTTCCTGAACGATTGAAGCGTGGCTTCGGGAGCGCGCTCAGGTTGATACTCTGCGACTGCGGAGCCGAGATTCGAGGCGGCCCCAGAATCGCCGCCACGGTGTCGATGACAGCCGCGTGCTCGGCGGGCCCGAGGTCGCGCCTGGCGGCGAGCGTGCGCAGGAGGCCGACGGAGGTTACACGGGCCGACGTTCCAAAGAGCGCCTCCACGGCCCTCAGCGTCGCGCCCAGGGTCTGAAGTGGTGCGCGACGAACGAAACTGCCGAGCGCGCGGGCGAGCGGCTTCGCATCACTTCCGAGGAAGCGCGCGCTGGCGACGAGCTCGTCGAGAAGGAGCGCCTTCACGTCGGCGCCAGTCTGCACCTCGAGTGACAGCACTGCGGTCGCCGCCCTCCAGAACCCGGCTGCCTGAGGGTCGCCAGCGCGACGCCAGGCGACCCACTTCTCGACGGTCGTGCGCTGCTCGGCGGGCTTCTTCCGGTGGAGGTCTTTGGCAGAGAGCATGGGTTGAGTCGCTCGAACCTCGAACCCGCGACGGAGGCAAGGCGGAATCGACCGCGGAGCAGCCGAGGGTTGAGCGGCGCTCAGGGTCTTCTCGGGATTCCCGCTTCAGTGCCAGTGCCCGCTCAACGACAAGAACCGGAGCACGATCGCAGAGACCAGATTCCAACTCGTTCATTCGAGGAATTCTCCGACGCCCCACGAAGCGTGATGGGGAAGAGGCTCCGGAGTGCTCGCAGGTGCTCCGCTGAAGGCTGTCGCGTCGCCCACCAGCCGTTTCACTCTGGTCTGCATCGACTTCGGCATCGGTGAGCGTCGCGGGCGGCGCTCTCCGCGCAGGCGGCGCGAGGCACCACGTCGCACCAGCTGCGTTGCGCAGCTTCGTGCGCAGAGGGCGCAGCGCACTCGCGTGCCTGGCGCTGGCCACCGGCTTGCTTCACGCCGGCACCATGATCCGTCCTCTGCTCGTTCTCCTCGCGCTCTCCTCTGGCTGCGCCACGCTCGGCGCCAACGCCCTCACCAAACCGATGCGCGTGCCCATCATCGGCAGCACGTCGCTCCCGCATCGTGAGGTGTCGTGGAAGACGGCCGACGAGCTCACCCTGCGCGGTTGGGTCTTCGATCCCGAAGGCACCCCTCGCGGCCTCGTCGTGCTCGTGCACGGCAAAGACATCAACCGGCAGCACTTCTCGGGCGAGGCTGCACGCTTCACGAAGCGCGGCTACCAGGTGCTCGCGTTCGATCAGCGCGCGCACGGAGCCTCGGAAGGCACGCGCACCACCTTCGGCTTCCACGAGGTCGACGATCTGAAGCGCGGCATCGATCTGCTCGGAGCCACGCGCGTCGTGCTCATCGGTGAATCACTCGGAGCCGCGGTCGCGCTCCAGACCGCCGCGCGTGACCCTCGCGTGGTCGGCGTCGTCGCTGGAGCCTCGTTCAGCGATCTCTCCACCATCGCCGCCGAACACCGCCCGTTCTTCTTCAACGACGCCACCTTCGCCGAAGCCACGAAGCTCGCCGAGTCGGAGTCTGGCTTTCACGTCGCCGACATCTCTCCAGCGCGCGACGCCGCCAACATCAACGCCCCCGTTCTGCTCCTCCACGGCACCCGCGACACCTTCATCGACCCTGCCCACTCGAAGCGAATCCTGGCCAACGTGAAGAACGGCTCCGTGGTCTGGCTCGAGGGCGTGGGCCACATCGACGTGCTGGTCCACGCTGAGTCGTGGGATCGCATCGAGCGTTGGCTGGACGAAAAGGTCGACGCATCCTCTTGAAACGACAGTGCTTGACGCACTGTGCGATACGAAACCACGACCTGAAGTTGACGTCATATTCATGTTCATGCGACTTCGTATGAAACATGAATCAGGCTTCAACTTCTCCCGTCAAGCAGCTCACCAGTCGCGGTAAGCGCACCCGTCAGCAGCTGCTCGACGCGGCCGAGCTGGTCTTCGGAGAGAAGGGGTTCGAGCAGAGCTCCATCGCCGAGATCACCCAGCGAGCCGAGGTCGCGCTCGGCACCTTCTACGTCTACTTCGAGAACAAGCACGCCATCTTCGTCGAGCTCGTCGAGCAGCTCGGTGAGCGCCTGCGCAAGACGTTGTCGGTGGCCGTCAAAGAGAAGACGACCCGCCTCGACAAGGAGCGCGCTGGCTTTCGCGCCTTCTTCGAGTTCGCCGGCAAACACCGCAACCTCTACCGCATCGTCCGCCAGGCCGAGTTCGTCGATGAGCCGGTGTATTTGAATTACTACCGCCGGCTCGCGAAGGCCTACGCGCGCGGGCTCGAGCACTCGATGTCGTCGGGTGAGCTCGGGCGCTTCGACCCTGAAGTCATCGCGTACGCGCTCATGGGCGTGGCCGACTTCCTCGGCATGCGCTTCGTGCTCTGGGACAAACCCGAAGAGCTCGATCGGGTCGTCGACGAGGTCTGCGAGTTCGTCGCCCACGGCCTGCTCTCGCCTGCGCGCCGAGGTGCGAAGTGAGGAACGCCCGCATCACGGCCACCGGCTGCGCCGTGCCGACGAAGTCGCTGCCCAACGCGTACTTCGATCAGCTGCTCGGTCAGAACGTCAGCGACTGGCTGGTGAAGAACACCGGTATCGAGCACCGCTTCCACATGGAAGACGGTCAGGTGACGAGTGACCTCGCGACCCAGGCCGCCAAGCAGGCCCTCGAACGCGCGAAGAAGTCGCCCGACGACGTCGACCTCATCATTCTGGCCACCGACACACCGGACCAGCCGTCTCCCGCGACCGCGGTCGTCGTTCAGCACAAGCTTGGCGCGAAGAGGGCCATCGCCTTCGACGTGAACTGCGCCTGCGCTGGCTTCGTGACGGCGCTCGAGACCGCGACGAAATTCATTCAGGCCGACGCGCGCATGCGCACGGTGCTGGTGCTCGGCGCGTACGGCATGAGCCGGTTCCTCGACTGGAAAGACAAGACCACTTACACGCTCTTCGCCGACGGCGCCGGCGCGGTGGTGCTCGAAGCAGGGGAGCAGCACGGCTGGCTCGGCTCTCAACTCTATACAGACGGCAGCTATTGGGACGCGCTGGGCATCTACCGGGGCGGCACCGCGCACCCCTCACGGCCCGGTGACGAACCGCCCGTCGTGAAGTTCGTTCGCAAGTTCCCCGCCTCGTACAACATCGAACACTGGCCGCGCCTGTTGCGCTCGGTGAGCGATCAGACGCGCATTCCGCTCGGTGACGTGAAGCTCTTCGTGTTCACGCAGCTCAACCTTCGCGTCATCGAAGGCGTGATGGCGGCGCTCGAGCAGCCGATGTCGAAGGCCCACTGGATCATGAACAAGTGGGGCTACACGGGCTCGGGCTGCATTCCCATGACGCTGCATGACGCGGTCGACGCCGGGAAGCTGGCCGAAGGCGACGTGGTCGCGTTCTGCGCGTCGGGCGGCGGCGTCTCGATGGCGGCGTCCTTCTTCCGTTGGACCGCCGGGGGGCGTTCATGAGCACGACCGATGCGACGATGCCGTGGTGGAAGGAACCCACGAAGGGCCAGTGGGCGAGCTTCTCGGCCGCGTGGATCGGCTGGGTGATGGATGCGTTCGACTTCACCGTCTTCCTGCTGGTGATGAAGCAGATCACCGAGGAGTTCGGCACCTCGTACACGTCGACGGCAGGCTCCATCGCGCTCACGTTGTTGATGCGGCTGGTCGGTGGCGTCGTCGCCGGCTGGGCGGCCGACCGCTGGGGCCGCAAGTTGCCGCTGATGATCTCGGTCATCTGGTTCGCCGTGTGCGATGGCTTGATTGCCTTTGCGCCGTCGTTCACCTGGGTGCTGGTGCTCCGCACGATGTTTGGGTTTGGCATGGGCGCGGAGTGGACGTCGGGCGCCACGCTCGCCATGGAGAACTGGCCCGCACGCAGTCGCGGAATCGCCTCGGGCATTCTTCAGGGCAGCTGGGCGGTCGGCTACCTGCTCGCGGGCCTCGCGGCAGGCCTCGTGGTGCCCGTCTACGGCTGGCGCGCGCTCTTCATCATCGCGGCGATTCCCGCGGTGCTCGCGTTCCCGATTCGGTTCTTCGTGCCCGAGAGCCCCGAGTGGGAAGCGGGCAAGAAGGAAGGCGCGACGAAGAAGCCCGAGGTCACCTGGCGTGAGGTCTTCTCGACGCCGGGGGTACTCAAGCGGCTGGTGTGGGGCTCCATCGCGATGGCGGCCGGCTTTGGCGGCTACTACGCGCTGACGGGCAACTACTCGGTGCTGCTGCTCAAGAACCTCGGTCAAGACATGCCGGGCGTCTCGTGGCACGTGGCGCTGTTCAACATTGGCATGCTCACCGGCGCCGTCGCGTGCGGCTACGCGGCGATGAAGAAGGGCGTGACGCTCGCGGTCGCGGTGCCCGCCATTCTCATGGCCATCGTGACGCCGCTCTACGTCGGGGCCTTCCCGCAATTCCTCGCAGTCGGAGCCTTCGTCGCTGGTGTCTTTGGCGCGGGCTATTCCGGCGTGACGCCTTTGCTCCTGACGTCACTGTTTCCAGCGCGCTTCCGCGCCCGCTGTGTCGGCATCGTGTACCACGTTGGCGCCGTGCCCGCGGCGTTCGTGCCCATGGGCATCGCCGCGTTGGCCGAGTCCGGAGGTGTTCCGCTCCCCGTCGGCATGGGCATCGTGTGTGCGGTCTGTCAGCTCGCCATGGCCGCCATGATCCTCTTCGCCCCGAAAGACGCGGGCGCTCAGGACCCCGCAACCCCCGCAGATGCAGCTCTCGCTCACTGAAGTCGTCGTCAAACCACCTGGAGGAGTCTTTCCCATGAAGAACATCACCATCGCTGCGCTCGTTTCGTTCGCCTTTGCCTGTGGAACCATGCCGTCGACCACCGACTCGGGTGTCGTCGATGCCGGCCCGCCGAAGTTCGACACCGCCGACAAGGTGTTCAACTTTCTCGAAGGCAAGACGCTGACGATGGAGGGCGCCGACATTCCGCTCGCGCCCAATGGCTTCAACCGCAACGTCTATTTCGGTACCAACACGCAGTGTTACAACAAGACCGTCATCAAGGTGATGAACAAGAACTTCGTGACGACCAGCAACATCGGCACGTGGACCGGCGGCGACGGCGGCGTGCCGGCCAACGGCACGGTCGGCTCGTGCAACACGGCGATGGCGTTCGGCAACCCGCTCAGCTTCACGTCGATGAACGTGGTCGTCGAGAACGTGAAGGGCGACGCCGAGTGCTTCGACGTGAACGTCGACTACGGCAGCTTCAAGCAGGAAGGCCGCGCGTCGATCAACGCCGACCGCACGAAGGTGAACATGGAGCTGTACTTCCAGAACCAGGCGACCGGTCACCGCTGCGCCGATGGCAACCCGGGCGCGACGGGCGTCAAGGTGAACACCTTCGCGCTGACGTTCGACTCGGTTCAGAAGTACGCGGTCACCCAGTAATCGACACCTGAGGGCCGTGGCTCCCGCGCTTCGTGGGAGCCGCGCCTTCACGCCTCCGGAGCCTCCCCATGCGACGACACGCCTTTCTGGCGATGCTGGCGATCTGTGCCACGAGCGCGTGGGCGCAGGGGCCGGTCGCGCCTGTCGACCCGCTCGACGACTGGAAGAACACGAAGGAGCGCGAGAAAGACGCGCCGCTCGGTGAGTTCCGGCTCATCAACTACTTCTTCACCCGTCTCACGGCGACGAACCAGCTGGGCGACCCCTCTGGCCTTCGTGGCGTCGCGCTGGGGCCGATCGGCATCTACGGCGGCAGCGCCACGCGCGTCGGCCCCAACACCGAGACGGGCTTCATCGAGCAGCGGTGGATTCCCGTCATCGAATACACGCCGTTCTTCGCCGACGAGCTCGCGACGTTCCGTGCGCAGTTCGAGATCGACTTCATGTACGGTCTCGCGGCGAACACGGTGCTGCAGAACCAGGGCGGCGGTCTCAATGCCGACATGGTCAATCTGCAGACGAAGAACCTGAACGTCTCGCTGTACCCGACGCGAAAGCCGAGCGAGCTGTCGATCGTGCTCGGCACGCAGTCGTTCTACGACAACGTCAACGACCCGACCCGAACGCCCGTCTTCGACATCGTGCGCGGCGGCTACAAGCTCGCGTTTCTCGGCACCGATGGCACGGGCGTGTCGGTCTTCTGGTCGCCCATCAAGAAGCTGAAGACCCGCCTCGCGTTTCTGCCCATCGGCGCGGGCCAGCCCGACAAGGCGATGTTCGACGACGCGCGGCTCAAGTTCGTGTGGATGGGCCTCGCCGACGCGACGTACGAGCTTCAGCCTGGCACCACCATCGGCGCGTCGGCGTGGGTGCTGCGAGATGACTCCAAGGGCGCAGCGTACGCGTTCGAAGGTCTCGTCTTCTCAGGCCCGGCGTCGACCGCGCTGTACGGCTTCACGGGAGCGCCGCGCATCGCCATCGAGTCTCCCACGGGCACCGTCGCGTACGGCGGCGTGAACTTTCAACACAACCCGGGCTTTCACACGGGCGACTTCGCCGCCGCGGGCTGGTTCATGATGTCGGCGGGCCAGTTCACCAGCGCCCGAGAGAACACGTTGTTCAACAAGCAGGTCTCGGTGCTCGGCTTCGCGGCCAACGCCGAGGTGCTCTACAAGTGGGGCCGCACCAACAACGATCTCATCACGGCCGAGGGCCTCTTCTCGTCGGGCGACAGCAACACCGCCGATGACAAGTACACGGGTGTCTTCACCAGCAACTTCTACGGCCTGCCCGGCGCGGTGTGGTTCAACCACCGGTCGCTCATTCTGTTCCCCTTCACCAGCACGGTGAACAACTACACGGGAGCGGTCACCGACATCTCGAACCAGGGCTACGGCGTCACGGCGGGAATCCTCACGGGCGCCTACGACCTCATTCCCAATACGCTGAACCTGAAGCTCGGTACCGCTGCGGCGACGGCGAACGCCAACCCGGCAGTTCAGCCGAACGGCACGCAGCCTGGCCGGTTCATGGGCGTGGAGGTGAACGCCGAGCTGAAGTGGACGATTCGGTACCTGATGACGGTCGGGTTGCACGGCGCGTACATGTTCCGCGGAAGCTTCTACGACGGGAGCGATCGCGTGACCGCGAACCCGTGGGCGTTGTTCTCCACCTTCACCTGGTACGCGTTCTGAGGCCGCCCATGAGAACGACGCTTCTGTTGGTCGTGGTGTTGTCGGGTTGTGTTCACTCGTACGAGGCCGCGCCGCCGCTCAAGTTCAGCGACATGGCGTACACGTCAATCGCAGGCTCCCCGTGGAAGGAAGGCGCGCTGAAGCTCGAGGGCGCCGAGAAGACGTGGAAGCTGGGCGGGCACCACACCCTTCGCTACGTCGAGCTGAACCCCGAAGGCGCGCGCACGGTGCTGTTCCTGCACGGCCTCGGCAGCAACCTGAAGTTCTGGCGCTACCAGTTGGACACGTTCGCCGCGAAGGGCTTTCGGGTCATCGCCATCGACCAGCTCGGGTTTGGCAAGTCGGACAAACCTGCACAGTTCCCCTATTCGATGGATGCGCAGGCCGACGTCGTCGTCGAGGTGCTCGAGAAGCTCGCGATTCCGCGCGCCGTCGTCATCGGTCACTCGATGGGCGGAGAGGTCGCGCTCACCGTCGCCATCCGCTTCCCCGAGAAGGTCGAGGCGTTGGTGCTCACGTCGCCCGCCGGCTTCGAGAAGTTCTCTCCGAGAGAGAAGAAGTGGTTCGAGAAGGTGTTCAGCTCGACGTTCGTGAAGTCGACGCCCGAGTACGGGGTGTGGGGCGGTATTCGGTACAACAACTTCATGCAGTGGAAGCCCGAGTACGAATGGCTCGTCGAAGAGCGCATTCGGCTCGCGAAGACCGACGAGTTCGACGCGTATGCCTATGCGCAGGTTCGAGCGGTCGACGGCTTGACCCACAACGACTTCGTGCGCGACTCGCTCGAACAGGTGAAGGCGAAGACGCTGATCATCTTCGGTGAGGACGATCGCTTGATTCCCAACCCGTTCCTGCACGGTGGCCGCGCGCGCCAGATCATGGAGTACGGCGCAGGCAAGATCGCCGGCTCGACGCTGATCGGTCTGCCGGGCTGTGGCCACACGGTTCAGATGGACTGCTCTGAACCCTACAATTCCGCGGCGCTCGCGTTTCTCGCGGCCCTGCCAACCCCTGCCATCGCCGAGCCAGTGAAGGAGTCCCCGTGAAACGTGCAGCAGTGCTCGTGTCGATGGCGTTCTTGTCGTGTGGCCCTGAAACGCAGCAGCCGTGGATGGAGTCGGTGAGCTCGACCTCGGCCGCGCTGACGCAGGTGACCAGCTTCGGGTCGAACCCCGGCAGCCTGTCGATGTTCGTTCACGTTCCTTCGTCGCTGCCGGCGAACCCGCCGTTGGTGGTCGCGATGCATGGCTGTACGCAGAGCGCCGCCGCCTACGCGAACACCGGCTGGAACGAGCTCGCGAATCAGTACGGCTTCATCGTGCTGTACCCGCAGACGACGGCGAACAACTCGTGCTTCTCGTGGTTCACCTCGAGCCAGCAGTCGCGCAGTGGTGCCGAGGTCACGTCCATCATGAACATGGTGAACAACCTCAAGCCGACGCGAAACGTCGACCCGAACCGCATCTACGTCACCGGGCTGTCGGCCGGCGGAGCGATGACGTCGGTGATGCTCGCGACCTACCCCGACGTGTTCAAGGCTGGCGCAGTGATGGCAGGGTTGCCGTTCGCGTGCGCTGGGACGCAGTTGGATGCGTTCAATTGCATGAACTCTCCGCCTGACCGCACGCCGCAGCAGTGGGGTGATCTCGTGCGTGGCGTCTCTGGCACCTCGGGCTTTCCCGTGCCCCGAGTCTCGATTTGGCACGGCACGAGCGACTTCACCGTTCGCCCTGGCAACCAGACCGAGCTCGTGGACCAGTGGACGAACGTGAACGCGATCGATCAGACGGCTGACGTCACGACGATGGTCGCTTCGGCGACGCGGCGAGAGTTCCGAACGAGTGGGGGAGAGACCCGGGTCGAGTCCTGGTCGATTCCCAACATGAGCCATGGAACACCTGTCGATCCTTCGCATGGGTGTGGAACCGCCGGCGCGTTCATTCTCGACGTCGGCATCTGCTCGAGCCGCTATGCCGCCGAGTTCTTCGGTCTGGCTCCGACGACCGACGGCGGTGTGGTCGTGGTCGATGCGGGCTCGCCCGTCGATGCGGGAGCTCCGTTCGATGCTGGAGTGCAGGTCGACGCGGGTGTGCCGTTCGATGCAGGAGCTCCGTTCGATGCCGGTGCGCCCGTCGACGCGGGAACCCCTCGTGACGGTGGGAGTGGGTTCGTCTGCCGCGAGTTCTTCGGCACCAACATCAGCCACATCAGCGCGCTTCGGGCCACGGCCTGTGGCAACGGAACTCCCAACTATTGCGCTGTTGGTTCGGGTGACGATCTAGGGCTGGTCGGTGCCTCGTCGCGGTTGCGCGAGGTGGCCCCCGGCTACTTCGAGCTGGGCTCCTGCAGCGGTGGAGCCGGTGGTGGCTCAGCGGGTGGTGGTACGGCGACGGGTGGCGGCTCGGCCGGTGGCGGAACGGCC
>JAACJQ010000339.1 GCA_016879935.1 Archangiaceae bacterium | reverse complement strand
GCTCGGCCATCGCCGGTGAGTCGCACTTCTCGGTGATGGGCACCCTCTGCTGGCGCCCCGTCTTCGATTGAACCGAGCGTGCAAGTCCGCGTGAAGTGAGGCTTGCGGGTGTGGTTGGCCGCTCCGCGCAGCGGGCGTTAGCGTTTCGTCAGGAGCCGACATGACGAAGGAAGCGCTGATGGAGCTGGCCGAGGCGATGAACGGGCTGTGCATTCTGGGGTGCCTGCCCGGCAGCCCCGCCGACCTCGCCGGCCTTCGGTACGGCGACGTGGTGCTCGAGGTGAACGGCATCGCCACCTCGTCGTGGGCGGCGTACCTCCAGGCGACGCAGCGCGACCCCCGCGTGATGCGCGTGCGTTACTTTCGCGACGGCACCGAGACGTCGGTCGAGCTCGAGCTCGCCGAAGGCCGGGCGCCCATCGACACCGGCCACCTGCTCACCGATGTCGCGACGAAGGTGCTCTCGATGGCGCGCGCCGCCGAGCTGGGCTCCGTGCCCGACGGCGACGACGAGCCCGAGCTGCCGAACTAGTCAGCCGCCGGCGAGGGAGCGGGCCAGGGCGTGCCCCTTCACGCCCAGCTCTCCTTCGAGCAGCGTCTGGAGCTGGTGTCGCAGCCGGGCGCGCCGGTCGGTCGACTCGGTCGGCCTCACGCTGCCGGCATCGGGCACCAGGCTCACGAAGGAGCCGTCGAGCGCGCTCACCGTCTCGAGCGTGCAGGGCAGCTCCCACGGCGCCTTCGCCCACGACTCGGCCACGCGGTTGCACAGGCGGGCGGCCTGGTCGACGAGCGCGCCCGCATCGGCAGCCTTGAGGTTCGACGCGAGCCACTTCCACACCGTCGGCTCCGAACGCACCACCTGCCACAGCCGAAACCGGCCTCCGTGTTCGACGAGCGCCACGCACCGGCTCGGGCTCATCCAGTCGGCGAGCGAGGCGTGCACCTGTGCCCAGAGACTCAGCGCCGCGCGCGCCTCGTCCGGGTCGACGAAGGCCCCGCCGGGCGGAGAGTGAAACCGCCACCCTGACTCCGAGTCGGCCACCCACTCGTCGGGCGACAGCTCGCGAGCGAGCGGCACCCCACGCGCCGTCGCCTCCTGCAACGACACCCGGCCGTTGATGGGCGGCCACACCCACCCGCTCGGAATCTCGGCGTCGGGCACCTTCGGCGCGTGCCCGACGAGGGCCCCGGTCTGCGACGCAGCCTCGGGGAACAACACGCGCCCGTCACCGCTCAAGGCGACGCCCCGCAGCGCCGTCAACAACCGGCCAGCCTCGTCGTGCGCACGTGGAACCCGGTGGAGCAGCCCCAGCCGCTCGAGCTCACGCACCCGGTCGAGCGCCAGCCGCACGCCGAAGACGAAGGCCTCACGAATGCCCTCTCCGCGGCTCGCGACCGACTCGATGACGGCCAGCCCGTGCCCGCGCAGGCGCTCGAGCGGCACCGCGTCGGGCAGGTCTCGTTTGTTCGCCTGCAACACCACGCCGACGGGCGGCCCCTCTCTCGTCGCGAGGTGCGCGCGCAGGTCGGCGAGGTGAGCCGTCGTCTCGTCGATGCCCGAGGCGCAGGTGTCGCCGACGAACACCACCGCGTCGGCAGAGCTCAGCAGCAACCTCCGGCGCGGCGCGAACTCGGCCTGGCCGGGCACGCTCACGATCTCACAGTGAATCGCCCGGCCGTCGTAGCGGCCGCCGACGTACTCGAGCCAGTCGAAGAACAGCGTACGACCGCCACCCGACACCTCGGGCGTGAAGAGCCGCCCGTGCCCGAGCCGCTCGGCCAGGGCCAACAGGCTCGTCGTCTTCCCGGCGATGGGTGGCCCGTCGTAGACGATGCGCACCACCAGCGCGTCGCCAGCCGCGTCGAGGGTCGCCAAGGGGCTCGCTCCTACTGCAGGCCCACCACGTTCTTGTTCACCGCCATGCGCACGATGGCCAGGTTCGAGTTGGAGCGGTCGGCCGCCAGGTAGATGAACGAGCCGGTGCCAATCATCTTGATGAGGTGAATCTGATCTCCCAGCGTGAGCAGCATGTCTTCGAGGTGCGTCTTGAGGTTCAGCGAGCGCATGATCTTCAGCTTCTGCTTCACCATCTCGCTGTTGTAGGCGCTGGCGGCGGCGAGATCGAACTCGGGGCGCAGCGACTTGAGCCCCAGCGTCATGCCGGAGTCGAGGTCGACCAGCGACGCGGCGATGAAGCCCGGAATCTCGGCGGCAATCTTCTCGAAGGTGTCGACGATCTGCTTTTCAGAGGCCATGGGTCGGTGTCTTTCGTCCTGGTTGGAGTGGAACGGCGTCAGATGGCGAGGTCTTTCTCGACGCTCGCGAGGGCGTGGCGCGCCATCGCCAGGTTCGACTTCGACTTGTCGAGCGCGAGGTAGATGAAGAGCGAGTCGTTCGAGCTGAGCGGGCGAATGAGGTGGTACTGCTTGCCCAGCGTGATGAGGATGTCTTCGATGGAGTCGTTCAGCGCGAGCGCCTTCATCGTCTTTCGTTTGGCGCGCACGACGTCGGTGTTGCCCGCGGCCGCGACCTCGAGGTTCATCGCCGCGCTGCTGCCGCTCGCCGCCAACATCATGCCGCTGCTCGCGTCGACGATGCAGGCGCCGATGCAGCCGTCGATCTCCATCAACCTGGGAAGCGCTTCTTTCGGGGTAGCCATGGGTGTGTCTCCGGTGGGTGCTGCCGTGGGTCGCTGCACGAAGGTGCAGACAGGGGTCGGCTCAGGGACTGAGCGCGTCTGAGGTCGGGAGCGGCACGCTGCTCTGAACGGCCGAGGTGAAGCCGCGGCGCATGAGCGTGCGCACCTGGCTCGAGAAGTCTTCGCGGTCGCGGCAGTGCACGAGGTAGGTGAACCCCTCGTCGCGCCAGCCGACCCACACCCCGCCCCGCCCGTCCATGGCGAACTTGAGCGGCGCGCTGGGCCCGGGGCACTCCGCGAGGCTCTCTGCCGCCCACGCCCCGGCGACCCGAAGCTCGCGCAGGCCGGAGCGGTCTGCCGGCAACTGGCAGGCCAGCAGCACCTGACCGGGCTGGTCGAACACGGCGGCGTTGCGCGCCCCGGCCAGCGTCGACAACCGGCACTGCGCCGAGCGCGCCACCACGGCGCCCCTCGCCACGGCGCTGGCGTAGGTGAGCAGCTCGACGGGCAGGAAGGTGAAGGCCGAGTGGTAGCCACGGGCCCGGTGCGCGACGAAGCGGTGTGCGCCGCTCCAGCAGGCAGACGCCGAGAGCGACTCCGCGGAGTGGTGGAGCAGCGCCGAGCGCAACGCGTCGGGCGCGAGCACACCGCGCGCCACCAGCGCTTCACCGATGGGCTGGTGACGCTCACGGCACTCGAGGAACAGGGCCTCGAGCTCGAGCCCGCTCGGGCGCGGCGCGCAGGCCTCACGCAGCAGGTCGGTCAGCCGCTGGCGCAGCCCCGTCGCCGCGGCCCAGCACACCCGCCCGTTCTCGACGAGCACCACCCCCGACATCGACGACCCCTGCCCGAAGACGAGCGCGCCCGTCGCGTCGTCGGCCAGCGCCTCGACCCTCGACAACACCCGCAGCGCGATGTCGGGCCCCTCGACGAGCCCCGTCATACGACCATGTCCTTCTCGACGTCGGAGAGCAGGTAGCGGGCCATCGCCAGGTTGGCGCGCGCACGGTCGAGGGTGAGGAAGAAGAAGAGCCGCGGCTGGCGCTTCACCAGGCGCACGAGGTGGTACTCGCGCGAGAGCGAGATGACGATGTCTTCGAGCTCGTCGTGCAGGTCGAGCTTGGCGATGGTGCGTTGCTTGGCCTGCACGAGGTCGGCGTGGCCCGACACGGCGTGCTCGATGGGCGAAGCGCCGCCGTCACCCAGCGAGGCGAGGCACTGGTTGGACTCGAGGTCGAACAGCGCCGCGCCCAGAAACCCCTCGGCCCGCCCCAGGCGCTGCAGCTCACGCTTCACCTGCTCCGTCGGCACGCCACCGGGCATGAGGCCATCGAGCGCGAGGTCGAGCTCGTCGAACCCGCTCGGCACGGGAGCCGCGGTGTGGCCCGCCTCGGCCTCGTCACGAACGCGGTAGGCCTCGAGCAGCAGCTCCGAGAGGCCGAGGTGAATGGTGTGTTCCGTCGGCACCGCCACCAGCCACGAGAACTGGCCAGACGACCAGCCGAGAATGGTGTTGAAGGCCTCCACGCCGCGCTGCTGCGGCGCCACGGCGTCGACGACCCGCCCGGCGTCGAAGTGAATCTCGCCCACGCCCGAGGGTGACTCGACGCGGAGCACGCCGCTGCGATTGGCCAGCCCGTAGAGCTGCACCACCTCGCCCAGCATGCTCACCGCGATGGCGCCGCTGAAGGCCGACGACGCCGGCTGTTGGGTCACGCGCAGCACGGCCTCGCGCAGCACCTGAAAGGTGAAGGGCTTGGGCAGGTAGGCGAAACGGCCCGCGCGCACGTCGGTGTCGACCTGCGCCGTCGGGAACGCGGTGATGATGATGACGGGCACCGGCCCCCAGCGACGGTGCAGCCGCGTCACCAGCTCGAGGCCGCTCAGGTGCGGCATGCGCACGTCGGTGATGAGCACCGCCGGCCGGGTCTGCTCGATCCACATCGCGACCTCTCGGGGGTCGGTCGAGCCACGCACCTCGTCTCCGGCGTCGCGCGAGAGCATGGCCACCGTGGCGCCCACGAGCTCGGCCTCGTCATCGACCATCCAGATGGGCCCGGGCAGTGTCGGCATCGCGCCGAGCCCCAGAGCAACCGCCGATCCACCCTCAATCGCGTGATGTTCGACGAGCCGGGGTGGTGACGATGATCTCGGTGGTTCGATCGCGACCGGTCACGAACCGACCGGCCGCAGCCCGTAGGCCTGAAGCCGTTTGCGCAGCGCCAGCCGCGACATGCCCAGCCGCTCGGCGGTGCGGGTGACGTTGCCGCCCGTCGCGGTGAACTGTGCGACGATGTGCTGACGAATCACCTCTTCCAGCGTGACGGCGGACTCGAACATCGGCGGCGGGCTCGGAGTGCTGGTGACGCCCGACGGCGACGACGAGGCAGGGCGGGGCTCGACGAGGTCGCGTGGCAGGTGACGCAGGCCGATGGGCTGACCAGCCGACAGCACGAGCGCGCGCTCGACCACGTTGCGCAGCTCTCGCACGTTGCCCGGCCAGTGATGGCTGGCCAGGGCCTGGAGCGGCTCGGGCTGAATCGACGGCGCCGCGACGCCGACCTCGGGGCCCAGCTTGGCGAGGAAGTAGTGCACCAGATGGGGAATGTCTTCGCGGCGCTCGCGCAGGCCCGGCAGCCGCACCTCGAACACCCGCAGGCGCTCGAGCAGGTCGGCGCGAAAGAGCCCACGCGCGACGAGGTCGTTGAGGTTGCGGTTGGTGGCCGCGACCAGCCGCACGTCGACCGAGACCTCGGTGTCGCCTCCCAGCCGGCGAAACGGGTGCCCCTCGATGACCCGCAGCAACTTGCCCTGCAGGTCGAGCGCGAGCTCACCAATCTCGTCGAGGAACAGCACGCCCTTGTCGGCCTGCTCGAAGAGCCCTCGCCGCTTCTTCGTCGCGCCGGTGAACGCGCCTGCCTCGTGGCCGAGCAGCTCCGACTCCATCAGCGTCGGGGTGAAGCAGGCGGCGTTGACGGTGACGAGCGGCTGTGACCGGCGCAGGCTCATGCGGTGCAGCAGCGTGGCCATCACCTCTTTGCCGGTGCCGGGCTCGCCCGTGATGAGCACCGTCGTCTTCGGCGCGGCCGCGGCGGCGGTGATGAGCTCGACTGCGTGCAGCCACGCCGGTGACGCTCCGACGGGCAATGACGGGGCGCCCGCGCGGGCAGGCCAGGAGCCGCTCCGCCGCGCCGTCGAGTACTGCGAGGCCGAGGTGACGGCGTTGAACAGCGTCTGCCGGTCGACGGGTTTGATGAGGTAGTCGAGCGCGCCCTTTCGCATCGCCTGCACCACGGTGGTGGTGTCGTCGCGGCCGGTGAGACAGATGACGGGCAGCAGCGGGTCGACGCTCGCCATCTGGTCGAGCAGCACCAGCCCGTCGGCATCGGGCAGGTGCAGGTCGAGGAAGGCCACGTCGAAGCACGCGGCGCGCGCCCGGCCGATGGCCTCGTCGCCCCGGTTGGCGATGGCGACGTCGTGCCCCTGGTTCTGGAGCAGCGCCGAGATGGCGAAGGTGAAGGTGGGGTCGTCATCGACGAGGAGAACGCGAGGCATGGTCACCAGTTGCTGCGCACGTGCGCCGGGGTCGAAGGAAGAAACAGCTCGAAGGTCGTCTGCTTGCGCTGCGTGTTGAGGCGCAGCTCGCCGCCGGTGAGCCGGGTGAGGTCGCGCGCGATGGCCAGCCCCAGACCCGTGCCATGCGCCTTGGTGGTGAAGAACGGGTCGAAGATGCGGGGCACCAGGTCGGGCGCCACGCCCACGCCGTCGTCGCTCACCTCGATGCAGACCGACGGCACCGGAGTGCCGCCCTCGCGGGCCTGCACCACCACCCGGGTGCGCGCCGCGTCGAGGGCGTTCTCGAGCAGGTTCACGAGCACCTGCTCGGCCTGGAGCAGGTCGACCATCACCGGCGGCAGCTCGAGGTCGTCGAACGAGAGGTCGAGCGAGACGGGCGTGTCTCGGGGCCGCAGCAGCGAGGCCGAGCGCTCGACGAGGACGTCGACCTGGTGCAGCGACCGCTGCGGTGGCTTGGGGCGGCTGTAGGCGAGGGCCTGTTTGATCAACGACTCCACCCGCGCGACCAACCCGGGAATGCGCACGAGCACCGAGTCGTGCTGCGGCGTCTGCTGCAGCGCCACCTCGGTGAGGCTCTGAATCGCGGCCATCGGGTTTCGCACCTCGTGCGCGAAGCCCGCGATGATCGACTCCACCGTGTTGCGCAGCTGAACCCGCGCCAGCGACTGCGCCTCGGCGAGGTACTCGTTCACCGAGGTGAGCGTGCCCACCAACCCCGCCTGCGAGGTCAACGGTCGCGCGACGTGAACGAGCAGCCTGGAGGCCGGGCCGGTGACGGCGAGGTAGTTGAAGGGCGGCTGCCACGAGGCGCCTTCGTGATCAGGCGGCAGCGCCTCCTGGAGCGCCATGCCCTCGAGCGACGCTTCACGGTTCACCAACTGCTGCGCGGTGGCGTCGGCCTGCGTCACCACCAACGAGTCGGTGAGCTGAATCCACCCCACACGAACGAGGCGCAGGGAGTCAGGCGATGGCGTGGGCATGAAAGGAGAGAGGCATGGTGACGCGGCCCTGCGCTGGTCTCAACGGGGGTCGTCGCGCACACCGTGCTCAGGTTGAGAGCCCGTTGAGGCCCACGTCGACGGGCTGATTCTCGTTGCTGCCAACGGCGCATCCACCATCGCCTCGATCGCGGAGCCGACCTCACGGTGAGCCAGGAGCCGTTCTCGAAGCACACGCGCAACGCCGGCACGGCAAAGCTGCGGACCCCGGACGTGGTTGGCCTCGTCGAACGCTGCCGGGCCCCAGAACGACTCACACAACAACATGAATTCGCTAACTCATTCAGAGAAACGTCAAGACACGGAACACTCTTCTCGGAATCCGAGTGTGGGACAGCCGCCGACAATTCGGCATGACCCTTCGAATCAACAGTCGTGGAAGTCAGGTGACGAGGCTGCAGGCGGAGCTCAAGGCGGCGGGCTTCAACCCGGGCGCCATCGACGGCGCGTTCGGCAAGAACACGCAGAAGGCCGTGAAGGCGTACCAGTCGCGTTACCACCTGCAGGCCGACGGCATCGTCGGGCCGCGCACGTGGAACAAGCTCCTCACCGACGGCAAGAAGCCGGGCGGCACGCAGTCGGTCAGCAGGCCGTCGAGCACGCCGCGCGGCACCAGCGTGACGGGCTACGTGAACGGGCGCGCGCGCCGCATTCAGGTCGCTCCCATCGGCAACGGCAAGATGCTGCGCACCGATGCGGCGGCGTCGTTCAACAAGATGAAGGCGGCGGCGCGGCGCGCGGGCATCAACCTGCCTGCGGTCTCGGGCTTCCGCACGATGGCGCAGCAGAAGGCGCTCTATGCGGCGTACCGAGCAGGGCACGGCAACCTCGCCGCGCGCCCCGGCTACAGCAACCATCAGGGCGGGCTCTCGGTCGACATCGGCGTCGGCGGCTACTCGAGCCGCGCGTACAAGTGGCTCGCCCGCAACGCGCGCCACTACGGCTTCGTCAACGACGTGCGCACCGAGCCCTGGCACTGGACGTATCGTCGCTGACGGGCGCGGTTCTGGAGCACGACCATGAGCAGCGACGACGTGACTGGTGAAATGCCGATGCCCGACGAGGAAGTCGGTGAGTCGCTGCACCCCATCGAAGACGCGTGGCTGAGCCAACAGCCCGAGCTCGTCGAGACGCTCGCCCGCGAACAGCTCGTGGCGGACCCGAAGGACTACGCCTCGCATGGCTGGCTCGGGCTGGCGTTGTGGGTGATGGGGAAGACGACTGCTGCGCAGCGCTCGCTCGAGAAGGCGTTCGAGTTGATCGCGGCGGCGCAGGCGACGGAGCGCGACGACGAGGTGAAGGAGCAGCGCTCGTGGGAGCCGCAGGGCCTCGCGAATCGCCTCGTCGACGCGTTCGAAGCAGACCCGCCGCGCGCGCTCGGTGCGGCACGCTTCGTCGTCGAAGGGTTGAAGTTCGACCACGCGCCGAGCCTGCGGCTGCTCGCCGAGCACCTGGCCGACGAAGGCGACGTGGTGAAAGCGCTGGCGCTCCTCAAGCGCGCGCTCGCGGCAGACGGGGCTGACGCCGAGACTCACTACCTGGGAGCACGCCTGTTCGCGCGGCTGGGAAAGAAGCCGCTCGTGCTCCGGCATCTCCACGCGGCGCTCGAGCACTCGGGCGGCGCCATCGCCGTGCGCGGCCTTGCCCGCTACGAGCGCGACTTCGACGGGCTGCGCGACGACGCCGAGTTCGTGACGCTCACCGACCTCTTCCCCAACGCCCCTGAGCTGCGGCCGCTCTACGAAGCGCTCGACGCGGGTGAGTTCGCGACGGTGGCGAAGCTGGCTCCGATGGCGAAGCGGGCGGCGAAGCACGCGCTCGATGCGCTGTACCCGTCACGAGAAGCCCTCGAACGCCTGCTCGACGACGAGAGCGCCGAAGAGGCGACGTGGACCGCGGCGCTCGAGCAGGTGAACGCCGACATCGAAGCGCAGGAAGAGGCCGGCGCACCGAGCCCAGCGTGGGCGCGGTACTGCGGCGACGCCTGAGCTGTGGCCGTTGGCCGGAGTGGTGAACGAGCGGCATCTCAGTGGGTCGTGCCAGCCGACACACCCGTTCGCTCCTGACAGCCGAAGCAGCCCGACGCGCGGAACTGATCAACCACGTGAGACGACGACGGCGAATCGTGACGGCTCCTTCGCAGCAGCGCTGATGAGGTCGAGCAGCAGCAGCAGCCCGATGCCTTCGAGGAGATGTTCCGGCTGAAACGCTCCGACAACGCCCAGCCTTCAGGAGCCCCTGCTTCCAGAGAGCGTCTCCCGCAGCAACCCCTCGAGCCAGTCGATGAACACGCGCACCCGGCGCGAGAGCTGCCTTCGGTGCGGGTACAGAATCGACACTGGCATCGGCCGCGCGCGCGCTGACTTCATCACCTCGACGAGCCGGCCCGAGCGCAGCTCTTCCTCGAGGCTGCTGCGCGGCGTCTGAATGAGCCCGAGGCCCGCGACCGCTGCGGCGACGTAGGTCTCGGCCGAGTTGACGGTGAGCTGCCCGCGCATGGGCTTCTCCTTCCACTCGCCGTCTTCGAAGTACTCCCAGCCGTCGGGCTTCGCGCCGAGGGAGTTCGTGTAGTGCACGAGCACGTGGCGCTCGAGGTCCTTCAGCTTTCGCGGCACGCCGTGGCGGCGCAGGTAAGCCGGGCTCGCGCAGTTGACGAGCTCGAAGCTGCCGACGCGACGCACGACGAGACCCGACTCCGCGAGCGGCCCTGCCCGCACCACGCAGTCGTAACCTTCACGCACGAGGTCGACGGCCCGGTCGGTCGAGCCCAGCTCGAGCTGCAACGCCGGGTGCTCCGCGAGGAACTTCGGCAGCGCCGGCATCACGGTGAAGCGGGCGAAGCGCGTCGAGAGGTCGACCCTGATGCGGCCCGCCAGCGCCTCGCCGCTCTGGAACATCGACTCCACCTCGTCGGCGTCGGCCAGCAGGTCCTTGCAGCGCTCGTAGAAGGCCGCGCCGTCGTGCGTGAGGCTGACCCGCCGCGTGGTGCGAGAGAGCAGTCGGGTGGCGAGCCGCTCCTCGAGCTGCTGCACCCCGCTCGAGACCGTCGCTTTGGGAAGGCCGAGGCTCTTCGCCGCTCCGGTGAAGCTCTCGAGCTCGGCGACGCGCACGAAGATGCCCAATGCCTGCAGTCGATCCATTGTTCGTCGAATCTAGACAGTCCTTCCATTCGGCGCACGATTGTTCGGCCACGCTCCCGGCCGTATTCATCGCGCATGACCAACACCAACCGTCTGGCAGTGATCACCGGTGGCAGTCGCGGGCTCGGGAAGAACGCGGCGCTCCACCTCGCGAAGGCCCACGTCGACAGCATCATCACGTATCGGAGCCACCCCGAAGAGGCGCACGCCGTCGTGGCCGAGCTCGAGAAGGCGGGCGTGAAGGCCGCCGCGCTCCCGTTCGACGCGTCGAAGAGCAGCTCGTTCGAAGGCTTCGCCACGAACCTGAAGCAGACGCTCGCACAGCGCTTCGGCCGGGAGCGCTTCGACTTCCTCGTGAACAACGCGGGCCACGGGCTGATGAAGCCGTTCACCGACACGACCGAGGCCGAGCTCGATGAGCTCTTCGCCGTGCACGTAAAGGCGCCGTACCTGCTGACCCAGCGCCTGCTGCCGTTGCTCGCCGATGGTGGCCGCGTGCTGAACGTCTCCACCGGCCTCGCGCGCTTCACCCTGCCCGGCTACTCGGCCTACGCGGCGATGAAGGGCGCCATCGAGGTGCTCACGCGCTACCAGGCGAAGGAGCTCGGCGCGCGCGGCATCTCGGTGAACGTCATCGCTCCCGGCGCCATCGAGACCGACTTCGGTGGTGGGCACGTGCGCGACAACCCGCAGCTCAACCAGATGATCAGCTCGTTCACGGCGCTGGGCCGCGCGGGAAAACCCGACGACATCGGCGGCGTCATCGCCAGCCTGCTCGCGGGCGACACGAAGTGGATCAACGGTCAGCGCATCGAAGCATCGGGCGGCATGAACCTCTGATTCTCAGCCGCGGTACTGAATGCTCCACACGGCAGCGAAGTGAAACGCCGCCGCAGCCAGCACGAAGAGGTGAAACACCTCGTGGTACCCGAAGAACGACGGCCTCGGGTTCGGCCAGCGCTTCGCGTACACGCCCGCGCCGAGAATGTAGATGACCGCTCCGGCGAGCAGCAGGCCGACGACGCCCCAGCCCACGAGCGGCGGCAGCGAGAACACCAGCGGCGACGACGACAGGCCGAGCACCACGTAGATGCCCGCGCGCAGCCCGCGGTACCCGTGGTCGTTCAAGAACACGTGCGCGATGCCGGCCAGCGCTCCGCCCCACATGCCGACGAGCCCCCACGTCCACCCCGTCGGGGCGATGAGCGCGGCGAAGGGCGTGTAGCTGCCCGCGATGAGGAAGAAGATGCCGCAGTGGTCGACGAAGCGAAGGCGGGCACGCGCGGCCTTGCTCCACATCGGCCGGTGGTACAGCGCCGACAAGCCCAGCAACGTCGTCAACGACGTGGCGTAGACGAGCCCCGCGACGTACCGCCACCCCGTCTGCGGCGCCATCGCCAGCTCGGCGAACCCACCGAGCGAGACGAAGAACCCGAGGAAGTGGAAGACCCCGCGCAGCCGCGGCTTCACCTTCACCGGGCCGCTCGTCTCACCGACGGGCTGAGGGTGTGAGAGCTCGAGCGCAGGAGTCATGACACGACGGAGCGTGCCACCGGCTCCGTCATCGAACCGTCATCGACCCGCTTCGGGCCCCGCCAGAACTTCACGAAGGAGGCGAAGTAGGCAGGCCGCACACGTCGCGCGTCGTCGAACTGCGGCAGGTACAGCCACGGCACCTTCGGGCGCTGGTGGTGGGCGAGGTGCCAGTTGAAGTGCAGCAGCAGCGCTTCGTACAGACGCGGCGCCTTCAGGTTGTGGGCTCCGTCGAGCACGTCGCGTGGAGAGCCCGCGTGCGTCACGTATTGCTGCGAGGCCCAGCACAGCCCGCCCGCCGCCTGGAGCAACACCCACGTCCACCCGAAGGTGGCAATGCCGAGCGCCTGCACGACGACGGCGAGCAACGCCTCGACGCGAACCCGCCGGAGCGAAGACTCCGTCACGCCCTTCACCATCGCGTCGGCGTCGTCGTGCAGCGGTGCGAGCGTCGACTGGAGCAGGCCCGGCCACACCACCAGCGCCACCGTCGCGAGCGGCACGACGACCCAGAAGCCGCCCAGGTACAGGAAGTAGAAGTACACGCGCCGCCACACGGGGTGGTCGTGGGGCTCGAGAATCTCGAAGCGCTCCACCTCGCTGCGGTTTCGCCGGTGATGCCCGAGGTGACAGAGCCGCAGGAAACTGAAGCTGCCGGGAAAGGTGAGGCCGAGCAGCACGCCGAACGCTTCGTTGAGGAACGGGCGCGCGTGAAAGATGCCGTGCTCGGCTTCGTGCAGCAGCGTGTACGCGGGCAGAAACAGAAACCCGAACGCCACGGCGGCCAGCGCGAGCGTGAGCGGAGACTGCGTGCGCGCCGCGAGCCACTGACACGAGAGCATCAACGAGATGATGCCGAGCGCGAGGGCGACGTTGAGGCGCGAGGGCGGCGGAGGCACGGGCGCGTCTTCGGGAGCCGCCGCCACCTTCGGCGGAAAGAAGACGGCGTTGATGGCGAGGGCGAGCAGTGCTCCGGCGACGACGTCGGCGACGAAGTGCTGCTTCACCGTGAGCGTCGACACCGCGATGGCCGAAGCCCACGTGAGCCACACCGGCCCGCCGCGCATCTGATGCAGGCGCAACGCGACCAGCAGCGACGTGGTGACGTGAATCGACGGCAACGTGTTGCCCGGCAGGTCGTCACGCCACATCGACGCGATGGCGTCGTGCAGCCAGGCCGGCTCGACCCCTTCGAGCGAGGGCCGCGGGTAGTGCGCCGGGAACAGCACGAAGCCGAGCCAGCAGACGACGTTGGCCGTGAGCACCGCCGCGAGCGTTCTCGGGTACTCGCCCGGCTTCGCCCACCACGCCGCCAGCGGCAGCATCACGTAGAACGACGCGTAGACGAGCCACGTCCACGGCAGGAACGGAATGGCGCCGTCGAGTGGAACGAAGAAGTCGAACCGGGGTGTCAGCGCAGCGTTGAGGCGCTGGTAGATGACGAGCGTTCCACCGACGAGCGCGAGCGTCGTGCCCACACGCGTGACGAAGTGCTGGTCGAGCAGCGTGACGAGGCGGCGGAGCACGGGCCGTGGACCGTAGCGCATCGGCTGTCGTACACCGGTGGGCCGATGATTCGGCTCTGCGCCCTCTCGTCAATGCTGCTCGTCGCCTGCGGGTCGACGTCGGCCACCCGCATCGAGGCCCATCAGCAGGGCCTCGACCGCACGGACGAGTGGATCGTCGAACCGAATGGGTTGGTCTGGCGCCGCGGCGTCGGAGCGGTGTTCCCCGTCTGGTCCGCGTGGAAGAGCCACACTGTCACAGCGGATCAGGTCGCTGCGCTCGACAGCGCCATCGATGCCCTGGGCGCTCCGAGTACGTGCACGAACACCCGGTCGACCATCTCGCGCGTCACCAACCAGGGGCGTCAGACGTGGGCCTGCGAGACACCAGCTTCGCCGCAACAGGGCGAGACAGTGCCGCCGCTCACGCCGAGGCAGGAGGTCTTCAGGCTGCTCCAGTCGCTCTGAGTCAGACGGCTCCGCGCGCGATGACGGCCAGGCGCGAGGTGTCTTTCACGCGAACGTGCCGACCCGACTCGATGATGCCCGAGTCGACCAACTGCCGAAGACACCGCGACAACGTCTCGGCCCGCATGCCCAGAATGCGCGCCACGTGCTGCTTCGAGAACGGCGCCTTGCGGCCCGCGTCGACCAGCTTCGCGAAGTCGAGCAGGAAGCGCGCGAGGCGAGCGAGCGACGGGCCGGTGCGCAGGTTCGTGTCGCGGGCGTTGCGAGCGTGTTCGTCGACCAGCAGCCCCACCAGCGAGCCGGCTGGCGTCTGAGGGCCGACCCACTGCTGCAGCTGCGACGGCGGCGTGGTGCACACCGTCGAGTCCGTCAGGGCTTCGACCGACGAGTGCGCGGGAAGGCTCGAGAGGCTCTCGGTGCCCAGCAGCGAGCGCGGGCCTCGCACGGCCGAGAGCGACTCGGTGCCGCTCGGCTCGGTCGTCGACACGCTCAAGAGCCCCTCACGCACGAAGACGACTTCCTTTGGAATGTCGCCCTGCATCCACAACCGCTCACCCGCTTCGACTCGCCGCGAGGTGAAGGGGCATCGACCCGTGGCGTTCACCGCACAGTCACTGCATCGGGCACCCGGTTCGTCGACCATGGGGTCGACCCTCAGCAGTCACCGTGCCACCAGTGACTTGAGGAGGATCACCGAGCATGGTGACGCAGGTTTCGACGTGATGGCCGTCAACCGCGCAATTCCAGCGTGCGAGCGCCAAGTGCTCGAAGTCCGTCAGGTCGAGCTGACAGATGGCGTGCGGGTCGGGCAATTGGCAGCCCGTTGAGGTCAAACGAATAAGAGGGCGACGCTTCTGCTGCGCCATGAAAGTTGAAAGGTCGATGAAACGGCTCCTCGAACGTCTCGAGTCCAGGGCCGTCGGGCCCTGGGTGCGGGAGGGCGACGACGACGACCTGTTCCGGTCGAGACTGCTGCACGGCTTCACGGCGCTGATGCTGGCGCTGTTCGGCGTGGCCACGCTGGTGCGGTTGTTCAGAGGCGACCATCGCGTCGCGCTGATCAACGCCATCTGTGTTGCGATTCTGGTGGCGGTCGTCGTCTCGCTCCGGCGCGGCGTGCGGCTCGAGCTCGTGGTTCGCGCGCAGGCGTGGTTCGTGGTGGTGATGCTCCTCGCCCTGTACTGGACGGGTGCTCAACCCGACATCGTGCTGCTGTGGGGCTACGTCATTCCCCCGCTGACCATCATGCTGGCTGGCTTTCGTGGCGGCGGGCTGGCGTCGTTGGCTTTCGCGCTCGGCGTCGCCGCCCGCGTGTTCTGGCCAGCCGAGGGCCTGGTGCTCACCGAAGGCGGCGCGTTGACGAAGTACCTCATCACCTTCACCACGGTCACCGGCCTCACGCTCGTCTTCGAACGAACCCGCGCCCACGCTCACGCCCGTACGCGCGCCGTGATGCTCGAACTGCAGGCGGCGACGGAGGCCGCCGAAGCCGCCAACCGCGCCAAGAGCGAGTTCGTCGCCAACATGAGCCACGAAATTCGAACGCCGATGAACGGCGTCATCGGGCTCACCGACATTCTGCTGCAGACGAAGCTCGAGAAGGAGCAGCGCGAGCTGCTCACCCTCGCGCAGCAGCAGACCCAGTTCCTGCTGCGGCTCATCAACGACGTGCTCGACCTCTCGCGCGTGGAGTCGGGCCGGCTCACGCTCGAGGCGGCGACGTTCGACCTCCAGGCCTTCGCGCGGCAGCTCGCCACCTTCTGGGAGCCGCTGGTGCAGGCCAAGGGGCTCGACCTCGAGGTGCACCTGAGCGCCGAGCCACACTGTTTCGTGGTGGGTGACGTCACGCGCCTGCGGCAGGTGCTCGCGAACCTGCTGGGCAACGCGCTCAAGTTCACCGCGAAGGGGCACCTGTCGCTGGAGCAGACGCTCTCGCTCACGCCCGAGCGCGCGAAGGTCGGGTTCACGGTGCGCGACACGGGCATCGGCATTCCCGAAGACCGGCGGCACCTGCTGTTCCAGAAGTTCTCGCAGGCCGACGGCTCGACGACGCGGCTGTATGGCGGCTCGGGGCTCGGCCTCGCCATCTCGGCGCAGCTCGTCGAGCTGATGGGTGGCGCCATCACCTTCGAGAGCGTCGAGGGCAAGGGCAGCGCCTTCTCGTTCACGCTCGAGTTCCCGCGGTCGGCCGAGCCACAGGCCCGGCTGGAGCCTTCGAACGAGCGCTCGCGGGGCACCGGCAAGGTGCTGCTGGTCGACGACAACGACATCAACCGGCTCATCGCCTCGCACCACCTCAAGGCCCTCGGCTTCGAGGTCGACCAGGCCGAAGACGGCGCACAGGCCGTCGACCGCTGGCGACGCGGGGGCTACGTGCTCATTGTGATGGACTGTCAGATGCCGGTGCTCGACGGGTACCAGGCGACGGGCAACATCCGCTCCGAAGAGGCGGGCCGCGCCCACGTTCCGATTCTCGGGCTCACGGCGCACGCGATGGCCGGAGACCGCGAGAAGGTGCTCGCCGCGGGAATGGACGAGTACCTGGCGAAGCCTGTTCGTTTGCCCGAGCTGCAGCGCACGCTGACCCGGCTGGGTCTCGTGCGGCCTGGGTGATCAGGGCCTGACGACGCGGCCCGCGAAGAGCACCAAGCCCGTCTTCACGTCGCGAAGGAAGAAGAGGAACGGCCGGTCGATGACGACCTCGACGGGTTGCAGAGCTGCGGTGACGCGCGTGGCGAAGCCCGTCGCCGCGGCCGCTTCGGTGCCGCTCTCGTCGACGATGATGACGGCCTGGTGCACGGCGACGGCGAGGTACTGCGTGCGGTCTCCCGTCATGCCCGAGAAGTCGGCCTTGCCGGGAACGAACGCGTCACCCATGCCGAAGGCCTCGAGATCGGGCGTGAGGTCGAAGTCGCTGCGGAGCGTGAGCTTCGGCAGGTGAAGGTCCATGGTGGCGCGCTCGACCTTCGACACGAGCGCGTCGTACTTCGAGGCGTCGAAGCCCCGCTCGAAGGTGGCGAAGGTGCCAGCGGGCGGCGCGACGATGACGAGCGCCGTGTCGTCTCCGTCGTAGGACAGCTCGGCGACCTGCACGCCGTCGACGACCGCAGCCCGGCCCGAGACGTTCGAGTGGTGCATCGTCGGCACGTCGACGACCGAGCCGTCGAGCCCGTGAAAGGGCTCGGCCTTCGTGTTCGCCACGGGAAACGCCGTCGACCAGTTGGCGCGGAAGTAGAGCGTGTTCACGATGACGAGCCGCGCGCCCGTGAGCGCGTTCTCACGGAAGAGCGCGGGAATCTTGCCTTCGGTGCGCTGGCCGACCCACTGGTTGATGGAGACACGCGCGGCGTCGGTCGAGAAGTCGAGCAGGCGAAGCCCCGAGCCGTACTCCTGCGCGAGCGTGTCGAGGAATGGCGCTTCGAGGTGCTGGCCCTTCTGCGCGAAGAGCTGGTTCGTCACCACGAGCCGAAAGGGCCGACCGCCCTGGGCCTTCGCCGTCGCGCCGCGAACTTCGAGCGCGGCCTCGAGCGTGTTCATGGCGCGATGGTGTTGCGCGGGTGGCAACGTCTGCCGCAGGGCCTGCGTGATGCCCGAGAGCGTCGTGGTGGCGGCTCCGGCTTCGAGCATCGAGGTCGCCGACGTCACGCTGTACGGCGAGAAGATGAAGTTGTCGTCGGGGTGCCGGGCCAGCAGCGCGAGGCCGAACGCGGTGTTCGCGGCCGAGGCTTCGGCGACGTCCTGATCAGGCGCAACGGAGGTGATGCGCTGCGCCTTCGAGACGACCGCCTCGCCCGGCGGAGGCAGGTCACGCAAGTCGGTACAACCAGACGACAACGCGAGCAGCAGCGGCAGAGTCGAGCGCCTCATGCGCGGAGCAGACTGCAACGCAGCCGCCAGCCTCACGCTCGTGGTGTTCAGCAGTTGGCAGGCACGTGCGCTCTCGACCTCACGGGAATCTGAGCGGGCGCTGACTCTCGTGTCCTGCGGCATCAGCCCGAGCCCGGCGCGACGACCTCGGAAGTTGGAACCCCGCCGTCGGAGCGGACACACCACATGCCGCGTTCGGTCGCGCGACAGGAGCCGCTGCTGTCGAGGTCTCCGAGCGCCCAGCCTTCACCGTCGACGCTGCAGCGGCGCCCGCGGCAACGAACGCGCGAGACGTCGGCGGCCTCGATGGTGCGAACCGTCGCAGCCGGTGTGCACACCGAGAGCGGGAGTGGTCGCTCACAGCGCAGCCAACCACCATCGACCGGCGTGACCGCTTCGCAGGCGAAGGTCGAGACCTGCGTGTTCCAGCAACTGGGCTCGAGGCCGGCGTCGATGCGCTCGGCGACGACCGACGTCACCCTGCCCTGCGACCAGAGCACCATCAACGTGCCTTCATCGACCAACTCCTCCGAACGCGGCCACGAGGAGGCCGTCACCAGGATTCCCATCGAGCTTCGCTGACTCGCCTGCGCCGCGAGCATTCGGTCTCGCAACCAGCTGACGCCCGATGACTGCCCATGCTCGGCACGGCCCCAGTCGAAGACACCACCATCGCCGAAGCGAGCCACGATGGGCCCGAGCGCGCAGCGATGACAGTCCACCTGCTCGATGAGCCAACCAGCATCGGGGAAGACGCGGCGGTCGGCGACGAGGCGACGCACTTCGCTCATCACCTCACTCCAGCGCACCGTCGAGCGATCGCCGTCGACGAGCCACGCCCGTGGAACGATGACGCCGCCCAGCAGGTGACCGTCTTTCGCGTCGGCGGAGCGCTCGATGAACCCGCGGCCGAACTGCGTGATGCGCCATTGGCCCGATTCCCTCTGCAGAAAGAACAGCCCGCGCCCACTCGACGGAACGGCGTTGCTCATGTCGCAGCGAAAGTCCGAGCCGAGCTCGACCGTAAGGCGAGCCACAGCCGTTCCCTTGAGCACCTCGACGACGTCGAGCACGACCGAGGCGGAGCGGCGCTCTCGAATCGTCGCGTCGATGATCAGCTCCGAGTACCTGACGTGTTCGGTGATCTGCAGATCATCGACGAAGGCCGCGGCATGCGTGCCAAGCAGCAGCGTGAGAACGACCAGTGGCTTCGTCGCGACCACGCCCCAAGCGTATCGAAGAACTCAGAACCCGACCTGCGGGGCTGCTGGCGCGCGACGAACCGGGTCTCCGCCCCAGCCACCGCCAGGGCCGAACGACACGCCAGCGTCGGAGCTGAGCACCACGCTCGTTCCGACGGTCACGATGCCGTACGACGGGCCGCCCGCTCCGGGCCCACCAGCACCACCGCGCCCTCCCGTGCCGCCCTGGCTCCCGGGAGTGCCGCCCGGTACGGTCGTTCCCGCGCTCGACATGTAGCCCGCACCGCAGTTCGCGCCGCCGTTGCCGCAGTCGCCGGTGCAGTTCGCCCAGCACGTGGCGTTCGCGCCCATCTGACCCGTCGAGCCAGCAGCTCCACTTGCGCCAGCTGCGCCGAGCGCTCCGTTGCCTCCAGCGCCGCTGCGAACGAAGGAGCGCTCGAGCACCACCTGGGAAGCGCCCGTCACCAGCAGCCCCACCGAGGCGCCGCCACCGCCACCGCCCTGCCCGGGAAGACCACCAGTGCCACCACAGCCGGCCAGCCCGGGGAGGCTCTGCACCGTCATGCGCGTACCCGTGTTGCAGGTGGAGCCCGCGCACGAACACCCTCCAGCGCAGCCAGACAGGGTCGTCCCCAGTCCTCCTGCCGTTCCAGTTCCACCATCGAGCCCGCGCCCGCCAGGAGGAGCCTGCACCGGCTGATAGTCGGCGACACCGAAGGTCCCGAGCCCACCAGGGCCACCGTCGGCGCCACCTGCCCCCTGCACCACCACGGTCGTGCTCGTGACGACCGCGCAGCTCGCAGCGGTCGGCGGCGAAGGACTGAGCGGGCTCCCGCCGTCACCGCCGTTGCCGGCGCGCAACGTCATGTTCGTCAGGGTGACGGTGGCGTTGTTGATGGCCGCGCCGAACGAGCTGCCACCAAAGAGGCCGCTCGAGTTCGCCGAGGCGGCTTGCACGTACAGATCAGACAGCGCCAGCGATGCCGAGTTCTCGACAATCAGCCCGACCGGCGACGGCGTGTTGAACACGGAGGGCCCGCGACAGCCCCGCTGCCAACTCGTGCCAGTCACCCGCTGAAATCCGCCGAGCACCCGAAGCCCTGCGTCGAGATTCAGGAAGCGCAGGTCTTCGGTGAAAGACTCGTCAGAGATGACCACCGGTCTGATGGGCGCAGAATCGGTCGCGAGCTTGATGGCCCGCGACACGGTGAGAACCGGGCTTGGAGCGTCTCCGCTGCTCGAGTCGACTCCCGAAGCGGCCACGAAGACCGCATCTGCCGGTGGCAGCGTCAGTGGATCGCAGACGGGGTTCGCGGATCCACCAGCGCTCGCAGCTCCACCGGCCATCGCGGATCCACCGGCCGTCGCGGATCCACCGGCCGTCGCGGATCCACCGGCCATCGCGGATCCACCAGCCATCGCGGATCCACCGGCGCTCGCTGATCCACCGGCAGTCGCAGTTCCACCAGCGCTCGCGGATCCACCGGCCGTCGCGGTTCCGCCTGCGCTCCCAGTCCCACCACCAGTCGCGTCGCCACCAGCGCTCGCAAATCCACCCGCGGCCGGAGAGCCGCCTGCCGTCGCAGCTCCACCAGCGCTCGGGACTCCACCGGCTGTCGACGAACCACCTGCGGTGCCCCCTGCCCTCGCGGCTCCGCCAGCGCTTCCACCACCGACTGCGCCGCCATCACGAGCAAGACAGTACGAGCTGACCTCGATCACGACGCAGCTCAAACCCGCTGGGCACCCGCCGTCGGCCTCACACCTGAAGCTGGCGTCGGGAACACTCGCGCACGAAACGAAGACGAGACTCGACGCAACCAGGAACCGCCCCATCAGCCAAGCGTACCGCACCACAACCCGACCCTCGGCACTTCAAACGCGAGCGGCCTCGTCGCGCGCCACGAAGCCCGTCTGCCCTTCGAACTGCATGGCCTCGTCGACCGGGGCGAAGCGCAGCTCACGCCAATCGAGCAGATAGTTCTGTCGCAGCGCCCACGGCGCCTCGCTTCCTTGCGACGGCAACCGTGGAGCTGCCCGGGTGACGTAGCCTGACGACAGCTCCAGCAGGGGTCGCCGCTCGTCGGGCGCCTGGCGGCCATCTGGTCTCGCGCTCGTGAAGCCGGCGGCCTGCATGTGGTTGATCAGCCGGCAGAGGTATTGCGCCGACAGGTCTGCACGCAGCGTCCACGAGGCGTTCGTGTACCCGACGCACCACGACAGGTTCGGCACGTCGGCGAACATCAGCCCGCGATAGACGACCTGCTCGGAGGGCTCGAGACGCCGCCCGTCGACCTGCAGCTCAATGCCACCCAGCGCGAGCAACTCGAGGCCCGTCGCCGTCACGACGATGTCTGCGTCGAGGCTTCGTCCCGACGACAGCCGCACACCGCGCTCGGTGAAGCGCTCGACGGCGTCGGTCACCACCGAGGCGCGGCCGTCGCGAATGGAGGTGAAGAGGTCTCCGTCGGGTACGACGCACACGCGCTGGTCCCACGGCGCGTAGCGGGGCGTGAAGTCTGGAGCGAGCGGGCGCCCTGGCAGGTGCCGCCGAACACCACGCTCGAGGAGCCGGGCGGCAGCCTGTGGAAAGCGCCGACAGAACTGGAAGAACGCTGTCGCCAACAGCACGTTGCGCGTGCGCACGGCGAGGTGGGCCCAGGTCGCGGGCAACAGCCGTCGCACGAGCTCCACCAGCCGATCGCGCCCCGGCAACGCGAGGTACCAGGTCGGAGAGCGCTGCAGCATCGTCACGTGCGCCGCGGTTCGGGCGAGCTCGGGCACCAGCGTCACCGCCGTCGCGCCGCTGCCAATCACCACCACGCGCTTGCCGCCGACGTCGAGCGACTCGGGCCACCACTGAGGGTGCACCACCTGGCCGCGAAACTCGTCGAGCCCTTCGAACCGTGGCTGATGCGCGCGCTCGTACGAGTAGTACCCGACGCAGAGGTGAAGGAAGCGCGCCCGCAGCGTCGTGGGCTTGCCGTCTGCTTCGACCTCGAGCAGCCAACGCTGCGCAGCGCTCGACCAGGCCGCCGACTTCACGCGGTGCCGAAACCGGATGTGCCGGTCGATGCCAGCGCTCTGCGCCGTCTCACGCACGTACTCGAGAATCTCGGCGCCGCTCGCCAGCGCGCGCGGGCCCTTCCACGGCCGAAATGGGTAGCCGAGCGTGAACATGTCGCTGTCGGAGCGCACGCCGGGGTAGCGAAAGAGGTCCCACGTGCCGCCGAGCGAGGCGCGCCCTTCGAGCACGGCGTAACGCAGACCGGGGCACTGCTGCTGAAGGCGCCAGGCCGCTCCGATGCCAGAGAGCCCCGCGCCGACGATGATGACGTCGAAGTCGTTCATGCGTGACTGGCTCCTCGTTTGCCGAGCGCCACCACCACCGACTGGTACGCGCCCGGCAGCAGCCGCTGCAGCAGGTCGAGCCCCTGTGCGTCGGCCCCCACCAGCACCCGGCGCCGGTTTCGTTCGACGGCCCGCAACATCAACGCCGCGGCCTGCTCGGCCGTCGTTCGAAAGTTCCGCTCGAAGGTCTCGTTCGCACGCGACGTGTCGACGCCCAGGTCGGCCAGCGACGAATGCACGCGCGTCGCCTTCGCGATGTTCGTCTTCACGCCGCCGGGGTGCACGCAGGTGGCCGAGACGCACGAGCGCGTCAGCTCGAGCTCCATGCGCAGCGCCTCGGTGAAGCCACGCACCGCGAACTTGGCGGCGTTGTAGGCACTCTGCCCTGGGAACGCGATGAGCCCGAAGACGCTCGAGACGTTGACGACGTGCCCGTCACCCGACCGCTCGAGGTGCGGCAGGAACGCGCGCGTGCCGTTCACCACGCCCCAGAAGTCGACGTCCATCACGCGGCGGAAGTCGTCGTCGTCACCACCGCGCACCGTCGCTCCGTAGCTGATGCCTGCGTTGTTGATGACGACGTTCACGCGGCCGTGCCCGCGCACCACCTCGTCGGCCCACTGCACCACCTGCTGGGCGTTCGAGACGTCGACCCGCCGCGTGGTGACCTCGACGTCACGCGAAACGCTCGCCGCCGTCGCCGCGAGGCCTGCTTCGTCGACGTCAGAGAGCGCCAGCGCGCAGCCCTGCCGCGAGAGCGCCTCGGCGAGCGCCCGGCCGATGCCCGAGCCAGCGCCGGTGATGGCGGCCACCTTTCCCCGAAACCCCGGCGTCTTCATGAGGCGGCGCCGAGCTCGCGCTTCCACGTCTCGAAAGGCTCGCTCCCGCGGTTCGCCGGGTGAAAACGGCTCGAGAAGTACTGCGCCCACGGCCTGAACAGGGTGCGCAGCCCCTTCGGGTCGAGCCAGACGAACGAGAAGAGGCGCCACCATTCGCGCAGCGAGAACAACGCGCCACGCCGCCCGAGGAACACGAGCGTCTGCAGCCCGACGAGCACCCAGAACACGAAGGTCGTCGACAGCATGGCGCGCGCGCGCCCGAGATGGCTGCCTCCGACGGCGAGGTACACGTCGAAGGCGACGCTACGGTGCTCGTTCTCTTCGGCCGCGTGCCAGCGCCACAGCTTCGACATCGTCGGGTGGGCGCCCTCGAGCAGGGTGCCGTTCGACAACACCGCCTCACCCATGAGCGAGGTGAAGTGCTCGAGCGCGCAGGTGATGGCGAGCTGTCGGTGCGGCGAGAAGCGCTGCGCGAGCCCCAGCAGCCGGCGCACGCGGCCCTCGAGCGCGGTGATGGGCAGCCCCTGCGCCTCGAGGAAGTCGTTGTAGGCCTTGTGCTCGCGTGCGTGATGGCCCTCCTGCGCGCAGAAGGCGGCGACGTCGGCGCGCAGCTGCTCGTCCGACAGCTGAGGCAGGAAGTGGCGCACCGAGCGCACGAAGAAGGCCTCTCCGACGGGGAAGAAGACCGAGAACTGGTCCCAGAGGGCGGTGACCGCGGCGCCGCGTGGGTGCCAGTCGCGCGGCACGTTGGAGAGGTCGAACCGCAGGTCGCGAACGTCGATGGAGCTCACCGAGCCTTCATCACAGAGCGGGCATGTGCGCGGGTGCCAACCTGTTGTCTTCGTGGGCCAGCGTTCAGCTAAGCAGTCGGCGTGTTCCCCGCCGTGTATGCCGGACATCTCGTCGACGTCGCGGCGCGCTTCGGCGTCGACGCCGACGAGCTGCTCGAGCCGTTCGACCTCGAGCTCGACGACCTGCGTGATGGGTCGCTGCGGCTCGAGCTGCCGCGCGTCATCGCCCTCATCGAGCGCGCCCGCCTGCTGACGGGAGAGCCGGGCCTGGGCGTCTACCTCGGCCTCGCGATGCGCGCGTCGTGGCACGGCTACCTCGGCTTCGCGGTGCTGACGGCCAGCACCATCGGCGACGCGTTGCGCCTGGGCGAACGCTTCATGGCCACCCGCACCTCGACCCTGCGCTACCGGCTCACCGTGGAGGGCGCGACGGCCTTCGTCACCATCGACGAGCACGAAGACCTGGGCTCGGCGCGCGACGTCGTCATTCTCGCGCTGGCCGTCGGCTTGTCGACGCTGGGCCAGGCGCTGACGGGGCAGGTTCTCGCGGGACGCATCGAGCTGGCGCTGCCGAAGCCCGACTGGCTGGAGCGAATGAACTCGCCGCGGCTCGAGCGCCTCGTCTTCGGCAAACCGGCCCATCGTCTGGTGTTCGACGCGGCCCACCTCGACGCGAAGCTGCAGCTGGCCGACCCCGCGGCGCAACGCCTCGCCGAGGAGCAGTGTGAGCGCGAGCTGGCGGCGTTGAGCGAGACGAGCCGCGTGGCCGCGAGGGTTCGCAGCCTGGTGCTGGCCGACGGGGTGCTCGAGGTCGACGTGGTGGCCCAGCGGCTCTCGATGAGCGCCCGCACCCTCAAACGTCGCCTGAGCGCCGAGGGCACCAGCTACAGCGAGCTGCTCGACCAGGAGCGCCGCGCGCGCGCCGAGGCGATGCTGACCGGCGGCCGGGCCATCAAGGAGATTGCCGTGCGGCTGGGGTTCGCCGACGCCGCGGCCTTCTCGCACGCCTTCACCCGGTGGACGGGGAAGTCACCGAGCCAGTGGCGCGACGAGCGCGCCGGCGCTCCCGAGTAGCAGCACGCCTTCGGCAGGCGCCATGCGACGCTCGCCAGCGTCGCGCCAACCTCCATAGAGTCGTGCGCCCATGGCCGCCGTCGACGACTCCACCCGCACGCTGAAGGGAAAGTACCGGCTGCTGCGCAAGCTCGGTCAGGGCGGCATGGGCGCGGTGTACCTGTCGCATCACGAGCTGCTCGACCAACCCGTGGCGGTGAAACTGATGACGGCGCAGTCGCTCGACTCGGCCTCCGCAGTCGAGCGGTTCTTGCGCGAGGCGCGGGCGCTGGCGGCGCTCCATCACCCTGGCGTCTGCCGAATCTTCGACGTCGACACCAACGACGACGGGCTGCCCTTCATCGTCATGGAGTTCATCGACGGGCAGTCGCTCGACGCCGTGCTCCGCGCGCACCCCGAGACGCCGCTGCACGAGCGCGTGCGCTGGGTCGTCGAGGCGTCACTCGCGCTCGCCGCCGCGCACGACCGGCAGATCATTCACCGTGACGTGAAGCCCGCGAACATCATGCTCACGCGCGAGCAGACGATTCGCATCGTCGACTTCGGAGTCGCCCGCCGTCGCGAAGACGACGCGCGCATGCTCACCGGCGACGCCATCGTCGGCACCGTCAACTACCTCTCACCCGAGCAGATTCAGGGCGAGCCGTTCGACCACCGCTGTGACGTGTGGGCGATGGCGGTGACGCTGTACCAGCTGCTCTCGGCGAAGTTCCCCTTCGAGGGCACCAGCTTCAGTCAGTACCTGATGGCGGTGATCGAGGGAGCACCGCAGCCACTCTCGCAGCGCGGTATCGACGTGCCACCGGGGCTGTGGGCTGCGATTGCGCGCGCGCTGCGGCCGCAGGCGACGCGAACACCCGACCTGAGACGGTTCGCCGACGAGCTGCGCCCCTTCGCCGAGGCCGACCCCGCTGCGGCACCCACGTTGCCGGTGGTGCCCGACACCCAGCCGATGGCGACGCCCGCCGCCGTGACGACTCATCGCCAACAGGGGTTGCCAGCGGCCGGAGAGACCGCGCAGGTCATCGAGCAGGTGATGCCGGGGTCTCGTCGAGTCGTCATCGGCGTCGTGCTGGGAGCCGTGCTCGTGCTCGGCGGTGGCGTGCTGGCCCTGCGTGACCGCCCCTCGCGCGAGCCGATGGCGCCACCCGTACCCGCTCCATCGAAGGCGGTGGAGGTGCCAGTCGCGGCGCCCGAGCCTGCTCCCGTTGCACAGCCCGACCCCGCTCCCGTGAAGCCCATCGAGCCTGCTCCCGTCGCACCGCTCGAACCCGTCGTGGCGCCGACACCATCGCCCTCGCCGAAACCGACTCGCGTCGTGCCAAAGTCGCGGCCTCGACCCGTCGACAAGAACCCAGAGCATCTGTGAACCCGAACGACGTGACCCGGCTGCTCGCGCTGTGGCTCTGCTGTGGAGCCGTCGCCTTTGCAGCGCCGAAGAAGGCGACGAAGCCGGTCGATCCCGCCGTCGCAGAGGCAGCGGCGAAGGCCGAAGCCGCACGGGTGGCGAAGCTGAAGGGCGACGCGGCGCTCGACTCCGGGCGGCCCGCAGAGGCGTTGGCGGCGTACGAAGAGGCGTACGCGTTGGCGCCGTCGTCGGTGCTCCTCTTCAACCGCGCGCGCTGCCACGAGCGGCTCGAGCAGTTCCCCCAGGCGCTCGCGCTGCTGGAGCGCTTCTCGCTCGAAGCGGAGGACTCGGTGCGTGCGCGGGTGCCGGCGCTCGACGAGCTGCTCTCGACCTATCGCGAGCGGGTGACGCGCCTGTTCATCGTGGTGCCGGTCGATGGCGTCGAGGTTCGGCTCGGAGAGCGCATTCTCGGCCGCTCGCCCCTGCCGCAGCCCATCTCGGTGAGCTCGGGCAAACCGGCGATGCTCACCGTCGACGACGCGCGGTTCTTTCCCTTCTCGCGCAGCGTGACGCTGGCGGGCCGGCAGGACGTGCACCTCGAGGTGCGGCTCGACTCGAAAGAGACGAAGGCGGTGCTGCGGGTGAGCTCGGCCGAGAGCGGCGCGCTGGCGTCGGTCGACGACGCCCAGAGCGGGAACGTGCCGCTCGACGTGGTGGTGGCGCCCGGGTCGCATCAGGTTCGGCTGACGAAGGAGGGCTTCGTGCCGGCGCTCACCTCTGTGCTGGTGAAGGCCGGAGAGCTGCGGCTCGTCGACGTGGGGCTCGTGCGCGAACCGCGCCTGTACGAGCGCTGGTACTTCTGGGCAGCGATTGGTGTCGTCGTCGCAGCCGGAGCCGGCGTCGCCGCAGCGTGGACCATCGAGCGGCCCGCGATGCGCGGAACGTTGAACTCGAGCGAGCCTCCGATTGCGCCGTCGCTGCTCCCGCAACTCTCGTTCTGACGGCTACTGGCAGAACCCGAAGTCGACCGGACCTGCGTCGATGATGCCGGTGCACTGGCCACCACCTTCGCAGTTGCGCGCGCTCGAGACCCCTCGCCGACACGCCTCGCGGGCTTCGATGCCGTTGAGGCAGTGAGCGACGACGGGGAACGTCAGCCGGTCGTAGCTGCACCACGAACCGGTGGCGCAATCGGAGGAGCTGCGACAGCCGACCGTCATGCCGGGGCAGGTGCCGAGCGAGGGCTCACAGGTCGGCGGCAGCACGGTGCTCTGGCAACAGTAGGTGCCATCGATGCACGTCACGCCCGCCTGGCCCGGGGGCGCGAGTTGGCACTCCACGCCCGGGAAGGAAGGAGCGCCCATCGGCAGACACTGGCGCGTCGAAGGAACACACACGTCGCCCGCGAGGCACGTGCGCACGAGCGGATCGCACTGACAGGTCTTGAGGAACGGGAACACGCGGTCTGGCTGACAGTTCGGCATCTGCAGGCTGGTGCACGCTTCGCTCGGACCGCACGAGCGACGATCGGTGTTGTTCGTCGGTGCCGCGGGCGCGAGACAAACGGTCGTGTTGCCCCGCACCCAGCAATTCTTCGGTTGGTTGAGACAATCAGCGCTGTCGATGCAGCCGACCAGCATCCCCGATGAGGTGCCAGACGCAGCGCAGGTCGAGGTGGAGCAGATGCCCAGGCCCGCGTCGACGTTGGAGCGGAGACAGCAGCCGGCAACCGGCGCCTGACAGAACTGGCCTTGATAGACGACACAGTCGGGCGCAACACCCGCGTCGGAAGCACCTCCAGCGGATCCACCTCCAGCGGATCCACCAGCTGCGGTTCCACCAGCTGCGGTTCCACCAGCGGCAGTTCCACCAGCTGCGGTTCCACCAGCTGCAGTTCCACCAGCTGCAGTTCCACCAGCTGCAGTTCCACCAGCTGCAGTTCCACCAGCTGCAGTTCCACCAGCTGCAGTTCCACCAGCCGCAGTTCCACCAGCCGCGGATCCACCAGCTGCGGATCCACCAGCTGCAGTTCCACCAGCGGCAGTTCCACCAGCGGCAGTTCCACCAGCTGCAATTCCACCAGCTGCGGATCCACCAGCGGCAGTTCCACCAGCGGCAGTTCCACCACCTGCGGATCCGCCAGCGGCAGTTCCACCAGCTGCAGTTCCACCACCTGTCGCCGAACCTCCGGCCACTCCACCTGCAGCGCCGCCACCTGCATTCCCACCACCGACCCCGGCATCGAGTTCGACCACACACGATTCACTCGGGCGGCACATCGGGGTGATCAGATTCTTCGAGACACATCGCCCGCCCACGACGCAGGTCTCGTTCACGTCACACGGCTTCCCGAGACACGAGTCGTGAAAGAGCAACGGCACCCGCAGCGTCGCGCCGGGCGTGAACCTGATTCGCCGCCGCGCGATGACACACCGGCGCGCATCGAACGACGACTCCTTCGGGCTGCAGAACGCCTCGACGTCTCCCGCTGGAGCCAGCGCCGCTCTCAGGAAGATGGTCTGCTCGCGATCGTTCGCCGCGGGCCTGAACGCATAGGTGCCGAGCACGCCGGTCTGGTCGTCACACTGCCGCCCGTCGAACACCTCGGTGAACGTCGTCTCGACTGCCTCTTCATTGCCGCCGAACGCGACGCCCAGGTACTGCGCGGTGCGCTGCGTGGGGCACGGCAGGTTGGTGGTGAACTCGACGACCATCGACGTCGGAGGAGCGCAGGCCTGCACCAGCATCAGCACGGGGAGCAGTCGTCGCACCGACCGAACTGTTGCAGTCGGCTGCCGGGAGTCAACCCTCGCCCGCTGCTACGATCTGGGCCGTCGATGCTCGCCCGCTACGCTCTGTTGCTGCTGTTGATCAGCGCGTGCCCGCAGGCGACGCCGCCCACCCCGACGCACGGCGCGGTCTTCTTCAGAGACCACGTGCCCGGCTACCAGATGGTCGCCAGCCGCGAGTACACGCTCTCGGCGTTCGGGAGCGCGTGGGAGCACGTGGACTACCTCGAAGCGACACCCACCGACGATGGCGAGGCCCGGCTGCTCGACGCGATTCGCACGCGCGCGAAGACCGACGCCACCATCGACGTCTTCTTCCTCTCACATGGAAACCGCTACGACCGCTGGCTCGGTGCGCTCGACGAGCCCGCGCGTCAGAAGCTGCGCCTCGTCTACAGCACTGGCGCGGGCGGTTCGGTTCAAGGCCCCGCGATGCTCGCGCTCGGCGCCCGTGCGTACGTCGGCCATCGCGGCAACAACGTCGCGCCGCTCTTCTACCGCGCGTTCCTCAAGCGGTGGACGAAGGGCAACACCCTGCGAAAGGCCGTCGACGACGCGAACACCGAGACGAAAGACGACGTCACCGGCTCGATGGTGACGACGGTCGCCAAAGGCCTCGACGCCCTCGGAGGCCCGCACCTCGACCCGCCACGACTCTGGGCAGGCACCGAGGCGCAGGCCTTCGGAGACGACTCCCTCACCCTGCGGTGACGTTCACTTCACCGCGTACACGAACGTCGCCTTCGGAGCGCGCAGCCACCGCTCGGTGATGAGCTCGCGGCGCTTGGCCCAGTCGTCCTTGCCGTCGACGAACTCGGCCACCATCGCCTCGGCGTCCTTCTTGTCGCCCTTGCCCTTCGCCATCAGCACGCGCTTGGCGAGCGTGTCGACTGCGGGCTTCCACTTCGCGAAGTCGATGTCGAAGCAGCCCACGTCGGTGCCGTTGGCGGCCTTCTCGTCGGCCTTGAACACGAGCACGCCGGCCTTGGTGAGCGTGCCCATCTGAATCGACGCGAGGTGGCTGTAGTTTCGCGGCTTGTTGTCAGCCGTGTACATGCCGCGGCTGATGTGGCCGAAGCCCCACGCGACGTCGCGAACCGCGGCGGCATCGGCCTCGGCCTGCGTGATGACGTTCTTCGTGACGAGCCACTGCGAGAAGTAGAGCGCCGACGTCTGGGCCTTGAGCTCCTCCATCGTCGAGGCGAGCGGGCCACCGAAGACCTCGTCGTCCTCCTTGCCCTTCACCTTGTACTCGTGGCTCGGGCCGAGGTTGTGCGCGGCCTCGTGCAGCACGACGCTCATCACGGCGGGCTTCGCGTCGGTGGTGGCCTTCGTCATGAGCGAGCTGCAGAACAGCGACGCCATCTGCGCCTCGAGCGCCTTCTGGCTGTCGAGGTCGGTGTACAGGTTCGTCATCGCGACGGTGCGGCCGCCCTTCTCGGCCACCTTGCCCCAGTTCGGCAGCGACTGGCCGATGGTGGCGCCATGCGCAGGCCGCGCGTCACCGGCGTTGAGCACGATGTCGATGAAGTCGGGCAGCTTGAACTTCACGTCGCGCGCTTTGTACGGAGGGCCCGCGAGCGTCGCGAGGGCCTTCTCCATGTCGGCCTTCACGGGCTCGAGCTTCTGCTGCCAGGCCAACGAGTCCATGTTGATGCGCGCGAAGCTGACCGCGAAGCCGGCCTTCCACGCACACGGCTCGTAATAGACCTCGTCCGGCGCGATGCGCAGGTACCACTTCGAGTTCGTCGGGCCCATCGCCACCCAGGCCTCGTTCGCGGGCTCCCAGTCGTTGGTGCGGAACGACGTCGCCGCGGCGCGCAGGTACTTCTGGAACGCCGCTTCGCCCGGCGAGGTGATGGCGTTGGCCGCGGCCTCGAGCGAGGTGGCCACCGACTCCATGTCGGCCTTGTAGAACTCGCTGTACGGCACTGCCTTGAAGCCCGCGCCATCGGCGACGACGGCCGAGAAGTGGCCCATCAGGTCCTTCGCGTTCTTCTCCTTCGCGAGCTTGTCGCAGAACTTCGCGTCGGCCTGCACGGCGGCAGGGTACAGACCCGAGAGCTGCTTCGGCTTCGGCGCGATGGCGGTGCAGCCTTCGTCCTTCTCGGTCTTCGGCGCGACGCAGAACGGCCCCTGGTTGCGGTGGATGAGGGCCTTCGACGCCGCGTCCTTCGCCTCCATGGTGTCGGTGCCGAGCTGCTTGCCGTGAATGCGCTCGATGGCGTTCGCCGCGGCGAAGACGTGCTTGATGATGGCGCGGTCTTCGTCGGTGCCCTTCGTGAGGTCGGTCTCGACGAGCGTGGGCCGGCCCTGCGAGAGCTCGAGGCGCACGAGGCCGAGGCGCTTCTGCTCGTCGGCGGGAAGGTTCTTGTCGTCGGCGGGCTTCACCATCGACTCGTAGGCGTCGATGAACGTCTGGGTGAACGCGCCCTTCTCGTCGACGAAGGTGGAGCGCTGCGCGTTCTGCGGGCCCCACAGCACCGCGAGCTCGGCGGGCTCGAGCACCTTGTTGCCGTCGTTGTCGTCACGCCAGAAGAAGGGAAGGAAGCGCTCCTGCGCGCGCACGTTGAAGTCGAGGCGCGAGAGCCGGTCGAACGTCGGCTTCGGGGCAGGAGGCGGCGCCGCCGGAGCAGGCGCAGGCGTGGTGACCTTCGGCTCTTCTTTCACGGCTTCTTTGGCGCAGCCGGCGAAGGTGAGGGCAGTGGCGGTGAGGCCGAGAGCGATTCGTCGCATGTCGTGTGGCTCCAGGGACGGCGAGGCGCGGGTGCTCTACCGGTTTGCACCGCCAGCGTCGAAGACGAAGTGTGGAGCCGCACGTCACACGTGCTGGCTACCCGACTTCGGGCGCTGGTTCAGGCCGCCATGCGCGTCATCGCGTCACGGAGCGCGTCAAGCGTCAGCGGCTTCGCGAGGACGTCGTTCATGCCGGCCTCGAAGCAGGCGAGGCGCTCGTCTTTGAGCACGCTCGCCGTGAGCGCGATGATGGGAATCGCCGAGAGCAGCCCGCCACGGGTTCGAATCGCGCGGGTGGCCTCCAGCCCGTCCATCTCGGGCATCTGCACGTCCATCAACACCACGTCGAAGTGCTGCCGCTCGACCGCCTCGAGCGCCTTGCGACCGTCGTCGACCACCACGACGAGGTGACCCAACCGCTTCAGCATGCCCGCCGACACGCGTTGGTTGACGACGTTGTCCTCGACCAGCAGCACGTGGAGCGCGCGTTCGAGCGGAGTGATGACGCTGGCGGTCTGCGGCTTCACGATGTCGCAGAGCGCCGCGGCAGGAAGGGTGAACCAGAAGGTGCTCCCGACGCCGACGATGCTCTCGACGCCGATGGTCCCCTGCATGCCTTCGACGAGGCGTTTGCAGATGGCGAGCCCCAACCCGGTTCCACCGAAGCGCCGCGTCGTCGTCGACTCAGCCTGCGAGAAGCGCTGAAACAGCCGCGGCAGCTGCTCTGCGGTGAGCCCGATGCCGGTGTCGCTCACCTCGATGCGACAGCGCCCAGCCCGCTCGAAGACGCGCACCGTGACGTGACCCGTGGACGTGAACTTGAGCGCGTTGCCGACGAGGTTCACCAACACCTGCCGGAGCGCGTCGACGTCGGCGAGCGCCCCCACCTCGTGCGCTTCGAGCCCCACCGTCAGCCCCTTCTTCTTCGCCTGCGCCGCCAACAACTGCAGCACGCCACTCGCGACGGCGCCGGGTGCGCACGGCTCGGGAGCGAGGTGGCGACCGCCGGCTTCGATCTTCGAGTAGTCGAGGAGGTCGTCGATGATGCTCAGCAACGACCGGCCACTGTCCCGAATCGTCGTGAGCATCGAGGTGCGTTCGTCATCGCGGCTGTCAGCCAACAGCAGCTCGCTCATGCCGATGACGCCGTTCATCGGAGTGCGCAGCTCGTGGCTCATCGTGGCCAGGAACTCGCTCTTCGCACGCGAAGCCTGCTCCGCGACGACGACGGCTCGTGAGAGGTCTTCTTCGCGTCTGCGCAGCTCGGTGATGTCGGTGAACGACGCCACGGCTGCCCAGCAGACGGTCTCACCGGGCCGAAAGAGCGGCTCGCCGTTGATTCGAATCCACCGAAGCTCGTCGCCGACGCCGACGCCCATCACCACGCCGCGCACCGGCCGGTTCGTCGCCAACACGACCATGGCGGGGTGTTCGTTCCCCACGAATGGCGTTCCATCGGGGTGCACGGAGCGCCAGCGAGGGTCGAACGAGGTGCGGCCCTTCAGCTGGTCCTCCGTGAGCCCGAGAATTCGCCACGCCGACGGGTTGTTCCAGACGATGGCGCCGGTTCGGTCGTGCATCACCATGCCGTCGTGCATCGAGTGAACGACCGCGCGCAGCTGCTCTTCCGATTCGCGGTGCTGACGGGCGACGCCTTCGAGCGCCCGGTTGGTCTTGCAGGCCTCCAGCAACACCTCGGTCTGACGGGCGAGCTGAACGAGCGCCTTCAGCTGACGGGAAGTCGGCGTTCGGGGCCTGTCGTCGATGACGCAGAGCGTGCCCACCGGGAGCCCTCCGACGACGAGCGGAACTCCCGCGTAGAAGGCGACGTGCGGTGCTCCGGCGACGAGGGGGTTGTCGTGAAACCGCGGGTCGCGACGGGCGTCTTCGACGACGAGCGGTTCGCCCGAAGACAGAATCGCGTGCGCGCAGAACGAGGAGGAGCGCGGCAGCTCGTTCACCGCGAGACCCACCTTCGCTTTGAACCACACCCGCGACTCGGCGATCAGCCCAACCAATGCGATGGGGCACTCGAGCACGAGGCTGGCGAGGTCGGTGATGGCCTTGAAGTCATCGTCTGGCCCGGTGTCGAGCACCCCACAGCCGTGCAACCTGGCGAGTCGCTCTGACTCCCGAGGATGAGCGGCCGATTCCTGCATCTGGAATGCGTGTGCGCCGGAGCGAGCACTTTCAACTCAAAGTCGGTCGTTTCAACAGAGAGGGAGCGCGGCTGATCAGCGCCGCACCGGCACGTAGTCATGCGGCACGCCGCCCTCCTTCACGAGCCGCCTGAGCGTCGGCACCGCGTCGGTCGCTTTGCGTGTGAGGGATGGGTCGGTCGCGACATCGACGGTGTAGAGCCCGAAGCGGTTGCGGTAGTCGCCCCACTCGTAGTTGTCGGTGAGTGACCACACGTTGAAGCCCACCACGTCGATGCCTTCGTCTCGCGCGCGCTGCACGAAGTAGACGTGGTCCATCAGGTGCTGGCTGCGCGAGTAACCCTCGGGGCGCGCGCGGCCGTCGTCGGTCGCCATGCCGTTCTCCACCACGTACACGGGGAGCGTCGGCGCACGGCGATGGTAGTCGTGCAGCGCGGTGAGCAACGCCGCCGGCGTGAACTTCACCTTCCAGTACTGGCCACGGCCCGCGTGCGCGACCGAGAGGTCGAAGGCGAGCGAGTAGTAGTAGTCGACGGCGAGGAAATCGAGGTGCCCGCGAATGCGCTCGAAGAGCCAGTCGTCGAACGCGCTCGCGGGGAACGGCTCCCAGACGACGTTGCTGGCGACGGGCGCGCCGGGGTCGAGCGCGTGAAGCAGCTCGTAGGCCTTCACGTGCATCGCGACGAGCCGGTCCTTCGCGCGCTCGACCTGCTCGTCACGGCACGCTCCGTGGCGGCGCTCGAAGTTCAGGAAGACCGACGCTTCGTTCAGCGGAACCCACCACGCGTGCCGGCCGCGATAGCGCTGCGCCACCACCTTCACGAAGTCGGCATACGCCTCGACGATGCCGTCGTGCTCGAGCCCTCCTTCGTCGGCGACCCAGCCGGGCACCACGAAGTGCAGGAGCGTCACCATCGGCGTCAGGTGACGTCGCTCGAGCTCGGCGAAGAGCTCGTCGTAGTGCGCGAGTGCGGCTTCATCGACGACGCCGCGCTTCGGCATCACGCGCGCCCACTCGATGGAGAACCGGAACGTGTTCACGCCCAGCCCCTCGGCGAGCTCGAGGTCGTCACGGAAGCGATGGTAGAAGTCGACGCTCTGCCGGTACGGCTCGTGGCGCTCGGCGTAGCGGCTCCAGTTGCTGTCGGGGAACGAGCCCTCGCTTTGAAAACCCGACGTCGCAACGCCCCAGTGGAAGTTCGTCGGTAGCCGCGAGACGCGCGCGGGCGTGCAGGCCGCCGAGAGGCAAGCAGCCACGAGGCACGAACGAACGACGGCGCCTGTCATGCAGACATGATGGCCGCGCCCAGACGCGCGCTCCAGGAGTTCGTTGCCCTGCCGCTTCAGACTGTCACGGCAGACCGGGCGTGAACCCGTACGAGCGTCGTGAGTCTGCGTTCAGTTGCAGCAACACACGATGCCGTCCTCCGCGCTGCGGACAGCCCGGTGAACGACCCGAGCCGACGCTCGGGAAGGTCACGCCACACCAGACATGGACCCGTACGAACGTCGTGCGTCTGCGTTCAGCTGCGGCAACGCACGACGCCGTCCTCCGCGCTGCGGGCAGCCGGTGAACGATCCGAGCCGACGCTCGGGAAGGTCACGCCACACCAGACATGGACACGTAGGAACGTCGTGCGTCTGCGTTCAGTTGCGGCAACACACGACGCCGTCCTCCGCGCGTTGCGGACAGCCGGGTGAACGACCCGAGCCCGGCACGCTGACCGACACCGCGCAACACTGCGCGTCGATGCGCCCACGGTCGGCGAGACACGAGCTGCCACCATCGGGAATCGTCGACGGCGCACGGCTCACACCTGAGACGAGCAGACACCCTCGGCCCATGCCGGCGACGTCGTCACGCGCGGCGTTGCCCTGGCACTCGAGCGGCTCACAGCCATCGAAGCCGTCGTTCGAGGCGCGGTACGCAAAACACCCGGGGAACGAGAGGGCGTCGCTCGTGCGCACCAGCGAGAGCTCAGTGTCGGTGTTGGTGCAGACGTGAAAGCCGGCACCACAGACCGAGTCGGCCGCCGCCGAGAGGTCGCCGCTCCACGAGCCACGGCACGCGGCGATGTCGGGCCACGCCACGTCGTCGACGAAGCCTTCACGCGTTCCGTCGGCGCAGCCGCTCTGCAGCGCGCCTGCGTCGGTCGCATCACACGCGCCGTTGCGAGAAGTACCAGCACACGTCCTTCCGCACGCGCCGCAGTTGGCGGCGCTCGAGGAGATGTCGACACAGGCGCCACCACAGCGCATCTGCCCGCTGCTGCAGCGCAGCGACGTCATGGCCGTCACCCGCACGCCGAGGTGGAGCTGCGCGGGCCGCCACCAGATGTCGGTGTTCGGCTCGCGAACGTCTCCGCCGTCGGTCGTCCACGCGGGCTCGACGGGCCCCGAGACGGGAGAGCCGCCGACGTAGCGCTGGTACACCCAACCGTTCGGCACACGCGGTCGCACGCGTTGCTCCCACACGTACCCCGCGTCGGGCTGCCACGCAGGCACCGGGTCGGAGAGTTCGGGAATGGCGTACCAGTCGTTGCCGAGCTGACTCCACGTGAGCCCGTCGTCAGCTGACACGAGCAACGGCGGCTGCGCTGTCTTGTTACCGACGATGAGCGCGTCGTTGGCGCCGCGGGTGACACCGATGAGCGACACGGTGGGCACGATGGGCAGCGCGCGCTGGCCCCAGGCCTGGCCGTTGTCGAGCGAGAACCACACTGCGTTCGCCGAGGTCGCGAACAGGCGGGCTCCGGGGCCGTAGACGAGGGAGTCTTGCGAAGCGACGGTGACGGGCGCGAGCAGCCCGCCGTCGGAGAGCAGCTTGAGGTCGCTGGTGGCGACGATGCTGGGCCCGCTCCCCGACTGGTCGACGAAGAGTCGCGTCCACCCTGCGTTGTAGAAGTGCGGCAGGCGGGTGCCGCCATCGTTCGGGTAGAGGCCAGCCCATCCGTAGTTGCTGAACGGCACGGCCGTGAGGTCGGCGCTCACCGACGTCACGTAGTCGCCGCCGGGAGTGAAGACGCGCCGCCGCCACGTGGTGCCGTCGTCGGTCGAGAAGAGCGAGCCGTTGAGCGAGTTCCCCGGGCCGCCGTTGATGGTGACGAGCAACGTGTTCGTCGCCAGCTCCCACGTCATCGAGTTCAACGCACCCGAAGCGTTCACGTTCGAGCCGTCGAACACCTTCGCCCAGCCGATGCCGTCAGCCGACCGCCAGAGGCTGCCCTCGACGTTGCCGTTGTTCGGAAGGTCGTCGGTGATGGCGAACAACCACTGCCCGCTCGGAGACACCGAGAGCTGCGCCACGGGCGGAAGCGCAGTGACGTTGAGGCGCTGCCACCCGCTCGGGCCGAGCGTCGCGATGACGGTCTCGGGCGTCAGGTTGGTGCGCCCCTCAGGGTACAGCAGGCCCGCGATGTAGAGGCCCGAGGGGTTGCACTGCCCGACCCGGCAGACCGAGCCCGCGGGGCAGGTCATGCCCTGGCACGCGACGTCGGTGCAGCGACCGCCGACGTACACGAAGCCCGGAGCGCACGGGCTGCCGGCCTGGCTGGTCGTCGGCAGGCACACGCCCGCGAAGCAGGTCGCGCCCGCGCCGCAGTCGACGTCGACGCACCGAACGTCGACACAGCTCGCGTTCACGCACACGCTCCCGGGCGCGCAGGTTCCATATCGACAGAGCTGAGAGAGACAGCGACCCGCGGCGCACTGCGCGCTCGACCCGCAGGTGACGCCCGCGCAGGCGAGTGGTCGACAGGTGGCCTGGTCGCAGACCTCTCCGACGCCGCAGGTCTGGGCGCCGCAGCTCGAGGCGTAGCAGCGGCCGTCGTTGCACGCGCCGCCGCAGCTGGTGAGACCACACGACGTCGTCTGGCATTGCACGCCGCTCGAGCAGAAGAAGCCCGCGCTGCAGGCTCCGCCGCAGCCGAGCGGTGCACCTGCGTCGGCAGCCGCCCCACCAGCCGAACCGCCCGCAGAGCCACCTCCACTGGCGCCGCCCGCTGCTCCACCTGCTGATGCACCGCCAGCTGATCCACCACCGACGGCTCCACCTGCGGAGCCACCACCAGTCGACCCGCCGCCAAGACCACCAGCCGAGCCGCCACCCGAACCACCAGCCGCTCCGCCACCCGCTCCGCCAGCCGAACCCCCCGCCGCTCCGCCACCAGCGCCGGCATCGACCTGCCCCGCGTCTGGCGCGCCCGCATCGGACAGCGGAGGAGGAAGCCCGGCATCGAGGTCGAGCGGCAGCGACGAGCCCACGAGCAGCGTGATGACGCGCAGGTCATTCGGGCCCGGGTTGAGCAGCTGCCGTCCGAGCGACACGCTCTTGAAGCCCTGCGCTTCGACGCCGATGAGCCACGCGCCCGAGGGCATCGGCCCGAGCTTGAACGTTCCATCCTCGGCCGTGCTCACCGTGACGGAGCCTTCGTTCGAGACCGCGCGCACCTTCGCCTGCGCAACGGGGCCCGTGCCCGAGACCACCTTGCCGATGGCGGTGGCGGCTCCACTCGGGCTCGCGATGAGCCGCACGTCGGTCAGCCGCTTGTCTTCTCCTGCCTCGAGCACCACGTCGCGCGTCTCGGGCAGATAGCCAGTGCGAACGAACGCGACCCGCAGGGGGCCTTCGGGCAGGGCGTCGAGCACATAGCCACCGTTGTCGGCGCTGAAGGTCGAGTACTCCATGCCGGTGACGAACACCGTCGTGCCGAGGTGAAACGCGTCTTGCGTGAGGTCTCCGCGCAGCACGCGGCCCGACAGGCGCGCGTTGCGACCGAGCACGACTTCTCCAAGCGCGATGTCACGGCCCGGCCCGGCGCCAATCGACTCGAGCGTCAGCACGCGCTGCCGGTCGATGGAGCCATCACCATCGAGGTCGGCGTACAGCCGCAACGCGCCCGTCGTCTCGGTGATGCCCGTGAAGGTGAAGCGGCCTTCGTCGTCGGTTCGGGTCTCGTTCGCGCTGCCCAGCAACACCACGCGGCCGTTCTTCGCCGCGAGCAATCCGCTCCGGCCGGGCTCCGAGTACTTCATGGTGCCCTGAACCGTGCCCGCGCCCGGAGGCGGAGGCGGCTGCGGCAACGACAGCTCGAGACAACCGCTGATCAGCAACGCCCCCACGACGAAGCGGATGTTCATGGAGCCCGCACTAGAAGCCGCGTCTTCGGCGCCCTCAAGCGCTCTCTGTCGGCCCGGTGTGCGCTCGCGACGCCGATCAGCCGATGATCGCCCCTGTCTGCTTCCTGTTCATTCTCGTTCGCACCGACCTGATTCAGGACACGGACCGCCTTCGTATCTGTCTTGTGTCGAGACACTTCAGACACTCGTCAAATCATTGTTTTTAAACTGATTCTTGCGGTTTGAGAGAACAAACAGTCAAGTTCAGATACAACCACATGGATTCGGAGCTTTTCCGGGCACTTAGTCGTACACCCAGACATATCATGATGTTCTGAGTGGCAAGAAAGCTGCTCAAGGGCTCCCCTGTCCTGAAACCGGGAGCACCCATGATTCGGTCGATTCTGGCAGCAGCGGTGGTGGTGATGGTGGCGGCGGGCTGTGGCTCGAGTGAAGCGACGCTCCAGGGTTCCGACGACGTCACGACGGCGAGCGGCACGCGCCTCAGCTACGCAGACTTCAAGGCGCGCTACGCGAAGTTCGACGCTGACCGCGGCGTGTACATCGCCGACGGCGACACGGTGTTCGAAGGCGAGAAGCAGCTGCGCGAGTTCTACGACCTCAACGTTCAGGAAGGGCAGCTGATCATCAACCGCGTCGGCAACACCGACGACAAGTGGGACGCGACGCGCGTGCAGAACCTCTCGTACTGCGTGTCGAACGACTTCGGCGCGAACAAGCAGACGGTGGTGAACGGCATGCAGGCCGCCGCCCAGTCGTGGATGAACGTCGCCAACGTGAAGTTCATCTACGTGCCCGCGCAAGACGCGACGTGCACGCGCACCAACGCCAACGTGCTCTTCAACGTGCGGCCCATCAACGCGAACGGCTCGTACCTCGCGGCGGCCTTCTTCCCCTCGAACACGCGCTCGGCCCGCGAGCTCGTCGTCGACAACTCGCTCTTCGGCGGCATCTCGGTGAGCGGCGTGCTGCGCCACGAGCTCGGCCACACGCTCGGCTTCCGTCACGAGCACACGCGCCCCGAGGCCGGCACGTGCTTCGAAGACAACGCCTGGCGCGCGGTCACCGCGTACGACTCGTCGTCGGTGATGCACTACCCGCAGTGCAACGGCACCAACACCTGGAGCCTGCCGCTGACCCAGCTCGACATTCAGGGCGTGCAGGCCATCTACGGCCCGGCGGTGACGAACCCCACGCCGAACCCGACCCCGACGCCCACGCCGAACCCGGGCGCGACGGTGCGCAACTTCCAGGACACGCTCGCCGCGAACGCGACGAAGACCTACGGCCCCTTCGCGGTGCAGCCGAACACCGCGTTCCGCGCGACGATGGCGGGCTCGGGAGACGCCGACCTCTACGTGCGCTTCGGCACCGCGCCGACGTCCTCCGCGTACGACTGCCGCCCGTACCTCGGTGACTCGAACGAGGAGTGCCGCCTCACGTCTCCTTCCACCCCGACGTCGGCGTACATCACGGTCGTCGGCTACGCGGCCTCGACGTACACGCTGCAGCTCGAGTTCATCGCGGGTGGCGTCTCGGGCACTCCGACGCCGACGCCGACGACGGGCACGCCCACGACTGGCACCGCGTCGGGCTCGGTCGCGAAGGGCGCACAGCAGACGTTCGCTGCGCTCCCCGTCGTCGCCGGCACCCGCTTCGTCGTCACGATGACGGGCACGGGCGACCCGGACCTCTACGTGAAGTTCGGCGCCGCACCCTCGCTCACCGCCTTCGATTGCCGGCCCTACGCGAACGGCGCGAGCGAGACCTGCACCCTCACCGTGCCCGCGGGCCAGACGCAGGCCTTCCTCATGGTTCATGGGTACCAGGCTTCGACGTTCTCGCTGAACATTCAGTACACGCGGCCGTGAGCCGACTCGGTGCTCGAGCTGATCAACGATTCTGGATCGACTGGATGCTGATCAGCTGAGCGCAGGACTCCGCACTCCGGAGCAGCTCGAGGCGACGAAGTCGTGGGGCGGGGCGCGCCGTGTGACTTCGCACTGCGACCGCATCGCCGATCAACCCAGAAACAGCCGTGCCCAGCGCGCGAGTCGGTCTTCAGCCACACCGCCGTGAGCGCGCGAGTCGCTCTCCACCTCAGCAACAGCCACACCGCGACGATGATGCCGTCAGCGCGCGAGTCGCTCTCCACCTCACCAACAGCCACACCGCGACGATGATGCCGTCAGCGCGCGAGTCGCTCTCCACCTCAGCAGCAGCCACACCGCGACGATGATGCCCGTCAGCGCGAGAGTCGCTCTTCAGCTCAGCAACAGCCACACCGCGACGATGATGACGAGCATCAGAACGGCAAGCCCGGCCTTCCCTGCGGTCGACAACCCCTCCTCGGCAGCAGACGGTTTGAGCGGAGCGGTCGCTTCTTCCACCACCGACTTCGCGAGCGGCCCCGTCTGCTCGTCGCTCTGCGAGGTGCGCTTCTCGGTGACGTCGTTCCACGCCGGCACGGCCTCGGTCTTCTCGTTCCAGGCGGGCACGCGCTCGGTGCGCTGGTCGGGCGCAGCAGGCTTCTCGTCATCGGACAAGGTCTGCGCCGCCTTGTTCGCCACGGGCGGCAGGTCGTTGACGGTCTCGGGCAGCGTCGTGCGTTGATCAGCTCCGGCTGCGGGCACGGGCCCCGCGGTGACGGCGGCCATCGGTCTGGGCGGAGTGGCCACGCGCGGCGCCGTCATCGCCGCTGGCGTCGCCCCGGGCTGAATCGAGGCGCCAGCCTCGGGCGGCACCGACATGGTGTCGGGCGAGATGACCTCGGCGACCTCCTCTTCGACGGTGCGGCTCGTGGGAAGTGGTGACGGCCTCGACACCGCGGCCAGCATCGCCTCGGCCGTCTCGCGCCGCGGCAGCTGCACCGACGACACCTTCGCCGCCAGCACCAGCTCTTCGACGAAGGCCGACACGCTCGCCTGCCGGTCTTGCGGCTTCTTCGCCATCGCCTTCAGCAACACCTTCGACACGGCCTCGGGCACCTTCGCGTTCGCCAGGTGCGCGGGCTCGGGCACGTCGTTGAGGTGCTGCAGCAGCATCGCCTTGGTGTCTTCGTCGGCGTACGGGCGATGGCCGACGAGCAGCTCCGAGGTGAGCAGACCGAGCGTGTAGAGGTCGCTGCGCCCATCGAGCGCGCCCGCCATCACCTGCTCGGGCGACATGTACTGCGGGCTGCCGAGCGCGACGCCGGGCCGCGTGAGGTTCGGGTTGTGCGTTCGCGTCAGCCCGAAGTCGAGCAGCGTGACGTGCCCATCGTCAGAGACGATGACGTTGCCGGGCTTCAGGTCGCGGTGCACGTAGCCGCGCGCATGGAGCGCTCCGAGCGCCGCCGCCATCTGCACCACCAGCGGCAGCACCTCTTCGAGCGCGAACGTCTTCTTCTCCTTCATCACGCGCGTGAGCGGCCGCCCGCGCACGTACTTCATGACGAGGAAGGGAATCGTGCCTTCCCGCTCGACGCCGTGCAGGCCGGCGAGGTTCGGGTGCTCGATGCGCGCCATGATGCGCGCCTCCTGCTCGAAGCGGGTGCGGTACTCCTCGCGCTCGGCCAGCTTCGGGTGCAGGAACTTGAGCGCCACCTCGCGGTCGACCGACTTCTCCGTCGCCAGGTACACCGTGCCCATGCCGCCCTGCCCCAGCCGGCGGTCGAGCCGCCACTTGCCGAGCACCACGCGGCCGACGTTCGGGTCCTCCACCACCAGGAGCCGCCCGCACGTACCGCACGGCATCACCTTCGGCTGCACCGGCCCGTCGTGCTGGCTGTCGCTCTCGGGCGCACGAATCGACGATGGGTCGACCATCACCGGCGCGCCGCACGGGCACACCAGCCGCTTGATGCCCGGCCTCACGCCTGAACGACGAGCTTCCGCCACGAAGGAACTCCACTGCGGGTTGGGGCGCTGTCTTTACGGACTGATTGAAATGTTTTCAGGAATTCTGCGGGGTACCTGAAACGCACGGGTGACAGTGTCGCGCACCTCGCCGGAGCTGGCCATCGTCCTCAGCGGCAGGTCTCTGGTTCACCTCACGCGGCCGAGACCGGGCACAAACCGGCCCACACGGCGCGCCCAGGCAACGTAGGGCTGGCCGTGCAGTGCCCGCAGGTACGGCTCCTCGACGAAGCGCACCTGCAGCTCGACGGCGACGAGCAGCGAGACCGCCGCAGCAAACGAGAGCGCGTTCGGCCACAACACGGCGAGGCCAGCGGCAAAGCTGAGCATGCCGGTGAAGATGGGGTTTCGAACGAGCGCGAAGAGGCCCGTGGTGACGAGGGCGGTGCGGTCTGAGGCCCGCACGCCGATGCGCCAGCTCGCGCCCATACCAGCCTGCGCGACGAAGGTGAGGAGCGCGCCAGCCGAGGCAAGGAGAAGGCCCGGCGCCAGCGGCAGCTCGACGAGCGCTGGCCACCAGAGCGCTGCTGGCGTGAGCGCGAGGCTGAGAATGAAGCAGAAGCCGCCCCACCAACCGGCCTGCCGGGGCGTTCCCGACAGGCCGTGAAGCCCCCAGGCGCCGGTCTTCAGGCGGTGCAGCAGCGGGCGGAGCAGGAGCGCGACGACGAAGAAGCCAGTGACGAGGGTGGTGCAGAGCTGAAGTCGGGTCATGCCGGGAAGACGGGCGCGGGCCCACGGCCCTTACGCGCTGTAAGGGAATTCGAGCGGCGGCCGTCTTCACGGACGATGAACGTTCAGACACTTTTGGGCGAGCAGCCCATCGTGCGAGGGTCGATGGCGATGCCCGCACGGAAACGCCAGCCCGTCACCGAAGCGCTCGCCGCTCGCCGGCAGGAGCTGGTCGACTACGCCCGTCGACGGGTCGGCCCGGCCGCGGAGGACGTGGTGCAGGACGCCTCCCTGCGGGCGCTGAAGAAGGCAGAGCAGCTGTCGAACCCGCGCGCGGCGAGAGCGTGGCTCTTCACCATCGTGCGCCGGGTCATCGCCGAACGTCGTGACGCTGCACCCGTGCCCACCGCCCCGCCCGAGCCGGAGCGCGTCGTCGACGGCTGCGACTGCATCGTGGCGCAGGTGCGTGCGCTCCCCGCAGCACAGGCGAGCCTGCTCACCCGCGTGGTCGTCGATGGGGTGAGCGTCAGCGCCGTGGCCGACGAGCTGGGCATCACGCAGAACAATGCGTGGGTGCGGCTTCACCGTGCCCGGCAGGCGCTCAAGGCCCAGGTAGCGGAGCACTGCGGCACCCGCTCGCTGCGTCAGTGTCTCGACTGTGGCTGCATCGAGCGCGGGTGCTGCCAGCCTCAGTCGTAGGCCTCGAGGTGCACCTGCTTGCGGTCGACGCCGAGCTCGGTGCGCAGCACCTCTCGCGTGGCCAGGAGCATCTTCTTCACGCCGCAGATGTACGCGTGGGCGTTGGGGTGCGTGGCGGTGAGCTCGCTCCACAGCGCCTTCACGTGCGTCTGCACGTAGCCGTCGCGGCCGGTCCAATCGGCTGGCGGGCGCGAGAGCGACGGCAGGAACCGGAAGTTCGGGTGCTGCGCCGCGAGCGCAGTGAGCTCGTCTCCGAAGAGCAGCTCGTCGGGAGCGCGCACACCGAACAACAACCACAACGGCTCGGTGCGCCCGGCCGCGAGCGCCTGACGAACCATGCCGCGAAACGGAGCGACGCCCGTACCGGTGGCGATGAAGAGCGACGGCGCCGCGGACTCGAGCGGGCGGGTGAAGGTGCCGGCCGGGCCCTTCACGTCGAGCGAGGTGCCGACCGCGACGTCGTGCAGGAACGTGGAGCCGGGGCCCGCTTCCACCTTCGTCACGGCGAGCTCGAAGCGCGGGCTCGAGTCGGGAGCCGACGCGACGCTGTACGAGCGGCGAATCGCACGGCCCTTCTCGTCCTGCAGGGGGAAGATGAGCTGCACCCATTGGCCCGCGTCGAAGACGAAGGGCTGACCGTCGGTGCGCTCGAAGGTGAGGTGACGCACGCGCGGGCCGAGCATGCGCGCCGCGACGACGCGGGTCTGAAACGTCTCGGGAACGAGGGGACGCGAAGCTGCCGACGACATGGCGGTCTCATGTGCAGCCCGACGTCAGAAGTCCAGTCAGTGTGCAGCGGCGACCGGTGACGGCGCGAGCTGATCAGGTCGTGCGAACGAAGTCGGCGACGGTCTGAATCAGCTTGTAGCCCACATCCTCCTGCAGGAAGTGGCCGCCGCCTTCGAGGGTGACGTGCTTCTGGCCCTGCGCGCCGGGCACGATGCTCTGGAAGATGGCGTCGCCGCCCTTCGTGATGGGGTCGCCGTCGGAGAACGCAGTGAGGAAGGGCTTCTTCCACTCGCCCAGCACCTCCCACGCCTTGCGGTTGGCGACGGTCTGCGGGTCGTCGGGCGTCGAGGGCACGAGCATGGGGAACTGCCGCGCGCCGGCCTTGTAGCGGTCGTCGGGAAACGGAGCGTCGTACGCCGCGACCACGGCAGGCGGCATCGGCTTCACGCAGCCCCTCGCGACGATGGCGCCGACGTCGAAGCTGGGCGTCGACTGCGAGAACTCCTGCCACTTGAAGAAGGCCTTCGGCATCGGCTGGTCGCCGGTGGGGAGGAAGGTGTTCGCGGTGACGATGCGCGAGAAGCGTGACGAGAGCTCCGTCGCCAGGCGCAGGCCGAGCAGCCCGCCCCAGTCCTGACAGAGCAGTGTGATGTTGGTGAGGTTCTGCTTCTCGATGAAGGTGCGCAGCCAGTCGAGGTGACGCTGGTACGTGTAGTCGCTGCGCTGCGTGGGCTTGTCGGAGCGGCCGAAGCCGATGAGGTCGGGCGCGATGGCGCGCAAGCCCACGTTCGCCAGGCGCGGGAGGAACTTTCGGTAGAGGAAGCTCCAGGTGGGCTCGCCGTGCAGGCAGAGCACGACCGGCGCGTCGCTGGACCCGGCCTCGACCCACGCCATGCGCGCACCTCCGACGTCGACGAAGCGGGGCGTGAACGAAAAGTCGGGGAGCGACGCGAAACGATCGTCGGGGGTGCGCAGGAGTTCCATGTGCCCCACACATGACCCACCCGCTCGACCGAGGGAAGGCCGGTGACGTTCCAACGCCACGAAGTCACGCGGCTTCTTCGAGATGGTAGAGAAATGTCCAAACTTCGTGTCGCCAGCGTCGTGCTGCTGCCCCGCACTCCCGCGGGAATTCTGGAGCCTCACCATGAAATTCGCGTTCCTCTACCGAAAGTCCATCGACCCCAACGAGCAGCCGTCTGCCGCAGCCATGCAGGAGGGCTACGTGCAGTGGCGAAACTGGATGGCGAAACACGCCCAGCAGATTCTCGACCAGCCGCCGCCGCGTTCGGGCCCGAAGCCAGGCGGGAAGGTGGCGGTCTGCCGAAAGGGCACCGTGAGCGACGGGCCGTACGTCGAGGGTAAAGAGGTCGTCGGCGGCTGGTCGTTCATCGAGAGCGACTCCTTCGAGAGCGCGTTGGCCATCGCCCGCGAAGTGCCGATGTTCGCGAGCGTCGAGGTTCTCGAGATCACCTCGTTCTGACATGAGCGCGCCCGAGCTTCCCCAGCACTTCTTTCGGCGGGAGTTCGGGCGCCTGGTCTCGGTGCTCTCGCGCCGGTTCGGAGTCGAGCGGCTCTCGCTGTGTGAAGACGCAGCGCAGACCGCCCTGCTCCGGGCGACGCAGTCGTGGCCCACGGCGATGCCTGATGACGCGGGGGCCTGGCTCTACCGCGTTGCGCAGAACCACGTGCTGGACGAGCTGCGGCGGGTGAAGCGGGACGACCGCTACGCCGCCGAGGTGCAGACCGAGTACGCCCAGCAGGACGTCGACGAAGGTGTGCTTCGGCTGCTCTTCGTCTGCGCCGACCCCGAGATTCCGCTCGAGTCTCAGCTCGTGCTCGCGCTGAAGACCCTCTGCGGGTTCAGCACCCGCGAGATCGCGCTGCGGCTGTTCCTGACGGAGGAAGCGGTGCACAAGCGCTTGCAGCGGGCGCGCACGGCCCTCGAGGGGCACGCCGAGCTGCGAGGCGTCGAGCCCGCGCGGCTCGAAGCCGTGCTGCAGATGATTTTCCTCCTCTTCAACGAGGGCTACAGCTCGGCGCAGCCAGACCGGCTGATTCGCCGCGAGCTCTGTGACGAGGCGCTGCACCTGGCCTATTCGCTCAGAGCAGACCCGACCGGTGACGTGCCCGAGCTTGACGCGCTCATCGCGCTCATGCACTTCCACACCGCCCGCTTCGACGCTCGCCTCGACGAGTGCGGTGGCCTCGTGTTGCTCGAGGAGCAGGACCGCACCCGCTGGAACACCGCGGCCATCGAACGAGGCCTCGAGCACCTCACCCTCTCGGCGCGAGGCTCGGCGGTGTCGCGCTACCACGCCCTCGCTGGCATCGCCGCGGCCCACACCCTCGCGCCCTCGTACGCCGAGACCGATTGGGAAGCCGTGGTGCGGCTCTACGACACGCTCGAGCGCATCGCGCCCTCACCGCTCAACGTGCTCAACCGCGCCATCGCCATCGCCGAGTGGAAAGGGCCCGACGCGGCACTGACCGAGCTCGACGCGCTGGCGGCACCGAGCTGGCTCCAGGACTACTACCTGTGGGACGCCACCCTCGGAGAGCTCCACCGCCGCTGCGGTCACCGCGAGCAGGCCGCGTTCCACACGAGGCGTGCACTCGAGGCCGCTCCCACCAACCCCGAAAGAGCGCTGCTCGAGCGACGGTTGAGGGCCCTCGGCGAAGGTGGGTAGAAACAAATCATCGAGAATGTCCAAGTCGTGTCGTCCCGGCGTTCGTCCTCCGAACCCGCGCTGTGCGGGCCTCACCACAGGAGACCACCATGACGCCGTCCGTTCCCAACCAGAGCAACACCATGAGCCACGCCATCGACTTCGAAGAGGTCTCGACCGTCGGCCTCGAGTCGTCTCCGGTCGCGCCCGCACTCGCCGGGCTGCGCGCCAACGAAGCGCGCTACTTCAAGAACAAGTACGACCACACGTTCACGGTCGAAGCCGCGCGCCGCGCGAAGCCAACCATCGCCTGGGTGCACCGCATTCTCGAGCAGGAGCGCGCCATTCAGATCGACTCGAAGCCGCTCGAGGCGACCGAGTTCGAGGTGGGCGGAATGAAGATGGCCTACGTCTTCTATGAGAACGGCCTCTCCATCAACGTCATGTACTCGCACGGAGACCCGAAGAAGCGCGCGGTCGGCTTCAAGCTCTCGGAGGGCATGGAGGTGCCGCCCGAGCTGTCGACGTTCAAGTTCGCGCGCCAGAAGTCGAAGCTGGCGGGGACGATTCGCGGGTCGTTCTTCGTCATCAAGAAGCCGTACTGAGGTCGCGGCTCACTGGAGTGCCGGCTCGTCGGTGCCAGCAGTCAGCCTGAGCCTCAGCTGAGCTCGACCATCGGCGGCGCGCCCGGCACGCACGGGCATCGGCGGCCCATCGGAGAGGCAGTCTCCGTGCACGAGCACCGCGCCGGGGTCGAACCGCTTCGGCTTCCACGAGAGCACGACGTCGAACGGCGTCTGATCATCGAACGAGAAGCGCAGCTCACCATCGACCTCGGTGACCGCGAGCGCTTCTCCGTTCGTTCGTTCGACCCGCAGCTCGCTGGCCTCGGTGCGAAACGCGACGCAGTGGCGCGTGCACGTTCGCGCGTCGACTTCGACGATGGGCGCGAAGAAGTGGTGTACCGCTCCAGAAGGACCCGCCTCGAAGCAGTCGATGGCGGCGCTGAGGCGTGAAGGAACTTCACCGACGGTCAGGCCGAGCGACACGAGCGCGAGCGAAGCGATGATGACGACTCTGCGCAGCACGAGCGCTCCTTCACCGCGAGTACAGCCGCCACGCTCCCGACTCCCTCAGCAACGTCCACGCGGGGCCTTCCGTTCCCGATGGCGGCGGAAACGATGCCCCCTGCCCTCTCGTCAGCACGAAGTCGTACTGCGCTCCTTCACGCGCGTTGTCGTACTCGTGCGGCTTGAACTCCCACGGCCACGGTCGGGTCCACGGCGCCTTGCCCTCGCGGTAGCGCACCACCGACTGCGGCAAGTCGACGAACGAGGGCTCGTTCGCGCCATGATTCCACACGCGGTGATACGCGCTCGCGTGACTCACGATGGAGTCGTTCACCACGGCGGAGGTGTCATCGAAGGTCAGCTGGAGAACTCGTCTTCCAGCAGGCAGATCCTTCAACAACGACACGCCGCGAAGTTCGTCCTGCGCCTGGGAGACGTGCTGATCCACGTTCCATGAACTGATCAGTCCAACAGCTGCAAAGACGACGATGACCGCGGTACGTGCACGCTTGTTCCAGACGAAGGGAGCGATCATCAGCGCCGCTGGAAGGAAGCGTGTCGAGAGCCCCCAGAGCCAGCCGCGTTCGAACGGAAGCGCGAGCGTCAGCGCCGCAGTCGAGAGGGACAGCGCAAGTCCTGGCCGGGAGAATGACCTCGCTTCGGCGAGCGCTGCGATGGCCAGCACCAGGATGCCGAGCAACATGACGTCGAGATCGCCGCTCCATCGGTCGGTCAGCCACGAAGGCGCTTCCAGCAACAGGTGCTTCGGCGACCACCACCGACCGTCCATCGAGACCGCGAAGCGCGACGAGTCGACGTTCGTGACGTCGCTGAAGACGAGCCACGCTCCGACGGGAATCACGAGCGCGATGAGGCCGGTGAGTCGACGCCACTCGAAGTTCCGCGACGCGACAACTGCCACCGCTGCGACACCGAGCCACACCACCGACGCGAGGTTGAGAAAGAAGACCGCGAGCGAGAGCGCGCCGACGAGCACCTGCGCGCGACGCGACGGCGCGACGACGCCACCGACCTCTGCGAGCGCCCACACCACCAACGGCGCCGCCATCACGAACGGAACGAACCCGAGGGTGAACGGCCGCGACCAGAGCAGTGGAACCGCGACGAGCGCGAGGCGTTCATCGAGTTCGAACGTTCTCGCCAACCGCATCAGCGCCGCGACGAGCCCGACCGAGGCCAACACCAGCAACACCTTCAGTGCAGTGACCGGCCCACCGACGAGCGGAGCGAGCAACGCCCCCAGCACCGCCATCAACCAGTACTGCGTGTGAACGAAGTCGAGCTCGTACCAGGTCGAGAGCGGGCCGTTCGTCCACGCGTCCGAGAGCGTCGCGATGGTGGCCGCGTGCTCGGGGAAATCGGTGATGGGCGGAAACTCGTATCGCAACGGAGCCATCGCCAACGCAGCGAGCCCCAGCGCCAGCACTCTGAACGCCGCCGTCGACACGGCACGCGGCCTACACCGGTCGGGTCACCTTCGGCGAGGAAGCTCGACCACCGCGAGATCGTGCGTCGTCACCTCGGCGCCATCGACTGCCAGCGCCTGAAGAACGTCTGTGCGAATGGCGCGGGCTCGCAACACCACGCGCAGCGGGCGAGCGACCGTCACGGAACGACTGGCTCCCGCCTCGAGCGCACCCGAGACGACCTCTCTCGCATCGGTGATGAGCGGCACCTCGAGCCCGTCGCGCAGCGTCTTCGCGCGCAGGTTCAGCACCTCACGACGCTCGCCATCGACCTCGACGTCGACCCACACGTCGCGCAGCACCGCCACGCCCGTCGGCACCGAGTGTCTCGTCACGTTCTTCACGGTGATGACGACGTCGCCTTCACTGTCGACCACCGACAGCTCGAGCCCCTTCCTCCACAACGCGCCCGCTCGTTCATCGGCTCGCGCTCGCGCCCCGGCTGATTCTCCCCACGCCGGGTCGACGCCCGTGAAGCGATGACCTGCCGCCTCGTGACAGGACAGACAGGAGTCGTCTCCGCCCGTCGCGCGGAACTCGGTCAGCGTGCGCTCGTCGAACAGCCCCGGCCCGTGCACCTCGTGACAGGTTCCGCACAGCGACGCGTTCGTGAGCAGCCCGCGCGGAGCCACCGCGTGCGCAGAGTTGGTGAACGACTTCGAGCGCGACGAGAGTGGCTGCTCCAGGTCGACCACGAGGGCCCCGTTCTGCTCACCGCGATTTCCGACCGCGCCGTGACAGCTCACGCACGTGATGCGCTCTTCACCCGCGTGGCCCGGCGCGTGACACGACAGACAGCGCGTCTTCGCCGACGCACCCCACGCCTGCTCGACCTTCGGCAACATCGCCTGAAACACCGGAGACAGCGTGCTGCGCGCATGGCCCGACGTGCTCCAGCCCGCGTGTTGATCAGCGTGACAACTCCCGCAGAACTCGGCGCCCGCCGCGTGCGGAGCCTCAGCCCCACACCCTGCCAACAGCACGAGGAGAACCGCTCTCACGCGCCGCCGAGATGAAAGGTGAACCCGAGCTGCGCCTGGCCGAGCAGAAACGGCTTCACGTCTCCACCGACGACGCCCGTCCAGCCCTGCACCGAGCGGTCGTTGCCGAACCACGCCACCGCCTTCGCCTCGAGGAAGAACGACAACCGGTCGTGCAGCGCGAGCTCCAGGCCTCCACCCGCGTGAGCGCCGACGAGAATCGTGTCGGCCCTCGGAGCGCCGACCTCTTCTGGATGAAAGAAGCTGGCCGTCACGCACATGCCGAGCAGGGGCCGCAGCCGCACCACCTGCCCGATGCGAAACGGCACGAACAGGTTGAAGCCGATGGGGTGGTCGTGCCGCACGCCATGCGCGACGGGCACGAGGAGCGCTTCACCGAAGAGGTCGAGCCCGAGAAAAGGAAACGCCTCGTAGCGAAGGCGGCCGCCGACACCGCCACCGCCGTACGCGCCAGCCCAGCCCGTCGCGTACGCGCCGAGCCCGAACGTTCGCGTGAACGGGCTGCGGGTCGCCGGCGTCGTGACTTCGACGGTGTCGGCGAGGCTCACTGCACTGATCATCATCACGGCCATGAAGACGCAGCGATTGTTCATGCCGCGGTGGTTCCCGAATGGGCGGGGGCCGTTCAAATTCGTCGCGGTGGATCGCTTCGCGCAGCCGCGGCAACGAACCACGGCCTGATTCTGCGCTGGCGTCTTTGCGCCGATTGCGGTTTTGACCGGCCATGTCCAGGAACGTGAAGATTCTCGGAGCTTTGGTCGGCGTCTTCGTCGTCATGCAGCTCGTGCCCTACGGCCGCGACCACACGAACCCACCGGTGAAAGCCGAGCCGCAGTGGACGTCTCCCGAGGTGCGCGCGCTCGCCGTTCGCGCCTGCTTCGACTGCCACAGCAACGAGACGAAGTGGCCTGGCTACTCGAACGTCGCGCCCGTCTCGTGGCTGGTGCAGCACCACGTCGACGAAGGCCGGCACGAGCTGAACTTCTCGGAGTTCGACCGCCCGCAGAAGCACGCGAAGGACGCCGAAGAAGAGCTGCGCGAAGGCGAGATGCCGATGGGTGGCTACGTGGCCATGCACGGCGAGGCGAAGCTGACCGACGCCGAGAAGAAGCAGCTCGGTGAGGCCTTCATCGCCATGTTCGGCAGCGAGCAGAAGTGACGCGCGCTGCGGCTCGGGCGCGATGGTGCACTCGGCCGCTCCGACGTGGCGTGAGTGCATGGTAGACCATCGCGGTGCGTCGCCTTCTCTTCGCCTGCGCCCTCTCGCTCGCGTGTAGCCCCATCACACCGTTTCGAACCGACGCCGGAGTCGACGCAGGCCCGTCGATTGGCGGTGGTTCGGCTGGCGGCTCCGCGACCGGCGGCGGAGCGGTGAGCGGCGGAGGCTCGGCGGCAGCGGGAGGCAACGTCGCCGGTGGAGCGAGCGCTGGCGGCAACGGCGCGGGCGGGACGAGCGCAGGCGGGAGTGCGGCGGGTGGCGCGGCTGGCGGCTCGGCGGCGCGTGCGTTCACCTGGAGCGCCATCTCGTACCCCGGCGGTTATGCGGTGCAGTCCGTCTCGGCGCGGGGCGCTGACGTCTACGCGGTCACCTTCACGGGCGAGCTGCTCCACACGACGGGCGCTTCGCTCACGAAGGTGCAGGGCTTCAGCTTCAGCGACGCGGCCGACGTCTACCTCTCGCCGCTGGGGAAGGTCTGGGTCACCGGCAGTCGCAGCAACTCGTACGTGTGCGAGGCCAACTGCACCGATGGCGCGAACTACACGCTGAAGAACAACACCACCGGCACCGATTGGTTCCTCGGCCTCTGTGGTGAAGGCGAGCAGGTGTTCGCGGTCGCGGTGGGCACGTCGCTCGAGGGCATTCTGCTGCGGTACTCGAACGGCGCCTGGAGCCGCGTCACCACCACGCTCGGCGTCGGCAACGTGCGCAACTGCGTGGTGGCTCCGAACGGAGACGTCTGGGTCTCGGGCGCGAACGGCGTGTCGAAGGTCGTCAACGGTGGCGCAAACCCACAGCCCATCGACCTCGCCATGCAGGGCGCCGCGCGCTGGCAGTGGGTCGCGCTCACCTTCGATGGCGGCACGGTGACCGACGGGCTGCTCGTCGGCACGCAAGGTGGCTATCGACTCGCGCGCAGAGACGCGTCGGGCACGTGGACGTCGCTGCTCCCGGGCATCACCGGCACCGACCTCTATGGTGTGGCCGCCATCGACGACCACGAGTTCCTCGCCGTCGGCAACTCGATGAGCGGCCCTCCGTTCCTGCGCTTCGCCGATGGGGGCTTGTCGGCGCTGCAGCCCGCGCCCCCGCTCATCCTCTCGGCCGACGCCATCTGGGTCTCGAGCCCCAACGAGGTGTTCGTCATCGGGCAGACGTCGTCTGGGCAGCGCACCCTCTACCGGGACGTGCGGTGACGAAGCAGCCAGGCGATGCCGACGTTCGTGGCCGGCTCCTCGACGACCTCGACAGCACCTTCGTCGTCGAGGCCGCGGCGGGTACCGGCAAGACGACCGTGCTCGTCGAGCGCATCGTGCAGCTGGTGAAGAAGGGCCGCGCGCGCCTCGAGCAGCTCATCTCGGTCACCTTCACCGAGAAGGCCGCGGGCGAGATGAAGCTGCGCCTGCGCACGCGGCTCGAGAAGGCTCGCGACGCCGCGACCGAGGCCGAGGAGCGGCGGCTCCTCACCGTCGCGCTGGAGGAGCTCGAGGTCGCGCGCATCGGCACCATTCACGGGCTCTGCGCCGACCTGCTGCGCGAGTACCCGGTGGAGGCCGAGGTCGACCCGCTCTTCGAGGTCGCCGCCGAAGGTGACGCCGAGGCGCTGCAGCAGAACGCGTTCACCCGCACGTTTCAGCAGTTGCTGCAGACGCAGCCCGAGGGCATTCGGCGCGCGCTGCGACGCAAGGGCCGTGGCCGTGACGCCGAGCCGCCACGCCTCGTGTTGTTCCGCGCCGCGCAGCAGCTCATCGAGCACCGCGACTTCGCGACGCCGTGGAGACGCGACCCGCTCGACCGCATCGCCTCGCTCGATGCCGGCGTCGTCGCGCTGCGGGCCTTCGCCGACCACGCCCCGCACGTGCGCCTCAAGGGAGACCGCGGGAGCGGGTTCTACGACCTGCTCCAGAAGGTGAAGCGCTTCCTCTCTGACCTCGACCACCGCGAGTCCGTCTCGCCGCGCGACCACGATGGGCTCGAGGCGCAGCTGCGCGACCTCGGCAGCAGCAAGTTCGAGTGGGAGTCGAAGCCGTGGGGCGTCTCGTTCTTGAACGGGCGCACCGAAGCGTTGCTCGCTGCCGTGCGCGACGAAGCGTGGAGCGCCTTGCAGGACGTGGTTCGCCGCTGTGACGCCGACCTCGCCGCGCTGCTGCACGTCGAGCTCGCTCCCGTGGTCGCGCAGTACGAAGTCGAGAAGGACCGTGCCGGCGTACTCGACTTCGTCGACCTGTTGCTGCTGACGCGCAACCTGCTGCAGCGGCACCGAGCGGTGCGTGAGTCGTTGCAGCAGCGCTTCACCCATCTCTTCATCGACGAGTTCCAGGACACGGACCCGCTGCAGAGCGAAGTCGTGTTGCTGCTCGCGTCGTCCGACCCGTCGGTGAGCGAGCCGTACGAGACGACGCCGGTGACGGGGAAGCTCTTCGTCGTCGGTGACCCGAAGCAGAGCGTGTACCGGTTTCGCCGCGCCGACATTCTCTTGTACCACCGCGTGAAGGCGCACCTCGCGAAGCACGGCGCGAAGGTGGAGTACCTCTCGACGAGCTTCCGGAGCACGCCGGGCATTCAAGCCGCGGTGAACGCCGCGTTCGCGCCGGTGATGAAGGGCGACCACCAGGCGCAGTACGTCGCCCTCGGTGAGTGGCGTGAGCCGAACAAGGAGCAGCCGTCACTGCTCGCCCTGCCCGCCGCGTACCCCTTCAGCGCGAAGGGCAAGGTGACGAAGGACGCCGTCGAGAAGAGCGTGCCCGACGTCGTCGGCGGCTTCATCGAGTGGCTGGTGACGTCGAGCGGCTGGGTGGTGGAGGAAGACGGGCAGAAGGTGCCGGTGGCTCCGCGCCACGTGTGCATTCTGTTCAAGCGGCTTCGGCGATGGGGCGGCGTCGACGTGCCGCGGCCGTACGCGCAGGCGCTCGAGGCGCGCAAGGTGCCGCACGTGCTGGTGGGTGGGCGCTCGTTTCATCACCGTGAAGAGGTGATGGCCCTGCGCACGGCGCTCTTCGCCATCGACCGCCCCGACGACGAGCTGTCGGTCTACGCGACGCTCCGCGGGCCGTTCTTCGCGCTCACCGACGAGGTGCTGTTCGCGTTCAAGAGCGAGGTGGGCAAGCTGCACCCGCTGCGCCCGTTCGACGTCAAAGCCCTGCCCGACCCGGCCTTCGTCGACGTCGTCGCCGCGCTCGAGGTGTTGATGGAGCTGCACCGCGAACGCAACGAGCGGCCCGTCGCAGCCACGCTGCATCACCTGCTCGAAGCGACTCGCGCCCACGCGGGCGTCGCGTTCTGGAGAGCCGGCGCGCAGGCGCTGGCGAACGTGCTGCAGCTCGCCGAGGTGTCGCGTCGGCACGAGCGGCGGTCGACGTCGTTCCGCGAGGTGGTGGAGTCGCTCGAAGCAGAGGCCGAAGAAGGTGAAGCGCCCGACGCGCCGCTGGTCGAGCAGGGCCTCGAGGGCGTGCGCATGATGACGGTGCACGCCGCCAAGGGCCTCGAGTTTCCCGTCGTGATTCTCGCCGAGCCGACCGCGAACGCCGCGCGCGTGGAGCCCTCTCACTGGGTGGACCCCGAGCGTGGGCTGTGGGTGCACCCGCTCGCAGGCTGCGTGCCATCGGAGCTGCGCGAGCACGAACACGAAGCCGTCAGCCGCGACAACGAAGAGACGCTGCGCTTGAGCTACGTCGCCGCCACGCGCGCGAAGGACCTGCTGGTGGTGCCGGTGTGCAGCGAGAAGCGCTTCAAAGACAGTTGGACCGAGGTGCTCTACCCGTCGCTCTACCCGTCGAAGGAGCGCGCGCACGACCCGAAGCCCGCGCCCGGCTGCCCCGCGTTCGGGCACGACGTCATCGTCGACCGTGATGGACCGCTGCCGCTGGAGGTGCCGAAGCCGGGGCTGCATCGCGCGGAGTCGGGGAAGAACGGTGTCGTGTGGTTCGACCCACGCGTGCTGAAGCTGAACAAAGAAGACGCGTCGGGGCTCGAGGCCGACGAGGCGCTGCGGGAGGACGAGGTCGAGGGCCCGAAGAGCATCGCCGAGTACGAAGCGTGGAAGCTGGAGCGTGGTGAAGCCGTCGCCAACAGCGCGCTGCCGAGCATGAAGGTCGTCGTCGCCAGAGACCTGCCGCCGCCCGAGGTGTCAGGCGCGGTGCCGGTGGAGCAGACGGTGGCGCGGCGTGCGGGCCGGCCGAGCGGTCGCCGGTTCGGCGAGCTCGTGCATGCATGCCTCGCGACGGTACCGCTCGATGCAGCGCACGACGTGGTGAGCGGCATCGTCGAGGTGATTGGGCGCTCGTTGCGCGCACCCGACGCCGAGGTGAAGGCCGCGACCGAGGCCGTCGAAGCTGCGCTGGCGCATCGACTCTTTCAGGCCGCGCGTCAGGCGAAGCAGGTGCGGCGTGAAGCGACGCTGGTCGACCATCTGCAAGACGGCACCATCGTCGAGG
>JAACJQ010000338.1 GCA_016879935.1 Archangiaceae bacterium | reverse complement strand
TGCCGAAGTCGACGACGAGAGCCCGAGCGACGAGGTTCTGAAGGCGAACAAGGAACGCGCCCTCGACGCCGAGCGGAAGGTCTCGCTCACGATTGGCCAGAAGGTGGAGATCGAGATCATCGCCGGCACGAAGGAGATCCGGCAGATGCGCGACACGCTCTCGAAGCGCTGGCGCAACGAGGTGGTTCCTGCGCTCACGAGCGCCGAGGTGAGCTCGGTGGCCGAGCTGCAGTCACGGCACGCCTCTCTCGAGAGAGAACGGATCGCGCTCGCTGGGCTGCAGGTCGAGCTCGATCGCGCGCGCGCAGAAGAGCAGAGCGCCCGGCAGCAGGCGGCGTTGATTCTGCGGCAGGGCAGTGAGGCCGAGTCTGCCGAGGCGCTGCAACGAAAACGCGACCGCATTCCGCAGGCCCAGCTGGCCGTCATCGAGTCGATGTTTTCGACGCTCGGCACAGACTGGGAAGCGCAGGCGAAGGGGCTGGAGACGAAGCAGCGCTCCGATCTCGACGCCTTCACCGAGAGCCTCTCGAAGAAGAAGGCCGCGCTCGCTGCCGTCGAAGAGCGTCGCTCGAGCCTCACCGCCACGCAGTCGACTCCGGTCGATCTCGACGCCATCGAGCTGCAGCTGAACTCGGCGGTGACCGAGCGGAAGCAGCTCGCGGCGACGTTGCAGGCGCTCGAGGCGGAGCAGGGCGCCGAGGTGAAGGCTGCCCAGCGCGCCGTCGACGAACAGCGCACGAAGGTGGCGGCGGCCGAGCAGAGCAGGGCGACCGTGGGAAAGACTGCCGAGCTCAGCCGCGCGGCGCTGCACGAGAAGAAGGGCCAGCTCGCGGTGTTGCAGGCCGAAGCCGAGCGGCTCGATCGTTCGCGCGCCGTGAAGCTGCTCACCGAGACCGAGACCGCCTTGAAGCCGCTGTTGGCGGTTCCGCTCGTCTCGGCCGCCGACGTCGATGCGGCCGAACAGATCCTCCTCCGCCTCCGCGCCGATGCCGCCGAGAAGGAAGCCGAGTTCAACCGCGCAGACGGAGCGCTCTCGAAGGTCGGCGGGCCCCAGCTGCGCGAGAAGGTGACGCACCTGCACGAAGCGCTCGAGGCCGCGAAGGCGCGTGAAGCCGAGGTCGAGCTCGACGCCGATTCGTGGAAGCTGCTGCAGGAGACGCTGCGCGAAGCCGAGAACGCCGAAGGTGGCCATCTCGGTCGTGCGCTCGCCGGGCCGCTCACGTCACAGTTTCGCGAACTCACCCAGGGCCGCTACGGTGCGCTCGAGCTCGGGCCCGATCTGAAGGCCTCGTCACTGACCGCCGAGGGCGCGCTGATGGATGGCGAGTCGGTGCTGCGCGCGTTGTCGGTCGGCACCCGGGATCAGCTCGCCAGCCTCCTTCGTGTCGCCATCGCCCGGCAGCTCAAGTCGGCCCTCGTGCTCGACGATCACCTCGTTCACACCGACGCCGATCGCATGAGCTGGTTCGTCGACGCGCTCCGCAAGACGGCGCTCGAGGCGCAGGTCATCGTCATCACCTGCCGCCCGCTCGACTACGTGCCCCCCGACGCGCTGAAGGGCAAAGACGCCGTTCGTGACCTGGGTGGCGGCTCACTGCGCCTCGTCGACCTCTCGAAGACCATCGAAGGCTGGGCCGAACGCCGTCCGCGGCCGTGATTCGTCAGGCTTTTCTCATTCGCGCGTCGAACCTGTTGACAGCAGCGTCGGGGTCACATACTTCCGCCGCGCTTTTCGCAGTCAGGTCTGGCCCTGTCGTCTAGTGGCCTAGGACGGAGCCCTCTCACGGCTTAAACCCGGGTTCGAATCCCGGCAGGGTCACAAAACCTGGTCGTCCCCAGGTAAGGGCTCCGAGGGAAACCTCGGAGCCCTTTTTCTTTGCCCTCATGACGACCACGACCCGCGACCGGCAGACCAGGCCCTGAATGGCGACCAGAACGCGCCAACGGGAGGCGTCTGGTGACCCGAGGATCGGTGACATCGCTGCGGTCGATCTCGACGCCTCGGCGAAGCGTCTCGAGCTGCTGCCAGAACTCGTTCAGTCGATGGGCGCGACGCTCCCGCTCGAGCGCCCTGCACTCGCCACCCGAATCAACGAGGTCGTGATCGCGATGCGCGCTCCGGGTCACGAGGCCGAAGAATCGGAGCTGCTGCTCGAGCTGCTCTCGACGAAGGTGCTCAACGATCAGCTCGACTCCGAAGGCCGCAGCTGCCGAAAGGAGATCGTCGAGACGTTGATGGCCTGCGGCTTTCCCCACGCGCTTCAGCTCGATCCCGACGACGTCCGGTTCATGCGCAACTGGCGCGATCAGCAGCCTGTCGAGGCTGACGATGACGAACTCACGCCATGGGAGCTGAAGCTGCGCACCGACCGGAATCGCGGCGGGCTCGTCATGGTGGCAGGTCAGTCGCTCGCGTTCGTGCTCGGGCTTCGTGTCTTGCTGAACCTGCCGTCGCTGAGCGCCATGCTCGGTGTCGGGGCCACGTGGCTGGCGGGAGCGATCGCCGGCACCGTGCTCGCCGTGCTGCGGCCGCGCGATCTCAACATCGCCGTCTACGGCGCGATCGTGACGATGCTGGCGCTCGTCGGCCTCGGCGCGGCGATTGCGGTGGGCGACTGGCACTTCGCGCTCGCACCCGCAGGCCTCATGCTGGGACTCTTCGTGTCGCTCATGCGCATGTTCGAGCCACGTGCCGACCCACGCAAACCCGGCGATTGGGACTACTCCGACGATGGCCCCAACTGGTGGTTCTTCGATGTCTGATCCCAAACGCTGCCCCCTGTGTGGTGAGCCCAACGCCTGCGGCGTCGCAGCGGGAGACGCGGCCTGCTGGTGCTTCTCGGTGAAGCTCGACCCGGCCGTGCTGGCGAAGATTCCCGAAGCCGCGAAGGGCAAGGCGTGCGTGTGCCGCAAGTGCGGCGAGCTGCGCCCAGAACCGGCCGTTTCTGCACGTGAAAAACCCTGACCGGTTCGGTCGGTTTTGCATGGTGGGAAACTGCTTGGGTCCGTTGTGGCGCTGACGGTCGACTGTTAAGGCCGCGGCTCGCCTCAAGGAGCCCGTTTTGACCCTCGCACAGCATTCGCTCGGAGCCTTCACGCCCGGTGAGTTCACCCCACGGACGGGCCCCGAGGCGTTCAAGCAGTTGCTCGCGCTCGTCGGAGCTCCGGTCAGCATCGTCGACATCGGCGGGAGGCCGGCGATCGCGAAGGGCGGCGTCGCGGCGCTGGGCTCGGTTCCTTCCGAAGGCCAGCTGCCGCTGCTCGGTCATGCGCCCGCGTTGACGCCCGATCGGCTCGGCGATCGCAGCTTCAGCGAGGCGTACGGGCTGTCGGCTCCGCTGATCGCCGGTGAGATGGCGAACGGCATCGCCTCGGAGGCGCTCGTCGAGGCGGTCGCGAACGTCGGCTACCTCGGCATCTTCGGCGCCGCGGGGCTCTCGGTTCAGCGCGTCACCACCGCGATCGATCGCCTCCAGGCCTCGCTCGGGAACAAGCCGTGGGGCATCAATCTCATCCACTCGCCTGATGATCAGAAGCTCGAGGCGGCGCTGGTCGAGTTGTTCCTCGCGCGCGGGCTTCGCATCGTCAGCGCCTCGGCGTACCTCGATCTGACGGTGAGCGTCGTGAAGTGGCGCGTCACCGGCATTCACCGCGCAGCGAATGGATCGATCGTCGTTCCCAACCGGCTCATCGCGAAGGTGTCGCGCGTCGAAGTCGCGCGGAAGTTCCTCGAGCCTGCGCCCGAGCGTTTCCTCTCGGAGCTCGTGGCGAGTGGAGCGATCACCCAGGAGCAGGCGACGCTGGCCGCGCAGGTGCCGATGGCTGACGACGTGACCGCCGAGGCCGACTCGGGTGGCCACACCGACAACCGGCCGCTGGTGCTCTTGCTGCCCGCGCTCCAGGCGCTGCGTGACGAGATCTGCGCGCAGCGCTCGTACGCAATTCGCCCGCGCATCGGTGCCGCCGGTGGCATCGCGACGCCAGCCTCGGTCGCGTCTGCGTTCTCGATGGGCGCGGCGTACGTCGTCACGGGCTCGATCAACCAGGCGACCCGTGAAGCGGGTACCAGTGACGCCGTTCGACAGTTGCTCGCGCAGGCGGGGCCGACCGACGTGGCGATGGCGCCGGCCGCCGACATGTTCGAGATGGGCGTGAAGGTGCAGGTGCTCACGCGCGGCACGTTGTTCGCGGTTCGCGCGCAGCGGCTCTACGAGCTGTACCGAACGCACGATTCGATCGCGTCGCTGCCAGCTGCGATTCGTGAAGAGCTCGAGTCGAAGTACTTCCGCACGACGCTCGAAGAGGCGTGGGCCGGCTGCGAGCGCTTCTTCTCGCAGCGAGATCCCGCGCAGCTCGAGAAGGCGAAGAAGGACCCGAAGCACCAGCTGGCGTTGATCTTCCGCGCGTACCTCGGCCAGGCATCGAAGTGGGCCAACGACGGTGTCGCCGATCGCAAGCTCGACTACCAGGTGTGGTGTGGCCCGGCGATGGGCGCCTTCAACGCGTGGGTGAAGGGCAGCGCGCTCGAGGCGTGGAGCGCCCGTGACGCGGTGACGATCTCGAAGAACCTGCTCGTCGGTGCGTGCGTGTTGACGCGCGTGGCGGCGCTGCGGGCGCAGGGCGTCGTGCTGCCCGCCGAGGTCGAGGCATTCACGCCGCGCCCGGTCGAAGAGCTCGAGCAGCTGACGCGCCGTGAAGTGGCGGTGGCGAAGACCGAGACGCCGAAGACGCACACGACCGACGTCTCCACCGGCCCGCGCCGCAAGGAGCCCATCGCCATCGTCGGCATCGGCGCCATGTTCCCGAAGGCCGAGAACCTGCAGTCGTTGTGGCGCTTGCTCCGCACAGGGCAGGACGCGGTGGGCGACGTGCCCTCGACGCACTTCTCGGTCGCCGACTACTTCGACGCCGACCAGAAGGCGCCCGACATGACGTACGCGAAGCGCGGCGCGTTCTTGTCGAGCACGCCCTTCGACCCGACTGAGTTCGGCATTCCGCCCTCCATTCTCGAGGCCACCGACACCTCGCAGCTGCTCTCGCTCGTGGTCGCGAAGATGGCGCTCGAAGATGCCGGCTACCCCGAAGACGGCTCGTGGGATCGGTCGCGAACCAGCGTGCTGCTCGGCGTAACGGGCACCCAGGAGCTGGTGATTTCGCTCGGCGCGCGGCTCGGTCACCCGCACTGGAAGAAGGCGCTCAAAGACGCAGGCGTCGACGAGACCACCGCGAAAGACGTCGTCGATCGCATCGGCGCCTCGTACGTCGGCTGGCAGGAGAACTCGTTCCCCGGGCTGCTGGGCAACGTCGTCGCTGGCCGCATCGCGAACCGGTTCGATCTCGGCGGTACCAACTGCGTCGTCGACGCGGCGTGCGCGAGCTCGCTGGGCGCGCTGCACCTCGGCATCGCCGAGCTCGAGTCGAAGCGCACCGACATGGTGCTGACGGGAGGTGTCGACACGCTGAACGACATCTTCATGCACATGTGCTTCTCGAAGACGCCCGCGCTCTCGCCGACGGGTGACGCGCGCCCGTTCTCGGACAAGGCCGACGGCACGCTGCTCGGTGAAGGCATCGGCATGGTCGTGCTCAAGCGACTGTCTGACGCCGAGCGCGACGGCGATCGCATCTACGCGCTCATTCGTGGCATCGGCACCTCGAGCGATGGCCGCGCGAAGTCGATCTATGCGCCGCTGTCGAAGGGGCAGGCGAGGGCGCTCGACAACGCCTACGCCGACGCGAATGTTCGCCCGCGCGACATTCAGCTGCTCGAGGCGCACGGCACAGGCACGAAGGCAGGCGACGCGGCCGAGTTCGAAGCGCTGCAGTCGGTCTATCGCAACGACTCGGCGGATCCGGCGTGGTGTGCGCTCGGCTCGGTGAAGTCGCAGGTCGGTCACACGAAGGCGGCGGCTGGAGCGGCGGGGCTCATCAAGGCCGCGCTCGCGCTCCACCACCGGGTGATTCCTCCGACGCTGAAGATCGATCGGCCGAACCCGGCGCTGAAGATCGAGACCAGCCCGTTCTCGTTGCCCACGACGTCGCGGCCGTGGTTGCCGTCGGCGCGTGGTCCCCGTCTCGCGGCGGTGAGCTCGTTCGGGTTTGGTGGCAGCAACTTCCACACGGTGCTCGAGGAGTACGGCGATCGTCGCGCGGCTCCGGCGTGGGACGGCTCGGTCGAGTTGCTCGCGGTGTCGGCGAAGGACGTCGGCTCGCTCGTGACGCGCCTGCAGGCGGTGATGAAGGCCGATGAACGATCGACCGCGACCTTCAAGTCCGACGACTCGTACCGGCTCGTCGCGGTGATCGAAGCGGGCAAGACCGTCGAGTCGGTGCTCGCGCCCGTGCTCGCGAAGGTGCAGGCCGGTCAGCCGTTCTCGACGCCCGAAGGCGTGGCGTTCGGAGTCGGCGCTCCCGCGGGTAAGCTCGCGTTCGTCTTCCCCGGCCAGGGCTCGCAGCACGTCGACATGGTGCGTGAGCTCGCCTGCGTGTTCCCCGAGGTGCTCGAGTCAGTGTCGTCGATGCCTGACGTTGCCGCGCGCATCTACCCGCTCCCGACGTTCGAGGCCGAGACGCAGAAGCAGCGTGAAGCCGAGCTGACGAAGACGAACGTCGCGCAGCCGGCGATCGGCGCAGTGAGCCGCGGCCTGCTGAACGTGCTCGCGCGGTTTGGCGTGAAGCCGGCGTTGGTGGCAGGGCACTCGTACGGAGAACTCGTCGCGCTGCATGCGGCGGGCGTGCTGTCGTCGCAGGCCTTCGAGGTCGCGTCTCGCCGTCGTGGTGAGTTGATGGCGGGCGATGGTTCCGATCGCGGAACGATGCTCGCGGTGCTCGCGCCGCTGGCCGAGATCGAGAAGCTGCTCTCCGACGAAAAGCTCGACCTCGTGCTCGCCAACCGGAACGGTCCCTCGCAGGGCGTGTTGTCGGGATCTCGGGCGGAGATCGATCGCGCCGAAGCGGCCTGCAAGTCGAAGGGCTTGCGCGCCACGCGTCTCAACGTCGGCGCCGCGTTCCACAGCAAGCTCGTCTCTTTTGCTGCGACCGAGTTCGCCACCGCGCTCGCCTCGCTCGAGTTCGGAACGCCGTCGATTCCCGTCATCGCGAACACGACTGCCGAGGCGTACCCCTCCGAGGTCGGCGCCGCGCGGAGCCTGCTCGCCAATCAGCTCGCGAACCCCGTGCGCTTCGACGGCGTGATCGAGAAGCTGCACTCGCTTGGTGCGCGCGCGTTCGTCGAGGTTGGCCCGAAGACGGCGGTCACCGGCATGGTGAAGGCGATCCTCGGAGATCGTCCGCACCTGGCGATGGCGCTCGACGTCCAGACGCGACGTGGCTCGATGTTCGATCTCGCGCTGGTGCTCGCGCGCGTCGCCGCCGAGGGGCATTCGGTTCGTCTCTCCGAATGGCAGAAGGCCGCGCCGCCGCCGCGGTGGACCGCGAAGCCTGCGCGCAAGCCGAAGATGGTCGTGCCGTTGACGGGAGCGAACTACCGCTCGCCGGTTGCTCCGAAGCCACCCACGGTTCGTCCGCCGTCGCCCTCGAAGAATGGAGTCTCAGTGAACGGGAAGAACGGGACCAACGGAACCCACGCCCTGCAGATGCCAGTGACGACGCCCGCGCCGCAGCCGTCGTCCGACGCGCTGCGCATGTACCAGGAGAACCTGCGCGCCCTGCAGACGCTGCAGGAGCAGACCGCGAAGGTGCATCAGCTCTTCCTCGAAGGGCAGCTCGCGGCGCAGCAGAACGTTGCTGCGTTGCTGACGGGCCAGGTCGTCTCGAGTCCCGTGAAGATGGTCGCGGCTCCTGCGCCTGTAGCTGCTCCGGTCGTTGCGCCCGCGCCGAAGCCTGCGCCCGTCATGGAAGCGAAACCGGTCGCGGTCGTGGCTGCGGCTCCCGCGCAGGTCGACGTGGTTCCGCTGCTCCTTCAGGTCGTGTCGGAGGCGACGGGCTACCCGGTCGAGACGCTCGCGCTCGGAATGGATCTCGAGGCCGATCTCGGAATCGACTCGATCAAGCGCGTCGAGATTCTGTCGATGCTCTCGCGGCGCGTGCCGGGTGCTCCCTCGGTGAACCCCGAGAAGCTTGGTTCGCTGCGCACGCTGCAGCAGGTCGCCGAGTTCGTTCGTGGAGCCTCCAGCGCTCCGGTCGTCGTGGCTGCGCCCGTCGTTGCCGCGGCTTCGCCGTCAGTCGACACGAAGGGCACGTTGCTCGCGACGGTCTCCGAGCTCACCGGCTACCCGATCGACACGCTCTCGCTCGAGATGGATCTCGAAGCCGATCTCGGAATCGACTCCATCAAGCGCGTCGAGATTCTGTCGATGCTGTCTCGTCGCATTCCCGGCGCGCCCTCGGTGAACCCCGAGAACCTGTCGGGCCTGAAGACCCTCGCCCAGGTGCACGCGTTCATCTCGGAGTCGGTGCCGTCGGTCGCGGCGCCGGTCGTCGCTGCGGTGCCGTCGACGGACTTCCAGGGCGTGCTGCTCTCGACCGTCTCGGAGCTGACTGGCTACCCCGTCGAGACGCTCAGCCTCTCGATGGATCTCGAGGCCGATCTCGGCATCGATTCGATCAAGCGTGTCGAGATTCTGTCGATGCTCTCGCGTCGCATTCCGAACGCGCCGTCGGTCGATCCCGAGAAGCTGTCGGGGCTGCGCACGCTCGAGCAGGTGCTCGGGTTCGTCAGTGGCTCCGTCGTCGCGCAGAAGACGGCCGCTCTGGTCGTCGAGGCGCCGAAGCCCGTCGTCGCGGCAGCACCGTCTGCCGAGGTCTCGCGGCGCGTCGTCGTGCCCGTTCGGGCGAAGCCTGCATCGACCGCTGGAAAGCTGCCGGCCGGTCGGGTGCTCATCTGTGGAGACGACGCTGAATTGGTGAAGGCCCTCGTTCGTTCGTTCGAGCGCGCGGGCCAGGCGTGCGAAGTCGTGACGGCGGGCCAGACGATTGCCGGACCCGTCACGGGGCTCGTGCTCACTGCTCCGAACGCCGGCTCGTGGGACGACGCCTCGGAGCAATCGCTCAAGCACGCGCTGCTCATCGCGCGTGGCGCGTCGGCGTCGCTGCGCGCGACTGCTGGCTCCTTCGTGGCCGCGGTCAGTCGTCGTGATGGTGCGTTCGGGTTCGCTCGTACGCGTCAGCACGGTCACCCGCTCGCCGGAGCGCTCAACGGCCTCGTGAAGACGCTCGCCCTCGAGTGGCCTGAGGTGAAGTGCCGGTCGCTCGACGTGTCGCCGCACTGGTCGCCTGACGATGCCGCGCAAGCGATCTCGGACGAACTCGCGAACGATGGGCCGACGGAGTTGGGTCTCGGGCCTGCTGGTCGACTGACGCTCGCCCTGCGTGAAGCGAAGGTGCAGGGCGGGGCGTTGCCGCTGAAGTCAGGCGACGTCGTCGTGGTGACGGGTGGTGCGCGTGGCGTGACGGCCGATTGTGCGCGTGAGCTCGCCAAGGCCTCGGGAGCGACGTTGCTGCTCCTCGGTCGCTCGCCTGCTCCGACGGAGGAGCCCGAGTGGTTGGCTGCCGCGAAGGATGAAGCCGCGATCAAGCGCGTGCTGCTCGAGCGTTCTCCCGCCGGGAATCGTCCGAGCCCGAAGCAGCTCGCCGAGTCGAGTCGTCAGGTGCTCGCGGCTCGCGACATTCGCGCGACGCTCGAGTCAGCGCTCTCGAGCGGGGTGAAGGCCGAGTACCGCCAGGTCGACGTGCGTGACGTCGAAGGCGTGAAGTCGGTGCTGGCCGAGGCGCGTACGTCGCTCGGGCCGATTCGTGGCGTGCTGCACGGCGCTGGAGTGCTTCGCGACAAGCGCATCGAAGACAAACGCGATGACGACTTCGACCAGGTGCTCGATCCGAAGATCTCCGGGCTGCGCACGGTGCTCGAGGCGACTCGCGGTGACGAGCTCACCGCCATCGCCTTGTTCTCGTCGGTGAGCGGCCGGTTCGGTCGACGCGGCCAGACGGACTACGCGCTGGCGAATCAGGCGCTGGTGTCGATCGCGCAGTCCGAAGCGTTGACGCGGCCTGGCTGCCGGGTCGTCGCGCTCGATTGGGGTCCCTGGGCGGGTGGCATGGTGACGCCGGCGCTCGAGGCGACGTTCAAGGCCGAAGGCATCGCGCTCATTCCGCTCGAGGTCGGCGCGAAGGCGCTGGTCGACGAGCTGCGCGTGGTCACGACGGGGCCGAGCGAAGTGGTGCTGGGCGCAGGCTTCGGTGAAGCGACCGACGCCGGCTGGGCGCTCGTTCGTTCCGAGCGTGTCGAACATTCCTGGCCCGTGCTCGCCGATCACCGGTTGAACGGGAAAGAGGTGCTCCCGCTCGCGATGACGCTCGAGTGGTTCACGCAGTCGGCGCGGGCGCTGGGTGACGGCCTGGCGTCGATCGAACTCGAAGACGTGCGCGTGCTGCGCGGCGTGACGTTCGATGGTGAACGCGAAGAGCTCTCGGTCTGGGCGGGCCGCGCGGAAGTTCGTGGCGACGCAACCGTCATTCCGCTCGAGCTTCGCAATCGGAAAGACGTCGTTCACGTTCGCGCTGCGGCGGTGTTGCGGTCAGCGAACGTGACGGTCGAGCGGCTCAAGTCGACGTCGCTGCCCGCGTTCGTGACGCCGGTGAGCGAGCTGTACGCGAGCCAGTTGTTCCACGGCCCGTCGCTGTGGGCGCTGCGTTCGATCGAAGGCCTCGGCGAAGAGGGCATGAGCCTGACGCTCAAGACGCACGCCACCTCGGAGCGCCTCGTTCCCGGTCCATCGCAGACCTGGGCGATCGACCCGCTCTGTGTCGACGGCGTCTTTCAAGCGCTGATCGTCTGGGCACGCGCGCAACGCGGCGCTCCGTCGCTGCCTTCGAAGCTCGGTGCGCTGCGGGTGTTCAAGCCGTTCGCTCCCGGTGACGTGAAGGCGATCGTCCGCATTCGTTCGGTCGACGGCGCGATCGTCACCTCCGACATCGATCTCGTCGACGCGTCGGGCGTGCTCGCCGCGAAGCTCGAAGGCTACGAGTGCACCGTGAGCGCGAGTCTGTCGCGTGCGTTCACCGCCGACGCGACGACGATTCAGCCCACCACGCTGGCATGACGGCTCGTCGCGCCATCGCCATCGTCGGTCTCGGAGGCCGATTCCCCGGCGCGCCCACGGCGGACGCGCTGTGGGAACTCGTCGCCGAAGGTCGCTCGATGGCGCGTGACGTTCCGGCTCCACGCTGGCCGATCGAACCCTCGTCGGTGCTCGGCACGGGAGTCGACCGCGCGCGCTCGCTCAAGGCGTGTCTCCTCGAGCCGTTCGAGTCGAAGGTGGAGGGAACTCCGCTCACGCGGCTCGCCATCGACGTCGCCGAGCAGACCTTCCTCAGCGCGGGCTCGGCGAAGATCGATCGCTCGAAGACGGCGGCGATCATCGCGAACATCGCGCTGCCCACCGATGGTGCGTCGAAGCTGTCGGAAGAGGTCTTCTTCCGCGAGCTGCACCTGCCGACGTCGAAGGCCGACCCCCGCGAGGCGTTTCCGTCGTCGTGGCCGATCGGCCAGATGGCGAAGGCGATGGGGTTGGGGAAGGGCAGCTACACGCTCGACGCGGCGTGTGCCTCGTCGCTGTATGCGCTGCACCTCGGCTGTCTCGAACTCGAGGCGGGCCGACTCGACGCAGTGCTCGCAGGCGGAATTTCGCTGCCGCAGTCGCTCTACACGCAGGTCGGCTTCACGCAGCTGCAGGCGCTGTCGCCGAGTGGCGTGTGTGCTCCGTTCACCTCGCGCGCCGATGGGCTCGTGGTCGGTGAGGGCGCGGGCATGGTGTTGCTCAAGCGCCTCGACGACGCCGAACGTGATGGCGATCGCATTCTCGCCGTCATTCGCGGCATCGGGCTCTCGAACGACGTCGGTGGAAGTCTGCTGTCGCCCGACTCAGAAGGTCAGCTTCGCGCGATGCGGGCGGCGTACGAGATGGCCGGCTGGTCGCCGAGCGACGTGCAGTTCGTCGAGTGTCACGGCACGGGAACGCCGCGCGGTGATCACGTCGAGCTCGAGAGCCTCAAGACGCTGTTTGGCAACGCTTCTCCCGTCATCGGTTCAGTGAAGAGCAACGTCGGTCATCTGCTCACGGCCGCGGGCATGGCGGGGCTGGCGAAGGTGCTCGGTGGGCTTTCGCGGAAGACGCTCCCGCCCAACGCGAACGCGGCCAACGTCGTCAACGAGGCGGCCCCCTTGCGGGTGCTCGATCGTCCTGCCTCGTGGGAGTCGGTCGGCCCCAGGCGCGCCGCAATCTCCGGCTTCGGCTTCGGCGGCATCAACGGGCACGTGTTGCTCGAAGAGCACGTGAAGGGAACACCCCGAGTCGAGCTCGTGAACGACTCGGAGCCGATCGCCATCGTCGGGCTCGGTGTGCACGTCGGGGCGCTCGATTCGGTCGCGTCGTTCCGCGAGACGATCTTCGCCGGTGGCTCGGCGCTCACGAAGCGGCCCGCGACCCGGTGGAAGACGCAGCTCGAGAGCGAGCTGCAGGGCGCGTGGATCGAGGCGCTCGACCTTCCCATCGGCCGCTTCAAGGTGCCTCCGCTCGAGCTTCCTTCCGTGCTGCCGCAGCAGTTGTTGATGCTCGAGGTCGCGGCGAACGCCGTCGAAGACGCAGGCGGGCTCGGTCCCGGGCCGCACCCGAGAACGGGCGCCGTCGTCGGCATCGGGCTCGATCTCGAGACGACGTCGTTTCACCTGCGCTGGGTGCTCGAGCGTCACGTTCGGCAGGCGCTTCCGGACGTCGACGACCGTGAGCTGCGCGCGTGGGTCGAGAAGGTCGCGAACGCGCTGTCGGCTCCGCTCGATGCGCAGCGCGTGTTGGGAGCGCTCGGGGGAATCGTCACGAGCCGGCTCGCGCGTGAGCTCTCGCTCGGTGGACCGAGCTTTGGGGTGCAGGCCGATGAAGGCAGTGGGCTGCGCGCGCTCGAGGTGGCGAGCCGGTTGCTTCAGCGTCGCGAAGTCGATCGCATGATCGTCGGAGCCGTCGATCTCGCAGGAGACGTTCGTCGCGTGCTCGCGGCTGAGTCGCTGGGGCTCGCAGGTCTTCCTTCCGATGGCGCTGCGGCGTTCGTGCTGAAGCGGCTGAGCGACGCGAAGGGCGACGTGGTTCACGCGGTGATTCGCGGGTTCGGAGCGTCGACGAAGCCGGCCGAGGCGGTCGCTGCAGCCTGGGGCGGGGAACAGGTCGAGCAGCTTCGTGACCCTTCCCACTTGAACGATCAGCTGGGCGTTCCCGGCGCCGCCGCGGGTCTCGTGAGTGTCGCCGAGAGCGCGTTGTCGCTGCGGCATCGCGTTCGTTCTCGCGGGGCAGGGCGGCGCGCCGAGGTCTGGAGCCGCGGTCGCACCGCGCGTCGTGTGGGAGTCACCACGAACGCCCTCGACGGCACGTCGCTCCACGTCGCGATGGAAGAAGCGCCAATCGGAACGCCCACGTCGGCTTTCGATGGACGCCGGGCTGCAGGCCTCTTCATCGGAAAGCCGGAGGCACTCAGCGCCTTCATCGCGGCCAATCCGAACGCGACGATCGATCAGCTCGCGGCCGAGTGGTTTCATCAGTCGAAGGGCACTGGCCCCGCGTGGGTGGCGACCAGCGTCGACGACCTCGCGAAGCAGCTTCGTGCGCCGAAGGCCGTGGCGCCGACCGAGGGTGAGCTCGCCTTCGTGTTCCCGGGCTCCGGCAGTCACTACGACGGCATGGGCGAGACGCTTCCGCTCGCCTTCCCCCAGGTACTCGAGCAGCTCGGGCGCGAGGTCGAGGACTTTTCCCGCCATCTGTTTCCGCCGATCGCGAACGGCCCGGCCGGCCTCGCAGAGATCATCGTTCGGCAGGTCACCCACGGGCTCGTCGTTCACGACGCGCTGAGGCTGCTCGGCGTCTCGGCGCAGGCGTACATGGGCTACAGCCTCGGCGAGTCGGCCGGCCTCTTCGCGTCACGCGCCTGGCGAGATCGCGACACGATGTTCCGCCGCACGCTCGAGAGCGGGCTCTTCCGTTCGCAGCTGACGAGCGACGGCTCGGTGATGCGCGAGGCGTGGGGGCAGGACGCCGAGTGGGTGGTCGCGCTCGTCATGCGCTCGAAGAACGAGATCCAGTCCGCGCTCTCGGGAACGGCGACGCTGCTGATCGTCAACGCTCCGGGCGAGTGCGTGATCGGTGGCCGCAAAGATGACGTGCGCGCCGTCGTCGGCCGCCTCGGTGGTGCTGCGATCTTCCTCGAGGGCGTTCCCTTCGTGCACCTGCCGGTGATCGCGCCAGTGCGGGAAGACTACCGCGCGTTGCACGTGCTCCCGACGACGCCGCCCGCCGGCGTTCGGTTCTACAGCGCCGCGTGGGCCCGCTCGTACGAGGTCACCACCGAGAACTGCGCGGCGTCGATCGTCGCCAACGCGATGCACGGGTTCGACTTCACCGCGCTGATCGAGCAGGCCTACGCCGACGGAGTGCGGGTCTTCGTCGAGCCGGGTCCGCAGGGCTCGTGCACTCGAATGATCGGCCGCATTCTCGGCAATCGCCCGCACCTCGCCGTGAGTGCGTGTCAGCGCGGCCAGGACGGCTACGTGTCGTTGCTGAACGCGGCCGCGAAGCTTCATGACTCGGGGCGGCCGATCGATCTCTCGGCCC
>JAACJQ010000337.1 GCA_016879935.1 Archangiaceae bacterium | reverse complement strand
CCCGTCCCCCAGCCCCCCTACCCCGACCCCCCTTTCCGCCAGCCCCGTTTCCGCGATCATCGTTTCCGCCAGCCTCGTTTCCGCCAGCCACGTTTCCGCCAGCCACGTTTCCGCCAGCCGCATTTCCGCCAGCCGCGGATCCACCAGCCGCGTGTCCGCCAGCCGCATTTCCACCAGCCGCATTTCCGCCAGCCGCATTTCCGCCAGCCGCGGATCCACCAGCCGCATTTCCGCCAGCCACGTTCCCGCCAGCCGCACTTCCGCCAGCCGCGTTTCCGCCAGCCACGTTCCCGCCAGCCGCACTTCCGCCAGCCGCGTTTCCGCCGCCCGCCCCGGCATCCATCACTTCGACCGTGCAGCTCGACGAGCACCCATCTCCGCTCATCGTGTTGTTGTCATCACACTGCTCCGGTCCGTTGATCGTCCCATCACCGCAGCGCAACCCGGGCCCGGTGCACATCGCATTGCACCGCCCGTAGTTGCCGTTCAGCGCGCCGTCGTCACATGCCTCCGAGCCGTGCACGACGCCGTCACCACAATTCATCACCACTGTCGTGAACGCTCCGCCGAGTGCGACGCCAGCCACACGCGGCTCGACGCTCCACACCCCACCGACTCCGGGTGTGTACGTCACGTCATAGGTTCCATCCTGCCGGTCGTTCACCAGCGCCGGAGCCACCACTCCGCCATCGGCCCTCACCACGCCACCCACCACCGAGCCGAACCCACCGGCGCGCATCACGTTTCCGCACGAATCACTCGCGCGCAGTCTCAACGTCACTGGTGTCGAGACCGTCACCAGCGACGCGGGCGGCGTCGTCACGCTGCTGGCGCTCCCCGGCCCATTCGACACCACGCTGATGGCGGTCACGTCGATGACGCCGCCGTCGACTGCCGCCGTGACGGTCGAGCCCTGTGCACGCAGGCGATGAAGGTGGTTGGTGGTGAAACCGACGTACAGGGTTCCCGACGCGAACGCCGCCTGCCACTTCGCTGCGTCGACCTCGACCTCGAGGCTCGGTGACACCAGCGGGCCTCCGAGCGGGTCGTGCCACACACGCAGCCACCCCGTGGGCTGGCCTGGGCCACGCTGGTAGGCGACGCGAACGCGCTGCGCTGTGCCCCCAAAAAAGAAGGGCCCGCCGCAGCCGAAGTCGAGCCACGTGCAGCCCGCACGATTCACCCGCAGCGTGCCGAGCTCGGCGAGCGCGTGGTTGGTCGAGTTGGGCAGATCGAAGCGGCTCATCACCGACAGGTGATTCACGAGCGGATCACCCAGGCCCTGCTGCGGCGACGGGTCGAGCTCGAGGGCAAAGGAGTTCGGCACGCTTGCGTAGCCGAGGTCGTTCCCAGTCCACGTGGTGTCGACGAACGAGCCACCGTCGGTCACCACCACCTCATCGCGACCGAGGCCGGGGGCTGCAGCGAACACCAGCGCCATGCCGGGCGAGCTCGGGCTGAGCCTCGCAGAGAACTCGACTTGAACGCCCTCGGCGGGCAGGGGCGACGACAAGAAGACGCCACCGGCGCCGGCGTCGATGGAGCCGGTCGCGCTGAGCAGCCGCACGCCACCGTCGAGCGCCGAGACGCCCTGCCCCAGCACCGTCAGGTCAGCCGCCGTCACGCTGCGTGCTGGTGCCGCACACACAGGGTCGCGCACCACTTCGAGCTGCAGCTCGGGGTCGTGCGCGCCGCGATGCGCGAAGAAGACGTCGAGCGGGTAGCTGCCACCCGGCACCGCGCCGACCTGACTGGCGACGGCGTCGAGCGAGAGCGCGAACGACGCGCGGCTGTGCACACCGCCGAGGTCGACGACGAGCCGGCCATTCCAGAACACCCACAGGTCATCGGCCGACGCAAAGCCGAGCGTGCGGCCAGGCTGGTACGGCATCGAGTCGTGCAGCTCCCACGTGAAGTTTCGATTGGGCAGCGGCCCATCTGCGAGCCCCGGCGCGTAGTCCATCGCGTTGAGCGACGTCGTCTGAAACCCGAAGACGCCGGGCGTGAGCGTCTCGGTCACCGGCAGCGTCAGCGGCGCGCGCGCGACGACACCTCCATCACCTCCGACCGCGTCGCTCCACCACCGCGCGAAGGACGAAGCGGAAGCGACCGTCACCTTCATGCCCGCGGTCAGCTGCGGCTTGCGGCCGGGCCCCAGCGTCGGCGCCACCATCAGCGGCCCATCTCCGTTGAAGGCCGCGAAGTCGGGCGCGGTTCGGGAGAAGTCGCGGAAGACGCCCGGGAGCGCCTGCGTCGACGTGACCGGGAACGAGATGGTGTTGCAGCAGTTGCCGAGGCTGGTGGCCGTGAGCCCCTGCGCCTGAAAGCAGATGTTCGCAGCAGTCTCGGTGTCAGCGCGCCCCCGGGTGAAGTGGAAGCGGGAGGTCGACGTCGCGCCCTGGGTGACGGGCCGGAACTGCGCCGTGTGAGGCAACACGCTCGAGACGAGCTGCACCTGGTCGGCTGGCGACGTCGAAGCGGCGGTGACGTCGAAGGTCACCTCGCGCCCAAGCGGAGCGGTGAACGTCTGCCCGCAGCTCGACGGCGTGAACGCGACCGACACCATGGGGTCGAGGACCTGTATCGCGAAGTCGAGCGTCGAGACGGTGCCGTCGCTGCCCGTCATCAGCACCTGCAGCGCATGAAGCCCGAGCGTCGTCGGCGTCCACGCCACGAGGCCGCTGGAGCTGAGGGTGAGGCCAGCGGGCTGCGTGACGACCAGGCCCGTCGCCGATCCGGGCGGAACGGAGAACGAGACGGTGGCTCCACCGCTGGCCGTCACGGGAATCGAGAAGCTGCTCGGCAGGCCACGGCTGACGAAGACTCTCGGCACCAGGGAACTCTCGGGAGACCGCTGGGCGCTCGTGAGCGTGGCGACGAGCCGGAAGGCCTGACTCGCGTTTCCGTCGGCCAGCCCCGTCACGCGACAGCAATCGGTGTACACCACCGACGCGGGCAGCCCCGAGAGGTTCAGCGTCACCACCGCCGTGCCCTCGGTGAAGATGACGTCGTCGACGGTGTTGATGGAAGTGACGGTGAGGGGAACGGACACCACGGTCGCCGCGCCACCGTTGGGCGTGAGCGTCACCGACGGGCCGTTGATGACCTGACCAACGGTGACGGGCGCGTAGAAGCTGGCGCGCAACGAGAGCCGCAGCTTCAGCGTGAAGCGGGCCTGCGTGGCCGACATGAACGTGAGGTCACGTGTCCACGTCAGTGCACCGCCGCTCAGGCGAGAGGCCTCGCTGGTGAGAGGCGTCAGGAGGAGCAGCAGAGCGACGACGGCGGGGGTCATCGAGAGACGACGCATGTGCGGTGACGCTGGCACGAGCGGTGCGAAGAACTCCATGGGGATTCCGTCGACCCTGGCCGGCACGTGCGCGGTTGGTGGAGTAGGGTCTCTCCACGGGGTTCACTCGCTCACTCGAATCGTCGTTGCGGCGCTGCTTGGGCTGTCGATTGGCTGCGGCCCCAGCCGCACGGAGTGCAACGCGGTTCTCTGTGCTCGCGGTTGCTGCGACTCGTCGGGCGAGTGCCAGACCGGTGCTTCAGCGGAGCAGTGCGGGTGGGCGGGTAGCGCGTGTCTGGCGTGTGACGAGCGGTCGGAGTGCATGAAGGGCCGCTGTGTCCTCCGGGCTGACGCGGGCGTTTCGTTCGATGCAGGAATTCCGCTCGATGCAGGAATTCCGCTCGATGCAGGAATTCCGTTCGATGCAGGGATTCTGTTCGATGCAGGAATTCCGCTCGATGCAGGAACTCCGTTCGATGCAGGAACTCCGTTCGATGCAGGGATTCCGTTCGATGCAGGAATTCCGTTCGATGCAGGAATTCCGTTCGATGCAGGAATTCCGCTCGACGCAGGCGCTCCATTCGATGCTGGGATTCCGTTCGATGCAGGGATTCCGCTCGATGCAGGCGCTCCATTCGATGCAGGGATTCCATTCGATGCAGGGATTCCGTTCGATGCAGGGATTCCGTTCGATGCAGGGATTCCGTTCGATGCAGGGATTCCGTTCGATGCAGGGATT
>JAACJQ010000336.1 GCA_016879935.1 Archangiaceae bacterium | reverse complement strand
CAACTCGCAGTGGTTGGTGAGGTTGATCAGCGCGTGGGCTGGGTTCTTCGCGGTGAGCGTGTTGACGATCGCGAGGCAGGTGTGGCGCGGCTGGTGCTGGTCGACGATCAGATGCGCCAACTCGCAGCGGTTGGTGAGGTTGATCCCCGCGGTGGACAGGCGACGAACGCGAGGCAGGTGCGGTGCGGCCGTTCTGCGGAGTCAGCCTGGCGCGGGTGTGGCTGACGCGCGCAGAGGTCGGTGTGGCTGATCAAAGCGCGGGCTGAATTTGCCACGTGGCGAGCTCGACGTTGCCAGCAGCTGCGGCGGTCGGCTGATGACTGCACGACCAACTCTCCGCGTCAGAGTGCTGACGCCGGGTCAGCGGCGACCGGTTCTGTGCCGCTCGAACGCGAGAGCCATCGCCTCCTGCCCGAGGAGCGGGCGTCATCGTCGTGACGAAGGGGTGGCCCATGCCCTGCACTGCCCTCGTCGAGGGGCGAGGAATGATCGGTTCGACGCTGCTCAACTACCGCATCGTGTCGCAGCTCGGTGCGGGCGGTCTGGGTACCGTCTTTCTCGGCGAGCACACCATCATCGGCCGCAAGGCAGCGCTGAAGGTGCTCAACGCCGCGGTCTCTCACGACGAGGGCATGGTGCAGCGGTTCATCGCCGAGGCGCGGGCGGTGAACACCATTCGCCACCCGAACATCGTCGACGTCACCGACTACGGGCAGTCGAACGGCTCGTTCGTCATCGTGATGGAGCTGCTCGAAGGCGAGACCGTCGGCCAGCGGCTCGAGAAGGTCGACCGCCTCGAGGAGCACCACGTCATCTCGATGCTCACGCAGGCCGCCTCGGCGCTGGGCGCGGCGCACGAACGAGGCATCGTTCACCGAGACCTCAAGCCCGAGAACCTCTTCCTCACCAGCTACCCCGACTACCCCGACTTCCTCAAAGTGCTCGACTTCGGCATCGCCAAGCTGCTCGGCGCGTCGGCGGGCCCGAAGACGACGCCGGGCATGATCATCGGCACGCCCGCGTACATGTCACCCGAGCAGGTGATGGGAGACGAGGGCCTCGACGCGCGCAGTGACGTGTACTCCCTCGGGCTCGTCGCCTACCGCATGCTGACGGGCCGGCTGCCGTTCGAAGGCAACGTGATGCAGCTCATGCAGGGCCACCTCAACGGAACGGTGACGCCGCTTCGAGCGCACGTTCCGTCGTTGAGCGAGGCCATCGAAGTGGTGGTGATGAAGTGTCTCGCGCGCCAGCCCGACGCGCGCTTTCAGTCGATGAAGGAGCTGCGCCGCGAGCTCTTCACGCTCGGTGGCCGTGCGCCCGTCGCGTTCTCGGCCGAAGAGGCGAAGCCGGTGGTGAAGGTGGCTCCACAGGCCGTCATCGAGCCGCCGAAGCCGGTGCAGGCGCCGACCGCGTCGATTCCACCGCCTGCGGGAGCAGTGCCCGCGGCGGCTCCGTCGGCCACCGCGAAGCTGCCCGCGAAAGAAGACACGCGCGTCTTCCAGACGATGCGCGAGGAGCAGGCCGAGCGGGTGCAGGCCATCGCCGTCGCCTCGCGCATGAAGGACATCATCACCAAGCGCCTGCAGGCCGACACGTTGAAGCTGCCGGCGTTGCCCGAGGTCGCGGTGAAGTGTCTCGAGCTCGCGCACGACCCCGAGTCGAGCTTCGGCGAAGTGGCGCGGCTCATCGAACGAGACCCATTCATCGCGTCGCGCGTGGTGCGGCTGTCGAACAGCCCCGTGTATGGCGGGCTCGCGCGCATCAGCAGCGTCGACGGCGCCGTCTCGCGCATCGGCATGAAGACGCTCACCACCGTGCTGCAGGAGCTCGCGGCCGAGCAGGTCTTCGCCTCGAAAGACGCGACGATTCGCAACGCGTTTCGCGGCATCTGGGAGCACTGCCTCGGCGTGGCGACGCTCGCGCGCGACCTCTGTCAGCACGTCTCGGGCATCGACCCGAACGCGGCGTACCTGGCGGGCCTGTTTCACGACATCGGCAAACCGGTGGTGGCGGCGCTGTTGCTCGAGGTGGAGCGCGGTACGAGCCAGAAGAGCGCCTCGGCGTTTCTCTCGGGCGGCGTGTGGCGGCGCGTCGTCGAGGAGTGTCACCGCGAGGTGGGCGCCATCATCGCGTACCGGTGGTACCTGCCGCAGGAGGTCGCCCAGGCCATCGCGCAGTTGGACACGTACGATTTGAAGCGCGGGCGCTCGACGGCGAACGTGGTGCGGCTGTCGAACGGGCTGTGTCAGCGCGAAGGGCTCGACGTGAAGGCTCCCGACGTCGAGACGGTGACGCGGGTGATTCTGCAGGGCCGTCAGGTGCTGCGCGTGTCGGAAGAGCAGGTCGAGCTGTCGGTGAAGGGGCTCGCGCACCGCGTGCAGTCGCTCACGCAGGAGAAGTCGACGGAGCCGGAAGGTGGCTCGACGCGGGTGTTCGAGCGCAGCGTCGGTTGATCAGCGTGTTGGTGCGAGAGACAGCGCCGTTCATCGGGGGGCAGCGTCGCAGGCCATCGGCCCGAAGTGGAGCACTCAGCGAATGACGACGACGACGCCCTGACTCTCGGCGCCTCCACGGTTCACGGCGCTGACGGCCCACGTGCCGGCAGGGAGCGGACCGAACGACGCCTGCACGCCACCCGCGACGTCGACCAGCGTCCACCCCGTCGCGTCGGAGCGATAGAGCGTGAAGAACCGCGCGGTCAGCGGCAGCACGTGCGACACGGTGAGCGTCGAGCCCGTCTTCGTCACCACGGGCGGCAGCGGCGTCATCGACGAGCCCTGGCGCGGCACGGGTGGAGGCAACGCCGGCTGGGCGTAGAGCTCGTCGTGAAAGAGGTCGCGCACGCCGAGCAGGTTCGAGCGCAGGTTTCCTTCCCGATAGTGAATGCCGCCCATCATGCCGCGGCTGCGCAGCGAGCGCGTCGCGTTCACCTGCGCGCGAATCTCGGCGACGCTCGTGTAGCCAGTGGTGCCGAGCCGGTAGATGCCGTGGCCGGGGAAGACGTGACGGCCGCCCATGGTGCCGTTGGCCCACCACGTCGCGAGCGGCACGAAGGGTTGACCCGACGACGTCGTCGCCCAGTAGAGCTGCGGCGCGACGTAGTCGACCCAGCCCTGGTTCATCCACGTGACGGCGTCGCAGGAGATCTCCTCGTACGCATCGAGCCCGACGACGCCCTGCGGGTTGTTGGGTCTCCAGATGCCGAACGGTGAGATGCCGAAGCGCACGTGCGGGTGGTCGCTCGTCACCAGGTTCATCACCTCGCGCACGAGCGTGTTCACGTTGTCGCGGCGCCAGTTGCTCTTCGTCATCGTGCCGCCATCGGCGGTGTACGCGTCGAACGTCGCGTCGTCGGGGAACGGGTTGCCCGCCACGGGGTACGGGTAGAAGTAGTCGTCGAAGTGCAGGCCATCGACGTCGTAGTGGTCGAGCAGGTCGCGCACGACGTTCACCACGTGTTGCCGCACCGCCGGCACGCCGGGGTTCATCGTCACCTTGCCGTCGTAGGTGATGGCCGCGCTCGCGAGCGTGCGGGTGACGTGATTCGTCGCAGTGCTCGAGCCAGCCGTCGCGAGGCCACGATAGGGGTTCACCCACGCATGCACCTCGACACCACGTGTATGGGCGGCGTCGAGCAGCGTGTCGAGCGGGTCCCACCCCGGCGCGCGGCCCTGCGTGCCGGTGACGAAGCGGCTCCACGGCTCGAGCGTCGACTGGTACCAGGCGTCTGACTCGGGCCGCACCTGGAAGAAGATGGCGTTGAGCCCAGCGTCGCGCGTGCGCTCCACGAGGGCCTGCATGGCGGCGATGCCCGCGTCGGGCGAGAGCGTCTGCGAGAAGTCGAGGTTCGAGACGGTGGCGACCCAGACGCCGCGCAGCTCACGCACGTGCGAGACGGTCGCGAGCACGACCCCCGAGTCCATGACGGTGAGGCCCGCGTCGAAGCCCGCGTCGTTGATCAACCCGCCGTCGATACCTGCGTCGGGCTGGCCAGCGTCAGCCGTCGAGCCCGCGTCGAAGCCTCCCGCATCGACGACGGCCCCCGCGTCGAGGTCGGGCTTCGGGCCGGGGAAGAGCACGGCCGCGTCGCGGCCCGAGTCGGGAGGAGAAGGAAGCTGCCCACAGGCGGCCAGCAGCAGCAGCACGAGACCGAAACGCACACGCCCGCCATAGCCCGGCTCGGAGCGCGGCGGGGAGGGGTTCACCCGTGGCGCAACCCGCGGGTGACGGTCCAGTCGTTCCCGGTGGATGCGTGCCGCGCAACCAACCGACGAGCGCCGGGTTCCTCTCTTCGAGGCCGGACACCACGCAGCATTCGAGGAGAACCCCATGAAGCCGCTCCGCCGTGCACTGCTCACCCTCTCGATGTCAGCCCTCGCGGTCTCGGGCGCCGCCTGTCAGGGCGCGATGACGGAAGACGACGCGATGGTGGGTGAAGCGACGTCGTACCTGACGGTGGCCGAAGAGACGGGTGACATCGGCGCCGAAGCGAGCGGTGGCGAGAGCGACGCCGAGGTCGACGAGCTGGCAGGTGACGCGAGCGAGCTGCCGTCGATGCCCGACGAAGCGAGCGGTGTGTGCGACCTCGAAGGGCGCCGGCAGAAGGTGCTCGCGGCGTACGACGGTGATGGTGACGGCAAGCTGGGCCCTGCGGAGCGTGTGCAACTCAAACGCGACCTCGAGGCGCGGGTCGGTCACCCGGTTGCCGCACGCTTCGCCATTCGTCATCGCGTGCACGTGCTCAAGCGCCTGAAGTGGGCGTTCGACGAGAACGGCGACGGCAGCCTCTCGAACGACGAGCGCACGGCGATGGTCGACGCGATGGAGGCCCGGTGCCTGCGCCTTCGCGCCGCGGTGCTCGAGAAGTTCGACGCGAACAAAGACGGCGCGCTCGACGCGGCTGAGAAGCAGGCGGCGAAGGCGGCGCTCCAGGCGAAGGTGCAGGCGCTCAAACAGGCGGTGCTGACGAAGTACGACGCGAACGGCAACGGCGTGCTCGACGACGGTGAGCGGCTGGCCCTGCGCAGCGACCGCATCGCGGCCTTCAAGGCGAAGCGCGCCGAGGTGGTGGCCCGGTTCGATGCGAATGGCGATGGCCGCCTGAACGACACCGAGAAGCTCGCCCTCAAGCACGCCATTCAGCAGCGCGTCGCCGAGGGCAAAGACGCCGAGTGACGAAGCCCCTCAAGGGTCGCGCCCGAGACGCTCGTTCAGGTCTCGGGCGGTTTCGTGTGTCTGCCACTCCCTGGCGCCGAATGGCTCGAGGCCTCGAACTCGCGACGGCGACGCCTGTGATGCCACCCGATATACGGGGGCTCCATGTCGATCCCTGCTCGACTCGATGCGCTTCACGAAGAGTTCCTGCGCGCGTTGAGAGCCGACCCGGCGCCGCTCTCCGACCTCGCGCTGTTCTGGTACGAGGGCATGCGCTTCAGCCGCGATGCCGCAGCGCCGAACGCGGCCTGCCGGGGAACGCCGTTTCTGCGCTACCAGCGGGGCGCGAAGATGCTCCAGGACGTGCCGGGTCAGGTGTTCGCGACCGAGGTGCTGCCGGCGCGCGAGTGCACGGCCATCATCTCTGCGAACGCAGCCGACTGGGCCGGCCCGAGGAGCATCTCGTTTCGCTACGACCGCGTCGATGGCGACTGGGTCGGTGGTTACGACATCGACAGCTCCTCCGAGTACCGCGAGCAGGTGCTGGCGCGCCGCGACCTCGACGCGCAGCTGGCGAAGGCGATGACCGACCACTGGACCGAGGGCGTGTCGGCCGTGAAGCTCGTCTACGGCGTGGGCTCGCAGGAGGACCCCGGCCCTCGTGTGATGGTCTCCCGGCAGGGCGTGCGCGCGCCCGAGTTCGTTCCGCCGAGCGAGGGGCTGTCGGCCTGCTGGCGACGGTTCAAAGACCACATCGAGCGTGGCCGCTGGCGTCTCTATTCCGCAGAGGCGAGGCAGGAGAAGGCCGGTGCGCCGCTGGCCGAAGGCGACACGGTGCAGGCGCGGTACGGCCGCTGAGCGCCGCGGGGCGAGCGCAAGACACTCGAGCGGGTGGTCGTGTGCAAACTCGATTGATGACGCGGGTCATCGGTCTTCGCTGCGACAACCCGGGTGGGGTGACGTCGTTCGCGTGAATGCACTGATGCGTTCCTTCACCCTGGAGTTCCCCCATGAAGTCGATGTTCGCAGTCGTCGCCGGCCTCGTCGTTCTCGTCTCCACCTCGAGCCAGGCGGCCGACGCCAAGACCTGTGGCGACACGGTCGTGACCCGCGCCAAGGAGCTGAACGTTCTCGGAGCCGGCGGCGAGAAGAATGCCCGCGCCATCTGTACCGACTTGAAGCAGGCCGACCGCGACACGTTCACCAGCTGCGCGAAGAACGCCGCGACGAAGGACGCCATCGACGCGTGCATGCGCACGGCCGGTCGCAAGGCGATGGGGCGCTGAAGGCGAGTCAGGCGCGTTCGAGCAGCGGCCTTCGTTCGGCGTCGAGCGTGAGCGTGAGGGCCGCGTCGGCTCGCCACAGGTGGTACGCGGGGAGGAAGCGCCGCACGTAGTCCTCCACCTCGGCGTCGCTGAGTCCCGGCCGGCCGCTCGCGCGCATCGCCTGCTCGGCTTCGATTCTCCAGCGCACCACCTGCTCGACCGATTGCATCCGCAGCGCGACGAAGACGTCGAGCAGCGAGTCCCACGCGTCGTAGGCCCGGAGCAGCTCGTTGGGCACTGCGAGCGCTTCGTCGTTCACCGATGCGGCGGGCTTGAAGCCCAGCATCCACCCTTCGAACAGCACGAGGTCGACGCGGCCGCGAACCCAGGTGACGTCAGCGCTGCGGTCTCCGCGCCCACCGTGGGCAGACTTGTCGTAGCGGGGCAGGGCGACGTCACGGCCATCACGGAGCGCCGCCAGCACCGAGGCGCCGAGCGGCACGTCGTGCGTTCCCGGGTAGCCGCGGTGCTCGAGGTAGCGGTTGCCGGGATGACGTGCGGCTATGGCGAGCTGCTCGTCGCGGCGCAGGTAGAAGTCGTCGACCGACAGACTCACCGCGCGAAGTCCGAACACGTGCGAGAAGACGCCGACGAGGCTTCGCGTCAGCGTCGTCTTCCCTGCTCCCTGTGGCGCGTTGAGCCCGACCATCAATGGAGACCGCTGTGAAGCGCGCTGCTTGAGCCACATCGCGAGCGGCACCGTGAGCCAGTGAATGCGAAGGTCGCGGTTCGCGCCGTCGGGCAGTTCGTGTTCGAGCCAGGTGGCCGCGTGTTTCCAGTCGGAGGCGTTCACCGCTCCGGCGCGCTCGAGCACCGGCCACAAGGGACCGCTTCTGGCGAACGGCGTCGTCATGGCGCGAAGTCATCTACGATGCGCCGCGCATGTCTACCCCGCGTTCGAGCGTGACCGCCGCCGTGCTGTTGGCCGCGCTCGGCTACTTCGTCGACATCTACGACCTGGTGCTGTTCTCGGTGCTGCGCGTGTCGAGCCTCAAGTCGCTCGGCGTCGACGAGGCGAGCCTGGTGCCGACGGGTGGCCTGCTGCTCGACCTTCAGCTCGGCGGCATGATTCTCGGTGGCGTCGCGTGGGGTGTGCTCGCCGACAAACGCGGCCGGCTCACCGTGTTGTTCGGCTCCATCGTCATCTATTCGCTCGGCAACCTCGCCAACGCGTTCGTCGACAGCGTGTGGGCATATGGCGCGTGCCGGTTGCTCGCGGGCTTCGGGCTGGCAGGCGAGCTCGGCGCCGGCATCACGCTGGTGAGCGAACTCTTGCCGAAGGAGCGTCGCGGCATCGGCACCACCATCGTCGCCAGCATCGGGCTCTCGGGCGCGCTCGCCGCCGGGCTCATCGGTGATGCGCTGGTGACGCGACTGCCGCTCGAGGGCTGGCGGTATGCGTATGCGCTCGGCGGTGGCGTCGGGTTGCTGCTGCTCGTGTTGCGGCTCAGCGTCTTCGAGAGCGGGTTGTTCGAGCGCACGAAGGCGGCGCACGTGCCGCATGGCGATGTTCGACAGCTCCTCTTCCCCATGGAGCGCGGCCTGCGCTTTCTGCGCGTCATCATGGTGGGCATGCCCATCTGGTTCGTGGCGGGTGTGTTGTTCGTCTTCTCTCCTGAAATCGGGCTGGCGCTCGGGTTGCCGCAGAAGCCTACCGGCGGGCAGACCATCTTCTGGGCGTACACGGGCGTCACCATCGGCGACCTGCTGAGCGGGTTCGTGAGTCATGCGGTGAAGAGCCGCAAACGCGTCATCGGCGTGTTCTTGAGCTCGGTCGCGCTCAGCGTCATCACGCTGCTCACCATCGGTGGGCGCTCGATGACGACGTACTACGCGCTCATGGCGGTGCTGGGCTTCACCACGGGCTACTGGGTGCTCTTCGTGACGACGGCGGCGGAGCAGTTCGGCACCAACCTGCGCGCGACCGTGACGACGAGCGCTCCGAACTTCGTGCGCGGCACCGCGATTCCCATCACCGCGGTGTGGATGTCGCTCAAGCCCTCGATGGGCACGATTCCCGCGACGATGACGGTGGGCCTCGTGTGCATCGCGCTCGGCCTGCTCGCGCTGTGGGGCATGCCCGAGAGCTATTCCGCCGACCTCGACTTCGTGGAGCGCTGAGGAACCGATGGCACGCACCCTTCGCGCAGAGATTGATCAGCTCGCCCGCTCGGGAACGCTCGTGTCGGTGAAGAGAGGCCAGCTGCTGCTGCGCGAAGGCGAGGTCGCCGAGCACGCGTTTCTCGTGCGCACGGGGGCGCTGCGTTCGTTCACCACGCCCAACGCGCACGACGTCACGTTTCAGTTCTTCCTCGAGGGCTCGCTGGTGTCGTCGTTCGAGAGTTTTCGCACGCGCACGCCGAGCCGCTTCTCGGTCGAGGCCATCGAAGACACCGAGGTGGTTCGGCTGAGCCGCCCCGTGGTGACGAAGGCCCTGGCAGACGCGGGCACGAGCGCGCTGTGGAGCGAAGCCCTCGCGCGGCGGCTCGAGACGTACATGCGGCGGGTCGAATCGCTCATCACCGAGTCGGCGCTCGAGCGGTACCAGCGGCTGCGGCGTGAATCGCCAGAGCTCGTCGCGCGCGTGCATCAGCACTACCTCGCCTCGTACCTCGGCATCACGCCCGTCAGTCTCAGCCGGCTGCGCCGCAAGCTCGCTCGCTGAAGTTATCAAATGCAAACGAGGCGGTTGAGGCGGCTCCGTACCGTGGCCTGGCCAATCACGGCACCAGCCTGGAGTTCTCGTGAAGGTCGCGCTCGTCGTCGCTCACCCCTACGAAGGTTCACTCTGCCGCGCCTTGCTCGCCGCAGCGCTCGATGGTCTCGCTCGAGCAGGGCATCACGCTGACGTCATCGACCTCGACGCCGCCGGGTTCAACCCGGTCATGTCGCGCGCCGAGCTCGGGCAGTTCGCGCGGGGCAAGACCCCAGAGGCCATCGATCAGCGCGTGTTGGATCCCCTGGCCATCGAGTTCGCGCGGCGCCTCAACGAGAGTGATCATCTCGTGCTCGTCTTCCCCATCTGGTGGGAGCTGATGCCCGCGCTGATGAAGGGCTTCATCGACAAGGTCATCTTCCCCGGGTTGTTCTACCGCTACGAAGACAGCGGCACGGGCATGACGAAGCTCTCGCCGAGCCTGCGCGGAGTCACCATGGTGACGACGATGAACACGCCCTCGTTGCTCTATCGCTGGGTCTTCGGCGGCGCGATTCGGTTCGCGGTGCTGCGCGGCGTCTTCTGGAAGCTCGGCGTCCGCTCGCGCACGTGGCTGAACTTCTCGATGGTGAAGGAGGCGTCGGGGGCGAAACGAGCCGATTGGCTGGAGCAGGTGCGCACCCGCTTCGCGCGGCTGTCAGGATGACTTCACGGCAACAAGTGCCCTTTGACTGCTCCCGAGCGTCGTCTCGAGCACCATCGCCACCGGCACCGTCGTCACGTGCGGCGTCTCGAACGCGCAGGAGGAGTGCCCGCGAGCCCGCCCGCATTCACGCTGGCTGCACGAAGTTGAGCCGGTAGCCGTCGGGGTCGGTGACGATGAGGTCGCGCGTGTGCCACGGCTGCACCTCGGGGCCCTGCATCGGCGCGTTCAGTGACTGCGCGCGCTCGGCCAGCACCGAGACGTCGGTGTCGCTCGTGAAGCACAGCAGCACGCCCCAGCCGCGTTTGCCCTCGAGCCGAACACCCGTCGGCGTCGCGACCAGCAGCACGTCGCCACTGTCCTGCCAGCGCACGTGAATGAACGTTCCATCGGTGCCGACGCGCGTGAAGCCGAGCGTCTCGTAGAACGCAGCCGACGCCTTCGGGTCGAGCACGAGGAGCTTGGTGAACGCCTTCAGAGGAGCGCTGCTCATGCGCGCGCCCATAGCGGGTGGCGCGTGTCGGTTCCACGGCGGAAATCGGTGGCACGCCAGCTGCTCTGATCAGCCCCATGCGACGATGGATTGGTAGTTTTCTGGCGGCGGGAGCCCTGGCCTGTGGGCCGTCGACGGTGCCCGCGTCGTTCGACGTGAAGCCGGTGACGCTGACGCCGTGCGCGCTGTCACCAACGATGCCGGCGAGCGTGAAGCAGGGCGAGGTGGTGCGCATTCCACTTGGGCCATCGCGCTCCGACGTCGCGTTGTCGGTGGTGACGATTCCGGCCGGCGCCGAAGCGACGATGGAGGGCGACGTGCTGGTCTATCGCCCCGGCTACGAGACGGTTGGCACGGTGGTGGTCGAGGTCGCGTTCACCTGTGGCGGCAAGACGACGCAGGTGCCCGTGTCGCTGCCGGTGACGAGCCAGGTGCGGTGGGGCACGCCGGTGACGTGGACGACCGGGCCCGACGCGCGCGAGCACCCGTCGTTGTTCATCGACCCTGCGTCGCCCGACACGCTCTGGCTCTATGGCGGGTTCTCGTTCGTCCCGAAGCAGTTCACGGTGACGAACGACTTGTGGAAGTTCGACCTGCGCACGAACGTCTGGACGAAGGTCGACACACAGAACGCGCCGCTGCTCGGCGGCGGGCGCATCACGCGGGGCGCGAGGCCGGGGGAGTTCATTCTCTTCGGAGGCCAGACGCCTGCCGACGACGTGAGCAGTGACGTGTTCCGCTTCGACGTGACGCAGACGCCGGTGCCGTTCGTGAAGCTGACGACGATGGGCGCGGCTCCGGTGGCGACGCTGGGCGCGCTGGTGCACGACGTCGCACGGCAGCGGTTGATCAGCTTCGGCGGCTACACCGGCACCGGCGTCTCGAACACCATCGATCAGCTCACGCTCGACGCGAACCCGACGTGGAGCTCGCAGACGGCGGCCACTGCACCATCGCCGCGCTACGGGTTCTTCCACGCACTCGATGGTGACCGGCTCATCGTCTTCTCGGGAGCGCAGCTGCCGAAGGCGGGCAACCCCATCAACCCCGCGGGCGATGTGTGGTCGCTCGACCTGCCAACGCTCACGTGGACGAAGCTCGCGGAGCCGAACGATGACGCTCCCGGCCGCCGCAACGGGTGTGGCGCCATCGACCCCGTCACGCATCGCTTCTTCGTCTGGTCGGGAACGCCCGATGGGCTGAACGCGACGCCGATGCTGTCGGTGCTCGACCTCACTCGCACGCCAGCGGTCTGGTCGCGCGTCACCACGCCTGCTCCGCCAACGGCGCGAGGCAGCTGTTCGGCGGTGTTCGATGCGGCGCGCCGGCGAGTGCTCTTCGGCTTTGGCAACACGACGGCCGCGCAGTTCGCCGACCTGCAGCCGCTCGAGCTGTGATCACTTCGTGAGCCTGAGCACCAGGCGCGCGTACTCGGAGGACGACGGATCTCCGACGTCGGCGAGCACCCCACCGAGCGCCAGCACGCCGATGACGAGCCCCACGGCTCCGGCCCCGATGACCGCACGAAAGATGAGGGGGCGCTGCAGCACGTTCGCTCCCGGCAGTTTCAGAACGGCCGCCGCCATCGAGAGCCCGTGCACCAGGTGGTACCAGCCGCAGAGCGCGAGCAGCAGGTAGTACGGCCAGAAGTACGCGGGCACCCACTGGAAGGTGAACGCGAGGCCGTGAAAGCCGGGGAAGACACCGTACAGCAGCGATGCGCCCCGCGTGGCCACGACGTGGCCGACGACCACGAGCATGAGGAACCGCCCGCTGTAGCGGTGCAGCCGAACGCGCCACGAGAGCACGCCCTGCTTCGGGCGCTTCACCATGCGGACGATGGCGGTGGTGAGGTGCACGACGAGGGGCACGAAGACCAGCGCCAGCTCGAGCACCGGCGCTTGATAGGCGCCGCGCATCGTCTGCTGCGCCCCGTCGTACGTGCCAGCGCCGAGCACCGCGAGCATCTGGTTGATCAGATGAATGAAGAGAAACGCCGCGAAGACTGCACCGCTGATCACATGCGCCCGAAGCCACCTGGAGTCGTCGTTCATGCGCCTTCAGACGAGCGACCGCTTCGCGCTGTGACATGGGCCGTCAGCGCCGCGAGCTTGTCGGGGTTCGACACCGTCGACACGCCGTGAATCGACACGCCGTCGGTCTCGATCTGCGTCACGTTCACCACCACGTCGTCGAGCAGCATGACGACGCTGGGCTGGCCGTTCACGTCCATCACCTCGAAGCGGGCCCCCGGCGGCTGCTTCTGGGCGACGCCGATGAAGAACCGCGCCACCCGGTTCGCGCCGGTGATGACGTTGATGGCGGCCCGCACCTTGCCGCCGCCGTCGGTCTTCACGGTCGCGTTCTTCACCAGCAGCTTCTCGACTCCGGCCACGTCGCCTTGCAGCACTGCGCCGAAGAACGTGCCCAGCATGGCCTGGTGCGCCGACGGGTCTGGCGCGAAGCGCGGCTTGCCCGCCGACACGTGCTCTCGTGCGCGATGGAGCAACTGCCGCACCGCCGCAGGCTCCTTGCCCAACGCCTTCGCGACGTCGTCGTGCGAATAGTCGAACGCCTCGGCCAGCACGTACACCGCGCGCTCGAGTGGAGAGAGCCGCTCGAGCAGGGCGAGGAACGCCAGCGACACGGCCTCGACGTCGACCGCTCCCGGCGCCGACTGCACCTCGTCGGTCAACATCGGCTCGGGCAGCCACGGGCCCACGTACGCCTCGCGCTGCACCCGCGCGCTCTTCAAGACGTCGAGGCAGCGGTTGGTGACGACCCGCTCGAGCCACGCGCGCTCTGCTTCGAGCGCAGGGCCTTTGCGTTCGAGCCAGGCGAGGTGCGTCTCCTGCACGACGTCTTCGGCCTCGGCCCAGCTGCCGAGCATGCGGTACGCCAGCGCCAGCAATCGCGGGCGGATGGAGAGGAACGCGTCGGTCATCGCGGCCTCGTCAGTGTGCCAGATGAATCTCGCCCGGGCCCTGCTGTCTCAGACGCGCGTCTCATGCCCCTCCAAACGAATGACTTCACGCCGCTGTGACATGGGCTCGTCGATTTGCATGGCGCGCGACAGTGTCGTGGTTTAGACAGAGTCCAAACTTCCCGTCTGCAGGAGTCCACACCATGCGTCTCGTCGTCCTCGTCACCACCTGCCTCGCCGTCGTCGCCAACGCCGATGCGCTGCTCGACACCGCGAAGGCCACCTTCAAGCCGCTGCCGAAGCAGTACGACTCGAAGGACAACGCCATCACGCCCGAGAAGGTCGAGCTGGGCCGCCTGCTGTACTTCGAGAAGCGCCTCTCGAAGAACCACGACGTCGCGTGCGCGAGCTGCCACGACCTCGCGAAGTTCGGCGTCGACGGAGAGCAGTTCTCGACGGGCCACAAGAAGCAGAAGGGCGGCCGCAACGCGCCGACCGTCTACAACGCGGGCAACCACATCGCCCAGTTCTGGGACGGCCGCGCCGCCACGCTCGAAGACCAGGCGAAGGGCCCGGTGCTGAACCCGGTCGAGATGGCCGTCGCCGACGCCGCGACCGTCGAGAAGGTGCTCAAGTCGATTCCCGGCTACGCGCCGCTGTTCGCGAAGGCCTTCGGCGGCGAGAAGGACTCGGCCGTCACCTTCGACAACATGGCGAAGGCCATCGGCGCGTTCGAGCGCACGCTGGTGACGCCGGGCAAGTTCGACAAGTACCTGGGCGGCGACGAGAAGGCGCTGTCTGACGCCGAGAAGAAGGGCCTGCAGACGTTCATCTCGACGGGCTGCCTCAGCTGCCACATGGGCGAGGCCGTCGGTGGCTCGCAGTACCAGAAGCTCGGGCTCGTGACGCCAGTGCCCGGCCTGAAGGACAACGGCCGCTTCGACGTGACGAAGAAGGACGCCGACAAGTTCGTCTTCCGCGTGCCCTCGCTGCGCAACGTCGCGAAGACGGCGCCGTACATGCACGACGGCTCGGTGAAGACGTTGCCCGAGGCGGTGACGTTCATGGCGAAGCACCAGCTCGGCAAGGAACTCAAGAAGGAAGAGGTCGACTCCATCGTGACGTTCCTGAACGCGCTGACGGGTGAGCTGCCGAAGGGCATCGACGCTCCGAAGGCGCTGGCGAGCGGCAAAGACACGCCGAAGCCTGACCCGTCGTAAGTGACGCAGGCGAAGTCGATGAACTGGTGGCTCGGCCCGTTGGCGTTGGTGGGACTCTCGTGCACGCGCGCGAGCGAGCCCTTCCAGATGCCGACGGGCCGAATGCTGTCGGGGCTCGTGCGGTGTGACGCCGAGCAGCGCTGCGACGCGGGCACGTGTTTCATCTCGTTGTTCGATCGCGCGCCCACCTGTACCGGTGCAGGAAAGTCACCGTGTGACGTGATGCAGTGTGATGCCCCTGCACAGTGCAAGTGTCTGAAGACGACGCCGGCCCAGTGCGGGTGCGCGGTGACGTTCGGCAACCGGCCGACGGAATGACCATGGATTGGTCGGGCGAAGGCTGGGGAGCATCAGTGCTCCATGCGCCGACTGCCGCTCGTTCGACTGCTGCTGCTGCTCAGCGCGTGTGCCGGTGTCGTGCCGGGCGTCGACGGCGGACCCGCTGCCGTTGACGGTTCGGTCGAGCTCGACGCCGGCAACTTCGTTGCTGATGCCTCCGTCGTGGTCGATGCGTCGGTGCCTGATGCGTCGGTCGTGGTCGATGCATCAGTCCCTGACGCGTCCGTGCCCGATGCGTCGGTCGTGGTCGATGCGTCAGTGCCCGATGCGTCGGTCGTGGTCGATGCCTCGGTGCCCGATGCGTCCGTCGTGCTGCGCTCCCGCTTCGAGGTGACGGCCGCGGGCGCGCGCCTCACCGCAGGGACGATGGTGATGGACGTGCAGGTCGGCCCGCCGCTCGTTCGCCAACCGCTCTCGGGCGGCACGTTGACCCTCACGCCGCTGCCACCCGTCGCGAAGTGACGCTGTCTCGGAGACCGTGATGAAACGACTGTTCGCTCTCGTGGTGACGTTGCTCGCGACTGTCGCGGGCGCAGTGCCCTCGCAGATCACCCTCACTGCACGCATCGCCGACGCAGGGAGCCCGCTCAACGGGAGCCACACCGTCACCGTTCGCATGCATGGCGCGCTCACCGGCGGCCTCCCCACGTGGACCGAGACGCACCTGGTCACCGTCACCGACGGCCTGTTGTTTCTCACGCTCGGGTCGCAGACGCCGCTCGACGGCACCATCATCGATGGCACGCCGCTGTTCGCCGAGATTCAGGTCGACTCGACGGTGCTCTCCCCGCGGCTCGCGCTCGTCAGTGTTCCCTATGCGGTTCGTTCGGGCGCTGCCGAGAACTCGGCGCGGTTGGGTGGCAGCCTGCCCTCCGACTTTGCGCTCGTGAACCACGTGCACTCGGGGCTCTACCTGCCGCTGGGCCCAGTGCTCGCGTGCACGGGTACCGACAAGGTCGTCGGCCTCAGCGCGAACGGCTCCGTCGTGTGCGCGGCTGATCAGTCGGGCTCTGCCTGGGCGGCCGGTGCAGGGCTCAGCCTGGTCGGCTCGACCCTGTCGGTCTCGTATGCGGGAACGGGCGTGGCCAGCACGGTGGCGCGCAGCGATCACTCACACGCGGGGGTCTACCTGCCGGTCGGAGCGGCGCTGCTCTGCCCCATGGGCCAGGTGATGACGGGCGTGCAGACCAACGGTTCTGTGAGTTGCGCCAACGAGTCGGGTGACATCACCGACGTCATCGCAGGAGCGGGCATCGTGGGCGGCGCGACCTCGGGGTCGGCGACGCTCGCGGTCGCGTTCGCAGGGAGCGGCGTCACCACGGCTGCGGCGAGGAGCGATCACAGCCATGCGGGGACCTACCTTCCCCTCGGCGTGAACCTCTCATGCCCTGGAGGTCAGTTCGCAACGGCCGTACAGCCCAACGGCTCGGTCACTTGCTCCAACGAATCGGGTGACATCACCGACGTCATCGCAGGGGCGGGCATCACGGGCGGCGCGGCCTCGGGCTCGGCGACGCTCGCAGTCGCGTTCGCAGGCAGCGGCACCACCGCGACTGCGGCGCGGAGCGATCACAGCCACGTGGGTGTCTACCTTCCCGTCGGCGCGACGCTCTCGTGCCCCGCTGGGCAGTCGGTCACCGCGGTTCAGGCCAATGGTTCGGTGACCTGCTCCTCGGCCATCTCGAATATCGCGGTGACCCAGAGCCTCACTGCCGTGACGAACAATGGAGTCTCGGTCATCAGCGTGAACTTCGCCGGAACGGGTTCGAGCCTCAGCCCTGCACGCTCCGACCACACGCACACGGCGGTGTGCCCTGCGGGCTACGCGACCCATTCGGGAATTGGCGTCTCCAGCCCGCTCTGCGTGAAGCGTGTCGCGCAGCCGAACGTGCAGTGGGGCGACGCCGCGACGGCCTGCTACGTCGACCACGCTGGCGGTCAGCTGTGTTCGTACAACGAGCTGCGCATCGCGTTCTCCACGGCCCCGGCCGAGCTTCAGCTCGTCGGCTACTGGATGGGCGATCGCGTCGACGACGACTGGGTGCTGCGGCTCAACTCGAGCAACAACACGACGAACTTCGACGAGAAGATCGAGATCGTCAGCACGGTCGTGACGGCCCCCGGCTACTACTGCTGCCAGCGCGCACAGTAGGGTCGCTCGAGTGCGCTCCCTGCTCCTGTTGATCGGCTGTGTGCAGCCCGTCGATTTCGGGCCACAGCCTGATCCGCCGACGGGCCGGCTTCGACCAGGCCTCGAGCGCTGTTCCTCGGTCTCGGAGTGCAGCGCGGGCTCGTGCTTCGTCTACTCGGCCGACGACGTGCGCTACTGCACCGGCGCGAACGACCGTTCACCATGTGACGTCATCACCTGCGATGCGCCCGCCCAGTGCTGGTGCCTTGCCTCGAACCCGCTGCAGTGCGGCTGCGCCATCACGACGCACGAACCCTGAGTCTCAACGCTTGAGCATGTTCATCACCGGCCCCGGCCCGAGAATGGCGCCAGCCGTGATGAGCCCACCGAGCGCGCCGCCGGCCACTCCACACGTCGCCAGGTCAGCGCCTGTGAGCATCAACCCGGGCAGCGGCGTCTTCGCGTGCAAGGGCAACTCGTACCGGCCGGGCGTGTGGTCGAGGCCATAGAGCTCTCCGCGTGGGTGTGACGCGAAGTGCGCGGTGGTGAGCGGCGTCGAGAGCTCGGCGACGTCGACGCGGCCTTTGAGCTGCGGCAGGCGCTTGAACAACACGGCGAGCATTCGCTCGGTCCACTTCGCCTTGAGCGCGTCGTACTCGGCGCCGCGTTTGTGCCACTTCGTGCCCTGCCACTTCGAGAACCACTCCCACTTCGCCATGGTGATGACGTCGATGGTGGCGCGGCCGGGGAAGCGGCGCGCGAAGTCGGGGTCTTTCGCCGAGGGGAACGACAGGTACACCATCGGCAGCGGCGCCTCCGAATCTGCTTCGAAGCGCGCCACGTTCTCGTCGTGCTTCTCGTCGGGGTACAGCCACAGGTTGGTGCCCGTGAGCCCCAGCTCGGCGTCGGTCGCCTTGAAGCCCAGGTACAGGCACAGGTAGCTGACCGAGGGCGGCACGTTGGCGAGCGCCTTCACCCACGCACCGGGCCGATGTGCTTCGGGCACGAGCTTGCCGAAGGTGTTGGCCACGCCGGCGTCACTGATGACGATGGGTGCACGCTGCTCGGAGCCATCGGCCAGTCGCACGCCGACCGCGACGCCGTGCTCGACGATGACCGACTCGACCTCGGCGTTCGTCGCGAGGTGGCCGCCGTTCTCTTCGATGAGCGGCGCGATGCCCTCGGCGATGACCGAGGCTCCACCGACCGGGTAGAAGCCGCCGCCGAAGTAGTGCGACACGAGCGCCGCGTGCATCGCGAAGCTCGAGCGTGACGGTGGCAACCCGTAGTCGCCGTACTGGCCCGTCAGCACGGCGATGAGCTCTTCGTTCTTCGTCAGCTCGAGCAGCACCTCACGGGTCGAGCGGCCCGCGAGGTCAGAGAAGCCGCGCTTCGCGAACGGAGCCGCCACGGCCGAGACGAGCGAGGGCAGCCCGCGCGTCATGAAGAACATCGAGCTCTTCTTCGCGGTCGACTTCACGAGGTCGACGTACTTCGCGATGGCGTCGCGCTCGTTGGGGAAGGCCTGGCCCATCGTCTCGATGAAGCGCGTGGTGCCGGTGACGAAGTCGTAGCCCCGGTCGCCGAGCTCGATGCGGTCGTAGACGTCGGGCAGCGGCGCCCAGCGAATGCGCCCATCGGAGAGCTTGTCGAACACCGAGCGCAGCGCGCCGCGCTCTCCGACCTGCCCGATGTAGTGCACGCCGACGTCCCACTCGTAGCCGGGGCGCGTGAAGGTGTGCGTGTAGCCACCGATTCGATAGTGCCGCTCGAGCACGAGCACGCGCTTCTTGCCGTGCCGCGACAACATCGCCGCGACGGTGAGCCCGCCGATGCCCGAGCCGACGACGATGGCGTCGAAGCGACCCGACGGAGGCTGCTGCTTGTACGAGTGGCCGACGTGCATGGCGTGGGCGTAGCACGCTGGTGGAGACGCTCGCGACGCTGTGCTCGGCTCGTCGCGTGAACGACCTGTTGGCACGAGTCCACGACGCGCCTGACGACGACACCGCGAAGCTGGTGGTGGCCGACGCCCTGCTCGAGCGGAAGGACCCGCGCGGCGAGTTCATCGCGCTGCAGTTCAAGGCGTGGCGGGGCGAAGCGACCAAGGAGGACCGCGCGCGCGTCTCGGCGCTGCTCTCGAAGCACCGTGCGTCATGGCTCGGCCCGCTCTCCGACGTGCTCGACCCCGAGAGCCTCGTCTTCGAGAAGGGCTTCTTGCGCCAGGGTGCGTTGCTCGAGTGGGCGTGCGCGTCGAACGTCACCGAGACGTGGGTCGAAGCGCCTGCGCTGCGTGAGGTGCGCGAGCTCGTCATGCCCGACCTCGGCGCCGCAGCGCTGGCAAGCCTGCTGGAGCGCCCGCAACTCCGGCATCTGCTCGGCCCGCGCCTCTCGTCGACCCGAGCGCTCCAGGCCCTGGCGACACGCGAGTGGCCGTTCGTCTCGTTCGGCGTTCAGGGCGCCGTGAAGGCCCTCTCGGCCGCGCTCGTCACCGTCGCGACAGGGAAGGCGTTCGTCGACGTGAAGCGGCTGGTGCTGCTGCTCGAGCGCTTCGGGCGCAGCAGCGTAGCAGAGGTGATGCGGGCGTTCACGAAGCACGGGCTGCAGACGCGCTTCGACGAGCTGCACCTCGAGGCGACGAACAACGACGCTGGCGCGGCGGGCTACGCGTTGACGTCGTTGAGCCGCTTCGCGCCGAAGGCCGTGGTCGAGGTGGCGCTCCCGCATCTCTCGGCACGGCGCGCCGCAGGTGAAGTCGTCGTGCGCGCGGGAGCCATCGCCACGCACGTCTTCGAGTTCCTGCATGCGTTCGACCTGCAGGGCGTCAGCCTGGTCGTGCACCAGTCGGGCGGTTCATTGCCCGGCGAGTCCGACCTCGACGCGTTGAAGAACGACCTTCGTCGACTGCGCCCCACGCGCGCCGTGTTTCCCGCGGAGTGGGGCACCGTCGACGTGTGAGGTCACGCTTCGGCGTGCGCCTTCTCGAGCGCGGCCACGTCGAACTTCACCATCTTCATCATCGCGGCCATCACCGCCTGCGACTTCTTCGGGTTCGGGTCGCTCATGAGCGCCATGAACTGCTTCGGAATGATCTGCCACGAGAGCCCGAAGGGGTCGGTGATCCACCCGCACTGCACCGGCTTCGAGCCCGCCTTCACGAGCGCGTCCCAGTACCGGTCGACCTCTTTCTGATCTTCACAGTTGATGAAGATGGAGAACGCGTCGGTGAACTTGAAGTGCGCACCGCCGTTGAACGCCATGAAGCGCTGGCCCCCGACGATGAACTCGGCCGACATCACCGGGCCGCTCTTGCCCTGCTTCACGAGGTTGATCACCTTCGAGTCGGGGAAGATCGACGTGTACAGCTCGACGGCGGGGCCGAGCTGATCATTGAACATGAGAAACGGAGACGCCTTGGGAGTCATGGGCTTCTTTCGTGCTGCGGGTTGGGTCTTCTTCGTCTTCGGCTTCATCGGGAGAGCCGCTTCGCGAGCTTGTCGAGCTCCATCTGCCAGCCGGCAGCGGCGCGCTCGGTCCACAGGTCGTCGTGCATGCGGTCGAAGGTCAGCGTCATCTTCACCTTCGCGCCCGCCTGCTCGAGCGTGACGACGGTCTCGACGTCGTAGGCCGCGACGCCGGGAATGAAGTCGGCGAGGTGTGAGTAGGCGAGCCGCTTCAGCGGAACGATGTCGCGGTAGGTGATGCGCGCCTCGGTGCTCGTCGGCATGCCCTCGCGCTTCATGAACGCGATGGTCTCGGGGCTGTCGGCGACCATGGCGTAGAGCAGCAGGCCGCCCGGCCGCAGGTCGATGGCGTGCACCTCGACGTGAAAGCCCGGAGGCCCCCACCACGACTCGATGCCGTCCTTCGTGGTCCACAGCTCCCAGACTTCACGGAGCGTCGCGTCGAAGGTGCGCTCGATGGTGATGCGTTCGTTCTTCATGACGACCTCCCCGATGCCTTCGCCTTGCGACGCTTCTCGAGCGCGGCGCCGAAGCGGTCGAGCCGGCCCTCCCACCGCGCGCGGTACTGCGACACCCACGAGTCGACCGCCTGAAAGGGCTCGGGCCGCAACGAGTAGAGCCGGCGTTGCCCGTCGGCACGCACCTGCACGAACCCGGCTTCGCTCAAGATGCGCAGGTGCCGGGAGACGCCCGATTGGTGAATGGGCAGGCGCTCCACGAGGTCGTTCACCTGGCACTCACCCGAGGCGAGTGTCTCGAGAATGAGCCGGCGCGTGGGCTCGGCCAGGGCTTGAAACGGATCGACATGCATGACCGTGTATATGCACCATCATGCATTCGATGGTCAAGCCTCGACCGTGGCTGGGTCTGGCCGTCCTGAGATCAGTTGAAGTTGGTGACCGCCACGTCGCCCGACTTGCGGTCGATGATGGCCCACAGGCCGTGGTCACCCTGACCGCTGGTCGAGATGCTGAAGATCCACGCGTCTTTCGACTTCTCGCCCGTGGGAATCTCGTCGTTCGTCTTGATCAGCTCGATGGAGCCCGCCTTCAGCAGCGCGCGCACCTCGGCGTCGATCTTCTTCTTGTCCGTCAGCCCGTTGCCGTCGGGGCCGCCGAACTCGCTCACGAACGAGGGCAGCCCGGAGTCGGTGTCGGTCGCCACGGCCTTGAGCGCGAGCTCGAGCGCCTTCTCGTAGCCGACGGCCTGCTTGCCGAACTTCGCCTCGTGCTCGGCGATGCGCGCCTTCGGCGTCAGGTCGCGTGACTGGTACTTGCCGGTGGTGAGCGTCGTCTCCTGCGCGCCGACCCAGTTCACGTAGTTGTCGCGCAGCGTCTTCGGCAGGGCCTTCGCTTCGGTGGTCGAGAGGTAGCCGTCGCCGTTGGTGTCAGACGCCTTCGCCCACGCCTCCATCATCACGACGAACTCCTTCGCGACGTCGGCCGCCTTCACCGAGCCGTTGGGCAGCTTGAAGCCCGAGGCGTCGAAGTTGTCCTTCAGGTCGGCGGCGAGCTTCTTGGCCTCGGTGCGGGTGAGCACCTGGTTCTTGTCGACGTCGGCCTTCTTGAGCTGATCGTTCACGTACTTCTTCGACGCGCTCACCAACTCCTGAATGTTCACCTTGGTCAGCTTCGGCATGGGCCCTCCCGCGAGAAGGGCGCGACCATGGCCCAGGAGTTCGGCCGTCGTCGAGTGACGAAGCGGTTTTCCCGCTCACTCACCGGCTGACACGGAAGGGTGACGACCCGAGCAGAAACGCTTCGTCACACGAGCCACCGGCGACTCCGATGAGCGGGTTCAACGCCGCGTCCATCACGCCTGGATCCGAGTTCGACCAGGTCGCGGTGTTTCCCGAGAGGCGCAGCTCGAAGAGCTGATTGCTCCCGAAGTCGACCGTGCCGCCGAGGTCGATGGCGATGAGCCCGCTGCCGAAGGGCGCCGTCGTCATCGCGTTCATCGGCGCCGTTCCGCTCACCGTCATCGTGCGCACCGAGCCCGACAGCTCGACCCGCTCCACGGTCTGCACGGCCATCGACTGATTCGCCACGCCACCGACGACCACGACGGCACCCTCGTGCACGAGCAGCGCCGGGTTCTGCCGCGCCGTCACGTCGCCCAGCTTTCGCCAGGTGAGCGTCGTGAGGTCGAGCGCGTGAACGTCCGAGAGCACCTGCGTGCCCGCGAAGCCGCCTGCGATGACGAGCGTGTTGCCCACGACGACGACGCCCGCGTTCGTGCGCCCGGCAGGTGCCGTTCCCTGTGTCGTCACCGCGCTGAACGTCTTGCCATCGGCCGACAGCGCCGAGATCGCGTTCGTCACCGTGCCCTGCGATTGACCGAACAGCATCAGCACGCGCGCGCCGACAGGGTCGTACGCGAGTGACACACCGCCACCGTGCGCGGCCGGAACGGTGGCCGACACGCGGCTCCACGTGGTGGTCGAGGGGTCGAAGGTGAGCAGCCCGTTCGCGCTCGAGAGATACAGCAGGCCATTGGGGTGACGCGCCGCCGAGCCGACGCTCCAGAGCGCTCCACCGGGCAGTGCGCCCGTGAGCTTCACGCCCGCGCGCTCCAACTCCCGCCCAGGCGCCATCGAGAAGGCGTTCGCGAGGTCTGCTTCGAAGAACTGCCGCTTCGCGCGGTCGAGCACGAACGGCCCGCGCGAAATCATCGTCTGGTTGATGCGCCCAATCTCCCGCCACGCGCGCGTCTGCAGGTTCGCTTCCAACACGGTGGGCACCGGCACCATCATCGTGCCCAGCAGCTCCATGCGCGTGGAGGTCGCGAGCAGCCGCTGACCAGCCGCGTCCCACACCACGAACGGGTACGGAGGCATGTTCGGCGTGATGGGCACCAGGCCCGTTCCCGTCATCGAGATGGGCGTCCACGTCGCCGAGGTCGAGGAGCGCTCCTGCACCGTCGAGCGCCAGGTGACGCTCATGGGCGGCATGAACTCGTAGCTGCCGATGCCCAACACCCGGTCGCCCGCGCGGTCGTACGTCACGATCTCTGCGTACGGCTGGCCCGGAACCGCGGCGCCCCACTGCGCCTGCGTGCCGGTGATGGTGAGCGGCCGAAGGTCGTTGCCGCCCACCACGCCGAGCCGCGACGACGTGCCGTACATCGTCTGCAGCAGAAAGCCGTTCGCGTCAGGCGGGTCGACCTGCTGCATCGTCGTGAAGCGCGCACCGGCATCGGAGACCTGCAGCTGCACCACCTCGTAGCCCGCGGGCCGCGTGTAATAGAGGCCCGTCAGCACGCATGACTGTTCGTCGAACGCCGAGGCGGTGAGGTTGCCCAGCGGCAACGTGCCCGACACCGGCACCGTCTCGACGAAGGCGCGCGAACCACCGTCTCGCAGCGTCGTGCCCTCGTCTTCGAGGCGAACGGTGATCAACGACTGCATCGTCGGCGTCGTCGAGAGCGGCAGCGTGAAGATTCGGCGCGTCGACGGGTCGAGCCCACCCACGTGCGTGGTGCCTCCGGGGCTGTACGCCGAGAACGAGCCGTGCAGTTGGCGCAGCACGACGGGCCCGGTCGAGCCACAGCTCGCGCTCCCCCCGCCCGTGACGACCGTGCCGCCCGCCGAACCACCGCCCGTGCTGCTCGTTCCACCACCTGAGCCACCAAACCCGCCGAAGCCGCCGCCGAGCGAGTTGCCTCCGCCAGCGCCACCGTCGACGCGTGACACCGGTGCTCCGCACGCCGCCACCAGGACGCAGACCATCAGCACCGTCGTTCGCATGACCCCTCGCACCGCTTCTCGGCCCGCGCGCTTCGTGCCCTGCCCGCGTGCACACATTCACGCATCACTGCCGTCGCGCGCTGTGGCAGGGTCGGCCCCGTCAGTCGTGCCGGCGTCGGGCCGTCGAGAGGGGCGAACTCATCATGGCGAAGAAGAAGGCACGCACCGAGGGCCCCGACGGGTGGCTGGCGCTGGTGGAGCGGGACCTCACCGCGCTCGCGAAAGACGGAAAGCTGCCCACGGGGCACGGGCTCGATCAGGCGGCGAACGACCTGGCGACGTTGCTGACCCGCGGTGGAAAAGCGCCGCTCCTCGCGGGTGAGCAGGGCGTCGGCAAGTCGGCCATCGTGCAGGAACTCGCCCGCCGCATCGCGCAGGGCAACGCGCCCGAAGGCCTCAAGGGCGTGCGCGTGCTCGAGGTTCCCGCGGCAGGCATCTTCGCGCGCACCAACACGCCCAAAGGCGCCGCTGAGCTGCTCGAAGACTTCCTCGACAAGGTCGCCGAGCAACCGACCATCATCTTCTTCCGCGACGTCGGGCTCGTGCAGGGCAGCTCGCTGGTGCCGGTGTTGATCAGAGCCCTTCGCGCGTCACGGCTGCGTTTCGTCTTCGAGTCCGACCTGCGTCGAGCCCACGAGCTGCTCCGCACCGACGAGACGTTGAGCGAGCGGCTGCACCTCGTCGTCGTCAACGAGCCGACTCACGAGCGCGCCCGGTGGATTCTCGGGCGCATGGCCGAAGAGCTCGAGCTCGAGGCCGGCCTGCCCATCGACCCATCGGCCTGTGACATCGCGCTGCGGCTGTCGGTGAAGTTCCTGCTCGCGCAGCGCCTGCCGCGCAAAGCCATCGAGCTGCTGAAGGAGACGGTCACCGAAGCGGCCGGCACCTCGAAAGATCGCGTCACCGGTGAAGACGTGCTCGCGCGCTTCTGTGCGTCGACCCGACTGCCGCGCTTCATGGCCGACGACAAGGTGCCGCTCGACCTCGACGAGGTGAGCCGCTTCTTCGGCACGCGGTTGCTCGGGCAGACCGACGCGCTCCAGGCCGTGCTGCGCAGCGTGGCGTTGCTGAAGGCCGGCCTGAACGACCCACGCCGCCCCCTCGGCGTCTTCCTCTTCGCGGGCCCGACCGGCGTCGGCAAGACGCACCTCGCGAAGCTGCTCGCGGAGTACCTGTTCGGCAGCCACGAGCGCCTCGTTCGGCTCAACATGGCCGACTACCCGGACCACGGTGACGAGAACGTGCTGTTCGGCAACCCGTGGGCGCAGACGCTCGACTCGAAGCGCGGAGAGCTGACGCGACTGCTCGATGGCCGCGTCTTCACCGTGTTGCTGCTCGACGAGTTCGAGAAGGCGCACGCGAAGTGCCACGACCGCTTCCTGCAGCTCTTCGACGAGGGGCAGTTCATCAACGCCGCCGGAGAGACGGTGCCGTGCAACAACACGCTCATCGTCTGCACGTCGAACGTCGGCGCCGAGGTGTACCGCGAGGGGCCCATCGGCTTCGCGTCGTCGCGCAGTGACGAAGAGCTGCTCGACGAAATCGACCGCCGCATCTCGAGCTCGTTCCGCCCCGAGTTCCTCAATCGCTTCGACGCCATCTGTCACTTCCGCCCGCTGGGGAAGGTCGAGATTCGGCGCATCGCGCAGCGTGAAGTCGGGCGCGTGCTCGAGCGTGAGGGCATTCGTGCGCGGCAGTTGGATGTCGAGGTCGCTCCCGAGGTGGTGGAGCTGCTCGTCGACCGCGGCTACTCGCCCGTGCACGGCGCGCGCTACCTGCAGCGTGAAATCGAGAAGTCGCTGACGGCGGCGCTCGCGGTGGAGATTGCGCGCCAGTCGTTGCCGCCGTCGACGCCCGTGAAGGTCGTCAGTCACAAGGGTCGCGTACACGCCATCGCCGAGCCGAAGGTCGTGCGTGAGCGTGAAGCCACGGCGCAGGCGACGTTGCCCGGAGCGGGCGCGGCGTTGTCGAAGAAGCGGCTCGACCAGAAGGCGCTCGTGCACGCCGCCGAGGCGCTGGTGGGCCGAGCTGCGGGCGTCGCGCAGGCGGTGAAGCGACCCGAGCTCGAGACGAAGCGTCGCGAGCTGCTCGCCATCTCGCAGGCGCCCGGCTTCTGGGACGACGGTGAACGCGCGGCGGCGGTGTTGCGCACGTATCGCGCCCTCGACGCGCAGCTCGCAGAGCTCGACCGGTTGCGGGAGCAATGTCAGGTCGCCCGGCGCAGGGCTCGTGACGCCAAGGGCGAGATGCAGCTCGCGGCGGCCGTGCGCGCGGTCGAAGAGGTGGGCCGCGAAGTGCAGCTCGCCGAGGCTCGCGTGGCGTCGGGCTCGGCAGGCAACGTCGATGATGCGTGGCTCGAGATTGCCGCGGCCGTCGATGGTGAAGCGGGTGAAGGCTGGGTGCGCGAGCTGATGACGATGTACCTGGGCTGGGCGCAGCGCCGCAGCTACGAGGTGAAGGTGCTCGCCGAAGGTGACGAGCCGCGCCGCGCGGTGCTCCAGGTTCACGGGCCGGGCGTGTTCGGCTTCCTCTCGGGTGAGAAGGGCCTGCACCGGCGCATCGACGATGACACTCGCGTGGCGGCGTACCTGCGGCTGTACACGCCGTCGCAGGCACCCGTCGAAGTCGCGGAGTCGATGACGCTCTCGGCGCGTGAGGTGAAACGGCGCGCGGGCCGCTTCGTCGAGAAGGTCGCGACGGAGTCGTCGGTGCGTGACGAGCGCACCGGCCGTGAGGTCTCGTTGAGCGGCAGCGGCACGGTCGAGGAGCTGAAGGCGCTCACACTCGCGGTGCTCGATGGGCAGGCCGAGGGGGGCTCCGAGGTGCGGCGCTACTTCGTCGGTCGTGGAGCCCGCGTCGAAGACCCGCGCACCGGTGAAGCGACGCCACGCATGAAGGACGTGCTGCGCGGTGAAATCGACCTCTTCATCGCCGCGTGGTTGACGAGACCGCCCAGCGACGGGGCGTGAGTCAGGGCGGCAGGAAGTACTGCGCCTTGCCGTAGCAGTAGACCACCCACTGTCCGCAGTCGGTGCCGAGCGGCGCCGAGCGGGTGAAGTTCACGCCCAGTACGAGGTGTGTTCGATCGCGCGTGCCGGTGCTGCTCAACCCGTTGAAGGCGACCGAATGAACGCTCCGGTCGTTGATCAGCAGCGTCGGTGTGACCCCCGACGGCAGCACCATGCCGGGCAACGTGCTGCTCTCGAAGGGACCAAGAAAGGGACCCGCGGAGCCATAGCGCGGCTGGAAGGTCACCGAGGTGTACGTGGTGAACGCGAGATTGGGCGAGACGGTGATTCCTTGAATGCAGTTGCGATTGAGCGGGACCTGCCCTGAGACGCAGTGAATGCCTGCGTCGAGGTCGTGAAACACGCCTGCGTCGTAGCCGGTGAACACGATGAGCGAGGGAGCGCCGCACCACGCAACGCGAGGAACGCCGCAGTTGTCGGGCGCTGGTTGGGCAGCGCCTCCGACGCGAGCGCAGAACTCGGTGTCAGACTCGGGCACGCAGCCGGGAATGGCACAGACGTTCGCGATGCCGTTTCCGCCACACGACGCGCCGCCCGTACAGGTTCCGCATGACGCGACACAGTGAGGATTCGCGCAACGGAAGTCGGCACGAACCAGCGTGCCGCAATTCGCGAAGACACCACGGCACTGCACGTCGTCTGGGAGTTGGGTGCAGCCGCAGAGGTTCGCAACGCCGCCTCCGCCGCAGGTCGTGGGGAAAGAGGTGAAGCACTGAGAGCCACAGTTTTCGGTGCGCGACGAACCGCACAGGTCGAGGGCAGTGAACGACCCACACTGCGCGCCGTATCGGTTGCAGAAGGCGAAGGTGGACTCGAAGCCGCAGCCCGCGTCGGTGGCTCCGGTCAGGAGTCCCGCGTCGGAGTTGGTCGAGTAGCCGGCGCAGAGGTCGCCTGCATCAGCAGACCCGCCAGCCGTCGCTGCTCCACCCGCAGTCGCAGTGCCGCCCGCAGTCGCAATGCCGCCCGCAGTCGCAGTGCCGCCCGCAGTCGCAATGCCGCCCGCAGTCGCGCTGCCGCCCGCGGTCGCCGCGCCACCCGCGGTGCCGCCCGCAGCCGCAGT
>JAACJQ010000335.1 GCA_016879935.1 Archangiaceae bacterium | reverse complement strand
GCTGGTGGAACTGCGAGCGCTGGTGGAACTGCGAGCGCTGGTGGAACTGCGAGCGCTGGTGGAACTGCGAGTGCGGGCGGAACCGCGAGCGCTGGTGGAACTGCGAGCGCAGGCGGAACTGCGAGTGCGGGCGGAACTGCAAGTGCTGGCGGAACAGCAACCGCCGGTGGATCCGCGACGGCCGGTGGTTCAGCTGGTGGCAGCGTGCTGCTCGCCAACGGCGCGACCTGCACTGGTGGAACGCAGTGTCAGAGCGGACAATGCACCGACGGTGTCTGCTGCAACGTCGCCTGCAACGGCCTCTGTGAGGCCTGCGTGCTCGCGCGCACCGGAGTCGCCAACGGAACCTGCAGCCCCATCACCGCGGGCACCGACCCGAACAACGAATGCGCCGACGTGCCCGCGACGCTCTGTCAGACCGGCTTCTGCAACGGAGCACGAGCCTGTCAGGCCCGCCCGAACGGCACCACCTGTCGTCCCTCGACTGGCGGGTGCGATCTCAGTGAGTCCTGCAACGCGGGGGTGTGCCCGGCCGATTCGCTCTCGGGCTCCGGCACCATCTGTCGGCTCGCAGCCGGCCCATGTGACGTGACCGAGTTGTGCACGGGCTCGAGCGCGGCGTGCCCCAGTGACGTTCTCCAGACCGGCACGATCTGTCGACCAGCCTCGGGCACGTGCGACGTCGCCGAGTCGTGCACCGGCATTTCAGCGACTTGTGCCGCAGACGTCGTCGTGGCCGCGAGCACGGTGTGCCGAAGCGCCGCGGGCACGTGTGACGTCGCCGAGGTCTGCAACGGCACCAGCGGAAGCTGTCCGACCGATGCCTTCCAGAGCGGCAACGTGTGCCGCCCCGCGGCGGGCAACTGCGACATCGCCGAGTCGTGCAGCGGAGCGTCGGCGGCATGTCCGGCCGATGCCGTCGCTGCGGTGAACACCGTCTGTCGAAACGTCGCGGGTGTGTGTGACGTGGTCGAGGTCTGCAACGGCACCAGCGGTGCGTGCCCGGCCGATGTCTTCGCGTCTGCGGCGACCTCGTGCCGCGCGGCGGCCGGTGTCTGCGACGTGGGAGAGACCTGCACGGGCACGGGCCCCAACTGTCCCGCGAACGCGCTGCAGCCGAACACCTTCGTCTGTCGCCCCTCGCAAGGCACGTGTGACGTCGCCGAGACCTGCACCGGCACCAGCTCCACGTGCCCGGGAGACGCCAAGCGCCCGAACACCTTCGTCTGCCGAGCGGCTGCGAGCGTCTGTGACGTCGGCGAGAGCTGCACGGGCACGACCGACGCGTGCCCGGCTGATCAGTTCGCGAGCACGATGACGACCTGCAACACCAACTTCTACTGCGCCGGCACGAATGGTCTGTGCCCCACGACGTGCACCACCTCGAGCCAGTGCGTGTTTCCCGCCATCTGCGGCGCCAGCAACACCTGCGTCGTCGCCAAGCGCGTCTTCGTCACCTCCACCAACATCACTGGTGACATCGGAGGGCTCGCCCAGGCCGACGCGTTCTGCCAGGCGCGCGCGCAGGCGGTCAGTCTGCCGGGCACGTACAAGGCGTGGCTCAGCGGAGGCTCCATCTCGACGCCCATCAGCGCGCGCAGCCGAATCACCAACTTCGCCGGGCCCTACGTGCTGCTCAACGGCACCAAGGTCGCCGACTCGTTCGCAGACCTCACCGACGGCACGCTCGACACGGGCATCGCCATCACCGAGCTCGGCACTCAACGCAGCTTCGCAGGCGGCGTCGAGGTCTACACGGGTACCGACGTCACGGGCGCCGCGCTCCCGTTCACCTGCCTGAACTGGACCTCTGCCGCAGCCCCCACGTCAGTCGTCGTCGGTGGCTGGTCGTACGGCAGCAGCAACTGGACCGACTTGAGCCGCGTCGCCTCGTGCGCAGTGCCCCGGCCGCTGTACTGCTTCGAGCAATGAACTCGCCCTCGTGGGGTAGCCTGTGGCCATCAGACGATTGGCTGCCCTCGTGGTGTTGGTGGTGCTCCCGGCCTGCACGGCCGACGTCTTGCTGGGCGCGAATCACCCGAGAGACGGAGGGTCGACCGATGGCGCGGTCGATGACGGCGGCACGCTGACGGTCGATGCGGGCATCGCGGACGATGGAGGTTTCGACGCTGGCGGTGTCGACGATGGCGGAGTCTCTGACGCGGGCGCTTTCGATGCGGGCGTCGACGATGGCGGAGGCCTCGACGCTGGCGCCTTCGATGCGGGCGTCGACGGTGGCGCCATGACGGATGCTGGAGCTCCCGACGGCGGGCTCACCGACGCTGGAGCCACCGACTCGGGCGTCTTCGACGGAGGTGTGCTCGATGCAGGCGCGCTCGACGCGGGCCCGCCCGACTTGCTGCCAGAGCTCTTCGGCGTGTTGGCCGTCGAACGTGGAGACACCGTCGTCTTCAACGCAGGCGTTCGCAACACCGGCGGCAGCGCGGCCCTCGACGCGAGCGTGTCGCTGACGATTCCACTCGGGCTCTCGTTTCGCTCGGGCGCGGGGTGCGTCGCGTCGACACCACAACGAGTCGTCTGTCAGGTCGGAGACCTCGCTGCGCAAGGCGTCACGACCTCGGCGCTGACGCTGGCGGCCGACGCAGGACTCGGGTGGCGTTCGATTCAGGCGCTCGTCGCCAGCGAGACGGCCGATCCTCAGAGCAGCAACGACACCGCCACCTTCCAGCTCGCGGTCACCGGCGTCGGAACGAACGTCTTCACCATCAGCGCTCCACGCCCAGCCGCACTCGACGCCTGCTTCGGGTCGGCGGTGACTGCGTTCGCCATGTGCACGCCCGCTTCATTGCTCAGCAGCCTGGTGACGTTGTTGCCCGACGGCGGCATCGACACACGAGACGCCGGCTACGAGGGCGTGTGGGGGCAGTCGACACACGAGCGCAACGTCGCCTTCCGGTTCTACTTCGGCACCATCGCCGGGCGCGGCTATGCGGGCGCGGCGGTGTCTGCGACGTGCGCCGAGGGCATCGTCGACGCGGCGCCCACGCTGCCGGGCGCCTTCAGGCTCTGCCTGCAGTGACTACGGCTTCGG
>JAACJQ010000334.1 GCA_016879935.1 Archangiaceae bacterium | reverse complement strand
TGCAGCCGTTCTGGATGCTGCCGGTGCTCGGCCTGTTCGGGCTGAAGGCGCGCGACGTGATGGGGTACACGTTTCTGGTGTTCCTCGTGCTGGCGCCGCTGGTGCTGGTGTTGGTGACCGTGCTCGGAGCCACGTTGAGGTACCCCCTGTGAGAGTCGTCCTCATCTCGGTGCTGCTGTCGAGCGCAGCTTTTGGTCAACAGTTGCGCCGCTCCATCACGCTGCCGAAGGACTGTTCGTTTTCGGCCGAATCACACGAGGGGAAACGCCGGGTGCTGCATCGCTGTGCGGAGTTTCTCGTTCAGCTCGATGCCGCCTTGAAGCAGTCACCCTGGTCGGAGCGCTGCGGTGACTTGCCCGACCTGAAGGCCGCGTCGCTCGGTGAGTCGGTGCCGGTGTTCTTTCATGCACTCGCGCCTGGCCGCTTCGTCGCGCGCGTTCGGTGCTCGAGCGGCGCGTACAACGAACAATTCCTGCACTTCGTGTGGGACGAACGAAAACCAGCGAGCGGTGCTGCGCCACTTCAATTGCTGTACTTCCCCTTCGTCGATGGAACGGTCGACCCGCTCGTCTTCACGCGTGACTTCGACCCTGCGAAGAAGGAATTGCTCTCGTTCAGGAAGGTGACGGGCGACGGGAGCGCGGGCCTCTATCGTCGCTTCTCCTTCGACGACGGCGTGCCCGTGTTGCGCGAGTCCATCGAGAAGCCGGAGAGCGACCACCTCGACGGTTGGGACTTCGACCGCAAGTCGACGCCAAAAGGCGCGGGGTGGGTGCGCTCGCTGAAGGTGGTTCGTGGCTGCATCGGCGGGCTGAACGAGCCGTGCACACCGTGAGGAGTTGACCGCGCGCAAGCCAGGCGCGGGGTCGTGGCCAACTGGGACTTCATCAGGTCTGATTCCTGATGAGGGGCCCATGAGGAGTCCGAATTCGGTCTGGGTGGTGCTCGCGCTCGGCATGCTGCATGGCTGCAGCTGCGAAGGCGTGATGGTCGAGCCCGGGAAGGACGCGGGCGTCACCACCGACGCGGGCGAGCCCTTCGATGGTGGTGTGGTGGTCGTCGATGCTGGTGTCGACGCAGGGCTCGAGGTCGATGCCGGAACTCCCGACGCGGGAGAGGTCGTCGATGGCGGCGTCGACGCTGGAGTCATCGATGCCGGAGTCGTGGACGCGGGTGCCAGCGAAGTCGACGCCGGGCTGATCGAGGTCGACGCCGGAGTCGAAGTCGACGCGGGTGTCGTGCTCACCTGCACGAGCTGCCACGGCAACGCCTCGAACGCAGCGCCACCGCGCGACTCGCAAGGCATCACCAGCCGAACCGCTCGCACCGTCGGCGCCCATCAGGAGCATCTGCTCGTCAAGACGTGGCGTCGCACCGTGCTCTGCGAAGACTGTCACCGCGTTCCAGCCACCATCGAAGAGCCCGGCCACATCGACCCCGCGCCTGCGGAGCTCACCTTCGGGCCCATCGCCAACGCGGCGAACGTCACCTCGCAGTTCAATGGCAACACCTGCGGTACCTACTGCCACGGCGTGACGCTCACGGGCGGGAACTTCACGGACCCCGATTGGGTGACTGGGCCTGCGAGCGTCTGTGGCCGGTGTCACGGCATTCCACCGCCGCCACCGCACCCTGCAGTCCAGCCGCTGATGTGCGCCACCTGCCACGAAGACGTCTTTCAGCAGGGCGAGAAGCACATCGACGGCAAGCTCGACATCACACTCGCATGTGATTCTTGCCATGGCAGCAATGGAAATCCGGCGCCGCCGAAAGACACGCAAGGCAATCACAACACGAGTGCCCGAGGCGTCGGCGCACATCGCTCGCACCTGACGCCTTCGAGCTGGCACGCCGAGGTGACGTGCGACGACTGTCACACCGTGCCTACGCGCGTCGATGACCCGGGCCACATCGGCGTGCTCCCGGCCGAGGTGCACTTCGGCGCCACGGCCCAGTCTCGCGGCGCGCAGCCGACGTGGAACGGGAACACCTGCTCCACCTACTGTCACGGGCAGACCATCGATGGTGGAGCAGGCTCCAACACCACCCCGACATGGACGACCGTGAATGGAACGCAGACGGCGTGTGGAACGTGCCACGCGCTCCCGCCGGGTGGGCCGCACCCACAGAACCCGCAGTGCAGCACCTGCCACGGAGCAGTCATCGGGCCTGACGGCGGCTTCGTCGACGGTTCGCTCCACATCAACGGGCAGGTCGAGGCGCAGGTCTCGTGCGGCAGTTGTCACGCGTTGCCACCGCAAACCGGTACACACCTCCTCCACACGGGAACCCAGGGTTCGCGGCTGTATGGAAATCTCTCGACCGCGGCGTCGACCGGCAGCACGACCGGCTACGCGTTCGGTTGTGGTCAATGTCACCCGATGGACTCGTCGCGGCACCTGAGCGGAGGCAGGGCCGACATCGAGCTCTACTCGCCGCTCGCACCACCGAACTCGTTGAAGGCGCGCGCGCCCCTCGCCGCGTACACGCCAGGCGCGACCGTCTTCACCGACGACGCGGGCTTGCCGTACACCCAGGGCACCTGCACGACGTACTGCCACTCCGGCCCATCGGTCGTCACACCCGACACCGTTCCACGCCCCGGTATCGACTTCTCGTTCGCCGGCTTCCCAGTGAGCTACCCCGCGTATGCAGTCGATGTCTCGAGACAACTGCAGCCGGTGGTGTGGGGAAGCACCGGATTGGGTTGTAGCGGCTGTCACGGCTTCCCCGTGCGCACCTCGGAGCCGACGAACCATGGCGCGGGCCAGACACACTCCTTCCTCAACGGCGCAGGCCTCGAGAGCGGGCACGGTTTCAATCACAACGACGCGCCGCTCAACTGCCGCACCTGTCATCGCGACACGGTGACGGCACCCAACAGCACTTCGCGAAATGCAGGCGTGTCGATGTACAGCCCTGTGCCCATCACGGGCTTTGCGGCGCACGTGAACGGTCTGCCCGACGTCGCGTTCGATGCGGTCAACTCCGTGTCGTCCGCCGGTCGAATGCAGTCACTCGCGGGTGCGACGTATTCGCAGACCAATCACTCCTGCTCGAACGTGTCGTGTCACAAGTCGCAGACCGCCGTGGTGAATGGCCACCCCTTCCGCCCTGATTCGGTGAACGTCGAATGCAACGTCTGCCATCAATACTGACGGCGATGGTGGCGCTCGCCTCGTCTGCTTCGCTCGCCGGCGGAGGAGACCAGGTCTTCCACCTCACCGCGCATGGAAGTCAGACCACGGGCGTGTCGCGCCTCTCGTCCATTCCTCGTGGGCACTGCATGCAGTGTCACCCGACGCGGCAGACGCCAACGCCCGGCACGCCAACGCTCTTCACGGCGAATGACAACGGGCTGTGCTTCACCTGTCACGTCTCGGCAGGGACGAGTCAGGTCTACGCAGGGCAGACGGCGTTCGTGTCAGCGAGCCACGCGACCGCGACGACGATGCGGTGGCCAGGCCCGGTACCCGCTGCGAGGCCGGCTGGAGATTCGGGCAAGTGCGTCAACTGCCACACACCGCACGGCGCCCGGGACGGCCAGGGGCTGGTGCCGAACCTCGAGTTCTTTCGCGAAGAGGCGCTCTGTCTCGCGTGTCACGACGGCTCGGGGCCCGCGTCGACGAACATCGCGGCAGAAGTCACGAAGGTGAGGGCGCATCCCGTCACGACGATCGCCGGCGTGCATCGCACCAACGAAGGCACGGTGTCGGCTTCGTTTGGAACGGCTTCGCGCCACGCCGAGTGCAGTGATTGTCACAACCCGCATGCGGCTCGAGCCGGCGCCGTTCTCTCCGGTACCACTCGGGTCCAGGTGACGAACGGCGCGGCAGGCACGGTGCCGGCGTACACGGCGCTCCCTGCGTCGAACACCACGGCCGTGAAGGAGTACGAGCTGTGCTTCAAGTGCCACTCGTCGTGGACGACGCGACCCGCGGGCCAGACCGACCTTGCGATGGTGTTCAACCCTGCCAACGAATCGTTCCACCCGGTCGAGGGCCCGGGCCGCAACGTGACGAGCACGATGTCGAACAGCCTCGACGGAGGCACGGGCTTGCCGCACCTCTCGACGAACTCCGTCATCACCTGCGCCGACTGCCACAACAACGACGCGATGCCGCGCAACGTGTCGCTCGTCTCGACGTACACGGGAGCAGTGCCCTCGGGGCCGCACGGCTCGACCGTCACCACGCCGTCTTCAGGCGCGCTGCTGCGGGCTCCGTACCGCGCGACGCTCAAGCCCCGCTCGACGACCAACGACTTCACGCTCGAGGAGTTCTCGCTCTGCTTCATCTGCCACGCGAGCGGGCCCTTCCGGACCACGAGCTCGGGCACGCGCATCGACACCTCGTTCCGCTACCACGGCATGCACCTCAACAGCATCAACACCAAAGGCAGCGGAGCCGGCGACATCAACACGCCCGGCGCAGGCATGGGCAACGCCATTTGCCGCGAGTGTCATTTCAATACACACGGCACGCGCGGCGCAGTGGTGAGCGGAAATCAAACCTATGCGAAGGGCGTGAACTTCTCGCCGAACATTCAGGGGCCGGGTGGTGTGGGCCAACCGCAATGGACTCCCGGGTCATGCCGGCTGCGCTGCCACGGCCAGAATCACAGCCCCGAGAACTACTGAGTCACACAGGAAGCGCCTTCCAGTCGAGGGCGCGATGTCGAGCAGCGTCGAGCGTCGCTTCAGCCAGGGCCGTCGAGCTGACCCGCGGTGAAGCCGCCGCTGCGCCCGGTTTCATGTCGCGAGCGTACAGAGATCAGCTGGCGAAACGAACGCGAACGCACGCTCCGCCTTCGGGCGCCGTGTCGATGCTCACGGTGGCACCGTCGGCTTCGGCAATGGCTTTCACGACGGCAAGGCCCAGTCCGCTGCCCGAAGTTCCCTGAGCGCCGCTGCCGCGGAAGAAGCGCTCGAAGACCTGCTCACGCTCGGAGGCAGGAATTCCGGGGCCGCTGTCTCGAACCTCGAGCGTGGTGGCCGTGGCTTCGACCCGAACGACCCCGTGCTCGGGTGTGTACGTCAGCGCGTTGTCGAGGAGCGCATCGAGCAGCTCCCGCAGCCGCGTTCTCGACGCGAGCCACTCGAGGCCGGGTGGAGCGATGACGCCGAGGTCGACTGACTTCGCCTGTGCGCGCGCATCGAACAACCGCTTCACCTCGGCGAGCAGTTCGTTCACGTCGACCTTCGTCCGCTCCACCGGCGCCGTCGCGTCGGCGCGGGAGAGTGCGAGCAGGCCATCGACCAGCTTCGCCGAGTCACGCGCCGACCCCGCGATGTCGTCGAGTGCCGTCTTGTACTCCTGCGCAGACCGCTCTCGTCTCAGCGCGACCTCGGCTTGAGAAAGCACCGCCGCCAGTGGCGTTCGCAACGCGTGACTCGCGCGCGCCGTGAACGCCCGTTGGGTCTCGAACGCCGCCGCCAATCGCGCGAGCACCCCGTTGAACGCCTCAGCCAGGCTCTTCAAGTCTGGGTCGAGCCCGCCCACGTCGAGTCTCGCGCTCGTCGAGGTCGCATCGAGCGTACGCGCCGACGTCGTCAGGCGATGCAGCGGCGCGAGGAAGACCTGGGCGAGCACCGCCGCTCCAGCGACACCGAGCAGAATCGCCACACCGAGCGCGAGCAGCAGCCCGAGCCACACCCGGTCGGCCAACCCCGAGAACGCCTCGAGCGGAGCCGCCACCCGCAGCACATACCGCTCCGCCTCGTCGTGATGCTCCACGCGCGGCGCGAACGTCATCGACCACACCCGCAGCGGTCCCTTCTTCGTCGAGACGGTGGTGGCGCCACTCGATGGGAGCGACTCCTCGACGTGCCACCGGCCCTCCTGCAGCACCACCGCGCCACCTTCACGCTCGACGCGAAACGGCCAGCCGCGCGCTGTCACGGTCGGTCCATCATCATCGTCACCCGCACGCTCGAGCCGGCCGTGCTCCTGATGAATCGAGTCGGCAAGCGCCAGCGCACGTCGCGACAGCTCGGCGTCGACGACCTCCAGCGTCCACCGTTTCATGCCGCCCGACACCACGAGCCCCAGCCCCGTCAGCACCAGCGCGAGCAGCCCGGCGACGAACACCATCAACTTCAGTCTCAGCGTCATGCGGGCACCGCCGCGGGGTCGAAGCGGTACCCGGCTCCGCGTGGGGTGGCGATGACGTTCGGTAGACCCGCCGCGTCGAGCTTCTTTCTCAGTCTTGCCACGAACACGTCGATGACGTTGGAGTCGCGGTCGCTCTCTTCGTTGTACAGGTGTTCGACGAGCCGCGTGCGCGACCAGGTGGTGTTGGGCTGCAGCACGAGGAGCTCGAGCAACGAGTACTCCGACGCCGTCAACTCCAGCGCCACGCCGCGCACCGAGACGAGCCGCGCGCCGAGGTCGAGCGAGAGCACGCCCACCGTCACTACGTTCGACGGTTTGCCGGCCGAGCGACGCACCAACGCCCGAACACGCGCGAGCAGCTCCGCGAAGGCGAACGGCTTCACGAGGTAGTCGTCAGCGCCGGCTTCGAGCCCATCGACGCGGTCGTGCACCTCACCGAGCGCGGTCAACAACAGCACCGGCGTCGCGACGTTCTTCTTCCGCAGCGCCTTGAGCACCGACAGGCCGTCACCTGCCGGCATCATGCGGTCGAGCACGATGACGTCGAACGCCACCTCGGTCGCGAGGTGCAGCGCCGACTCGCCATCGCCGACGACGTCGACGGTGAAGCCCTCTTCGGTGAGGCCCTGCGCGAGGCTCTTCGCGAGGGCCACCGTGTCTTCAGCGAGGAGCAGGCGCATCGCGGGGAATTCTCACCTCGTGCTCGCCGAATGCACCCTCATTCGCGCGCGTATGGCAGGCGCCACAGTTCGCGGCGCTGGTGATGGATTTGCGGGCGTAGACCGAGGGAGCGATTTCGTCGTGCTCCCGCACCCACCAGGCCGTCTTCGTGATGCGCAGCGTGGGGTTCGGCAGCGGACCTCCTGAGTTCTTCACGAGCCACGCTTCGAGTGTCTGCTTCGTCGCCGCGTCGACCGTCGCGTTCTGGCCGAAGTGGTCGCTCAACCCGCCCATCAGCAACCTCCACGACGCGGCCGGGAGCAGGTTCGGTGGAAACGCGAGGTGACAGCTGCCGCACTCGGCATCGTACGCCTTCCACTCCGGCGTCGTGCGGGCGACCGCAGCCCGCTTTCCAGCACGCGGACGTTCGTGTTCGTCGTCATCATCATCGTCGGCGTTCGCGACGACGGCGCCGAGCAGCAAGGCAGCAGTGAACAGCAACGCGAGGTTCCGGTTCATGAGATGGCTCCAGTCAGAGTGATGAGAGGTACGTGAGGAAGTCGCCGCGCTCGACGGCGGTGCAGGGCCGGCCGAGCACCTGCGTGCAGTTGCGGTCGAACCACTTCATCGCCTTCGCGGCGTCGGTGAAGCGGTCGGGGTTGGCCGAGGGCGCGAGCGGGTCGATGCGTTTTCCGACGGGAGAACGGCCTTCCTGGCGCGCATCGGGCGAGTGGCACGTGGCGCACGAGGTGGCGCCGTTCTTCGTCGGGTGCTCGGTGAAGTAGAGCGCCTTGCCTCGCGCGACGTCGAAGCGCTCGAACGACGGTGACTCCGCGCGCGCCTGCTGCTCGTAGGTCGACAACAACGCCGGCGCCGCGTCGGCCACGCCGCTCGGGAGCACGCGCCACAGCCCGAGCACCACCGCCGCTGCGAGCACCACCGCCATGAGAAACCCGGCCGTGAGCCGCAACGCCGAAGGAGCGCCAGGCTCGACGTGCGCGTCGTCGGCCCGCTTGAAGCCCGTCACCATGCCGCCGATGAGGTTCTGCTTCTCGAGCACCGACGAGAGGATGACGCCGAGCACGTGCAGCACGATGAGCACCGGCAACGCCTCGGCCGCGCCTTCGTGCACTTCCTTCACGAGGTGCAGGGTCGACTTCGACAGCGCGAGCGGGCCGCTCCAGTCGGGGCCGAGGCCCATCACGATGCCCGTCATCGTCACGAACGCGAGCAGCACCAGCAGCGTCACCACCATCAGCGCGCCGACGGGGTTGTGACCGAGCGTGTGCTCCGGCTTTCCGCGCACCATGCTGCGCACCGCCGTCAGCACCGCCTTTGGGCCCTTCACGAAGTCACTGAAGCGCGCGTGCGTCGAGCCGACGAAGCCCCAGACGACGCGGAAGAGCACCACGCCGAGCAGGCCGAGCCCGAGGCGCATGTGCAGCGGCAACGTGTCGTCCTCCTCCGACGTGAGGAACGCGGCGAGCACCAACACGCCCATCGCGAGGTGTGAGAGTCGAACGGCGGGGTCCCAGACTTTGACGCGCTTCATCGAGTTCTCCTCGTGCCGGTGAGAGAGCGGCAGGCACGAGAGGAACCCTACGGAGCGTCGGATGAACGGAAGATGAACGGCCCGGCGTGAGGTGGATCAGGTCTCGAAGGCGGTCGCCAGCGCGCCCATCAACGCAACCACGCGTGGCGTGCGGCGAAGGTCGGGGTGGGTGAGCAGCCACACCGTGCGTTCGAGCGAGGTCACGAGCGGCGCGAACTCCTTCACCTCGACGAGCTGCGGGTGCTGACTCGCGAGGAGCCGCGGCATCAAGCCCAGGCCCACCCCGGCGGCGCACAGCGGCACGAGCGCGTGAAACGGAGCGCGCACTGCGAAGTCGGTGGCGTGCTGGCGCTCCCACGCAGACTCGGGCGACGTCACCTCGGCCAGCGAGCGCACCACCCAGCGGCGCGGCTTGCGGGCGGCGGCCTCTGTCGTGGCGAACACACCGACGGGCAGCTGCACCAGCTTGCGGCCCCAGCAGCCCTGCGGCGGCCGCTTCATCACGCCGAGCGCCACGTCGACCTCGCGCAGCCGCACCGAGGGCCCGTCATCGCCCAGGTGCAGCTTCACGTTCAGCATCGGGTGTTCCTGCGTCAGGCGGGCCAGCGGCGCTTCGAGCAGCGGCAGCAACGCGACGACGGTGGTGAGGCTCACTTCACCTTCGACGGCGGTCTCGTTCGCGCGCAGCTCGGCGAACACCTCGGTGAGGCCCGTGCGCGTGCGGCGGCCGATGATGGCAAGCGAGTGGCCGAACTCGGTGAGCGAGGCGCCCGACGCGCTGCGCTTGAGACACAGCCGGCCGACCAGCTGCTCGAGCTCGGACACGCGGCGGTAGAACGTCGACAACGAGATGCCCAGCTCACGCGCGGCGTGGCCCGGTTTGCCGGTGCGCTCGAGCGCCTCGAGGTAGCGCAGGTCGTCCCACGAGAGGTTCATGGAGCGCATGTACCAAACGCAGCGCCGGCTTCAGCGGCAGAAGCAGGCCTTCGTTCGCCCGTCGTCGCGGGTGCAGGCGTCGCCGCTCGGTGAGTCGGGGCAGACGGAGCGCGTCGTTCCCGAGGGGCAGCGGCCGCCGGTGTCACAGGGAAGGAAGCACGCGTCCCAGTCGCCGTCGTGGGCGTGCTCGTGCACGCAGACTTGCCCGCCGCTGCACATGCCGTCGCTCAGACACCAGGCTTGACCCACGACGAAGCTGGCTCCCTGACCGCAGGCTGCGAAGGCGAGAAGAAGAAGGATGGTGATTGCTCTGCTCATGGCGCCGCAGTCGTGAGCAATCGAGGTGCCAGCCACGCACGTGAAGAAGCGCGACGCCTTACGTGCAGGCCTGACACGAATGCCCTGACACGAATGGTCAGAGACAGAGGTCGGCTCCGTCACGCGTGCTCATGGAGCGGATCATTCTCGACAGCTGGGACGAGCGGCTCGGGCTGGCGTTTCTGATGATCGGCGTTCGTGGGCGCATTCGGTCGAAGTCGCACGAGATGGATCACGTCGAGGCCACCTCGCGGCTGATCACCGTCGAGCACCAATACGCCGGCTACTCGTGCGCTCACGAACAGGTCACGGGCGTCATTTTTCGAGTCGAAGACGCGCCCGCTCACAGAGACGTGAAGCGCCTGCTCGGCGGCATCGGCAGCATTTCGGAGCAACCCGCTCCACCGGAGTACCCCGTTGATCGTCGCTTCCAGGCGTTTGGCTACACGTTTGGTGAAGAGCTACCAGCGAAGGCCGTGAGCGACGTCTTCATGGGCTATCTGCCGATTCCGCCCTTCACCCGCGCGTGGGAGGCGTTCGCCGAGTCGGTGCCCGTCGACCCGAAGGTGCTCTCGGAGTGGTTCACCTGGAGCCCCGACGGACCCGGCCTCATGGACGACGAATTGCTCGACCAGTTGGTTGCGGCCGCTGCCATCTCGCGCCAGCCGCTCGGCCTCTACCTGCTCTGGTCCAACAGCGACTGAGCCGAGAGCACGCGCAGCACGTCGGTGAGCAACGCCACGTCACGTTCGCTCAGGTCCATCTTGTCGGTGAGCTCTTCGAGGCGAGGGCGGAACGATGCGCGCGCTTTGTCTCCGCCCTTGAAGAAGCCACGTGCGTCGAGCTGCCGGGTGATGAACTCGCGCAGTTCGGCGCGTGAGGTCTGCGACGCACGGAACTCGGGCTCACCCTCCAGCGCCGCAGCGAAGAGCGTCAACGTCACTGCGACTGCGTGGCTCAGGTTCAAGCTGTCGACGGAGCCAGGCGTCGGCAGTCGCACCACGCGCTGACATGCTTCCGCCTCGTCGACCGAGAGCCCGGTGCGTTCGTTGCCGAAGACGAGCGCCACACGCTCCGCTGGAGCGGGCAGCATCAGCTTCGCGCGCGCGGCCGACAGCACCGGCGTCTCGACGGCGTCGAGCAGCTTCGACGAGGTGGCGATGGCGAGTGAGACGTCGGTGAGCGCGTCACGCACGCTCGAGAACACCGGCGCCTGCGCGAGGAACGTCTGCTGCGGGTGCGCCATCTTCATCGCCTCGGACGAGTCGCGGTCGGCGATGGGCTGCACGAGTCGAAGCGCGCAGCCGAAGTTGCCGCACAGCCGTGCCACGCTGCCAACGTTGAGCGGGCCCTCGGGTCGAACGAGCACCACGACGATGCGCTGCAGAACGGAGGACTCCATGCGTGCGTCGTTAGCCGAGAACGAAGGCGCGAAGCAGATGAATGACCTCAACCCGTTCTTCGCGTAGTTCCGCACCGACCATGAGCGACTCCCTGGTGTGGTGGATGTTCGGGCTCGGCGCAGCGACCGTCATCGCGGTCTCGTTCATCGCCGCGCCGTACGGCCGGTACACGCGCGCGGGCTGGGGCCCGATGATTCCCGCGCGGCTGGGCTGGGTGCTCATGGAGAGCCCCGCCGTCTTCGCGCTGCTCGGGTTTCACCTCACGGGCGAAGCGCCGCTCCAACCCGGAGCCATCGCGCTGCTGGGCCTGTGGCTGCTGCACTACTGCAACCGCACCTTCATCTTCCCGTTTCGCATGCGCGCCGACGGCAAGACGATGCCAGTCGTCATCGCGGCGATGGCCATCGGCTTCAACCTCTTCAACGCGTACCTGAACGGGCGCTGGCTGGCGGTCGAGAACCGTTACCCCGCGAGCTGGCTGCTGGAGCCGCGCTTCATCGTCGGCGCCGTCATCTTCCTCATCGGGTTCGGCATCAACGTCTGGTCAGACGCCGTGCTGCGTGCGCTGCGAGGGCCGAAGGACCAGGGCTATTCGATTCCGCGCGGCGGCTTGTACGAGCTCATCGCGTGCCCGAACTACTTCGGCGAACTGCTCGAGTGGCTCGGGTTCTCGCTCGCCGCGTGGTCGCTCGCCGGGCTCGCCTTCGCCGCGTACACCGCCGCCAACCTGGTGCCTCGCGCCCGCGCTCACTGGCGTTGGTATCGACAGACGTTCCCCGACTACCCGCAGAACCGGCGCGCGCTGATTCCGTACGTCTGGTGACGGCTCAGGCCGGCGCCACCATGAAGTGACCGTGCGTCTCGAGCTTCGGGCTCTGGCGCTGTGCGTTGACGACGACGAAGTCGAGCACGGCCGCGAGGCGATGGAAGTTCACTGGCGCTGAAACCCAGTCGGTCGCGCCGCTGGCCGCCGCGCGGTCACCCTGTACCTCCCATTGCGCGATCGCGATCACGGGGATGGCGGGGTGCTCGGACGACGCGCGCGAGATGAAGGCGAAGCTCGGGTCGTCGTCAGCGCGGGTCAACACTGCATCGAACGCGAGGCGGCTCATGGCCGTGTGGGCTGCTTCATACGAGGGCGCCCACACCAGATGAAACCGGTCGCGCAGCCGCCGGTCGGCGATGGCGAAAGCTGAGATGTCTGACTCGACCACCAGAACGTCAGGCTTCATGTATCCCCCAGGCGCAGGCGGCTGACGCAGAGCAAGCGCGGGGCCAACTCGCTGATCAACGACTTGGGGAAAGGTCGGGCTGCAAGGCTTGCGACGAGCGCGGTTGCGCTGCACCGCTTTCGTGACTCACTGCGCCGCGAGGTTGATGTCGGTGCTCTCGAGCACCTGCTTTGGGAAGCCGCGCTTCGTGACGGCGAGCATGGCGCGACCGAGCTGCCGCGTCGACGTCACCATCTTCGGCGCGAGGCGCTTGAGCACCGGGTAGAGCGGGCTCATCACGGCGTACATCACGCGGTACGAGGTCGTCTTCGACACGATGCCGTCCATCGGTTGGATGTAGCCGGGCCGGAACAGGAACAGCTGCCGGAAACCGATGCGCCCCAGCGCGTTCTCTGCGCGGCCCTTCACGCGCGCCCACATGACGGAGCCCTTCTCGGTCGCGTCGGTGCTGGCTCCCGAAATGAAACAGAAGGTGGCCGACGGTGAGGCCCGGTGGAGGCTCGTCGCGAGGGCCATCGTGTAGTCGTAGGTGATGCGGGTGTAGTCGGCCTCGCTCATGCCGCTCGACGAGACGCCCAGGCAGTAGAAGCAGGCGTCGATGCCGGCGAGCTGCGCTTCGTGGCTGGTCCAGTTCGTGAGGTCCGTGCTGAGCAGCTCGGTGAGCTTCGCGTGCGTCTGGCCGATGGGTGTGCGCCCTGCGACGACCACGCTGGTGACGTCGGGGTCGGCGAGGCACTCCCGCAACACGCCCTGCCCAATCATTCCCGTCGCACCGAGGATGAGAACTCGCATGGCGGCTGTGTACCGCCGGTCTGGCCATTCTTCCGTGAAGGAATGCAAAGCGCGCGAGGCATCATGGAGCGATGGACGACCTGAACCAGGTGGCCGGCTGGCTGAAGCAGGCGCGGCGCGTGTTGTACCTGTGCGGCGCGGGGCTCTCGGTGCCGAGCGGCATTCGGGCGTATCGCAGCGGCACCAACGCGGTGTGGGGCGAGTACGTGCTCGAGTGGGGCACGCGCTCGAAGTTCCTCGTGGACCCGGCGGCGTGGTGGAAGACGTTCTGGCTCGGCGCGCACGGCGAGCTGCTGAAGACCGACCTTCGCCCGAACGCAGGGCACGAGGCGTTGGTGATGCTCGTCGCGCGCGGGCCCAACGACCTCGTCATCACGCAGAACATCGACGGCCTGCATCGCTCCGCGGGCCACCCCGAAGCGAAGCTCATCGAGATTCATGGAAGGCACGACCGCTTCATCTGCGCGTCGGACTCGGGCTGCGAAGGCATCGACCACCCGGAGCCGTCCGTCGATCTCTCGAAGCTCGACGCGGGCGTGATTCCGCTGTGCCGTCACTGCGGAGCGCCCATGCGGCCGCTCGTGCTGCTCTTCGACGAGTACTACGACGGGCACGCGCAGTATCAGGCGCACCGGGCGCGGCGCGCGCTCGACGACGCCGAGGTCATCGTCTTCGTGGGCACCTCGTTCTCGGTCGGCATCACGAGCTCGGCGATTCGTTCTGCGCAGGTGTCGGGCGCGCGCGTGGTGAACGTGAACCTCGAGCCCGCTCCGTTTCCCAACGTGACCGAACTGCATGGCGGCGCCGAGGTGCTGCTGCCGAAGTTGGTGACGGCGCTGCGCTGATTCCTGCCTACAGTTCGGAGTCATGCGTCTCGCGCTCGTCGTCGTTCTCGTCGGAGCTCCCGTCTTCGCGGCCACGATTCGGGTTGGGCCCACGCGCTCCCTCACGCAGCTGTCGGCGGTGCAGCAGAGCACCGTGAACGCAGGAGACGTCGTCGAGGTCGACGGCAACGCGACGTACTCGGCTGTGCGGTGGACGAAGTCAGGCCAGCCCGGAAATCCGATTCGGCTCGTGGGCCTTCGGGTGAACGGCGCGCGGCCGCGGTTGATGGGCGGCGCGAACACCATCGAGGTGCAGGCTGATCACGTCGTCGTCGAGGGCTTCGACCTCACCGGCGGAACGTCGCGCTGCTTCTACCATCACGGTGACGACGTCACCTTGCGTGACAGCGTGGTGCACGACTGCCCCGCGCATGGCGTGCTCGGCGCTGATCAGGACTCGGGCAGTCTCTTGATGGAGCACGTCGAGGTGCACCACTGCGGCAACGGCACCCAGGAGCATCAGGTCTACATGGCCACCGACGAGGTCGCGCACCCGGGCAGTGTGTTCCGCATGCGGTACTGCTGGCTGCACGACGCGAACGGCGGCAACAACGTGAAGTCGCGCGCGGAGCGAAACGAGATTCACTTCAACTGGATCGAAGGCGCCGTGTATCACGAGCTCGAGCTCATCGGCCCCGACCCGGGCGGCGCTCCCGCGGGGTGGAACGTCGACACCGCGCGCGAAGACTCCGAGGTCGTCGGCAACGTGCTGCGGAAGACAGCGACCACGTTCGTCGCGCGCATCGGCGGAGATGGAACCGGGTGGTCGAAGGGCCGCTACCGGTTCGTGAACAACACCATCATCGTGCAGCCGAACGGGAGCGCCGTGTTTCGCCTCTTCGACCAGCTCGAGAGCGTCGAGATGCACAACAACGTGATGGTCGTCGCCGGCACGGGAACGCTGAACGTGATGCGTGCGAACTCGATGGAGATGCAGTGGGTCGGCGGCACGCGGCGGATCAGCGGAACGAACAACTGGGTGCAGACTGGCGCGGCCGGCACCGTGACGGAGTGGACGAACACGGTGACTGGAACGGATCCCGGCTTCACGATGCCTGCGGGCTTCGACTACCGGCCGTTGATGGGCAGCCCGCTCGTGAACGCGGGAACGATGACGTTCCCCTCTCCGCCGGGGGCGGCGTTTCCGAATCCGCTTGGCGCGCCGATGTCGCAGCCGCCGAGGAGAATGATCACGCCGGGCGTCGTCGAGCCGCGCGCAGTCGTGGGCGTCATCGATATCGGAGCGTACGAGTTTGGATCCGCGATGGGCGGCGGTGCGGGTGGTGGAACGGCGAGCGCAGGAGGAACAGCGAGCGCAGGAGGAACTGCGAGCGCAGGAGGAACGGCGAGCGCAGGAGGAACTGCGAGCGCAGGAGGAACGGCGAGCGCAGGAGGAACAGCGAGCGCAGGAGGAACTGCGAGCGCAGGAGGAGCGGCGAGCGCAGGAGGGACGGCGAGCGCAGGAGGAGCGGCGAGCGCAGGAGGAACGGCGAGCGCGGGAGGAACGGCGAGCGCCGGAGGCGGAGCAGGTGGGGGCACCGCGCCGACCGGTTGTGGGTGTGCGACCACCGACTTCACGCCAGCACTCGTGTTGCTTGCTCTGACGCTCGCACGTCGTCATTCACGACCTCATGGCGAACCCCCGACGCAGACTTCCCGGTAACGCTCCAGGCGAGTGGTTCGTCGACGACACGTGCATGGGCTGCGACGCCTCGCGGCAGTGCGCGCCCGGACTCATCGAAGAGCGTGACGGCCTGTCGCTCGTCGTGAAGCAGCCCGAGACCGACGAGGACCGACGGGCGATGAGCCGTGCACTCCTGGCGTGCCCCACCGGGAGCATCGGCTCAGGTCGCGAGCCGGTGCAGGTCGACGTCTTCCCGCATCAACTCGACGAAGGCGTCTGGCTCACCGGCTACAACTCTCCACGCGCGTACGGTGGCAACGCGTTCTTCGTGCAGCGGCCCGAGGGGAATCTGCTCGTCGACGGCCCGCGCTTCACCAAGCACCTCACGAAGGTGTTCGAGCGCCTCGGTGGGGTGCAGCACATACTGCTCACGCACCGGGACGATCTCGGCGACGCGGCTGAGTACGCGAAGGCGTTCGGCGCGCGCGTGTGGATTCACGAGACCGAGGCCTCGAGTGCGCCGTTCGCGACCGAGCTGATCAGCGGCGATGCGCCGGTCGAGCTGCAGCCCGGCGTCATCGCGCTCCCCGTTCCCGGCCACACGCGCGGCAGCGTGATGTTCGAGGTGCAGGGGCGCTTCCTGTTCACGGGCGACTCCCTCTTCTGGAGTCGCGAGCTGCAGACGCTGCACGCGCATCGCAAGCAGTGCTGGTTCTCGTGGGAAGCGCAGACGGGCTCTCTGGCGAGGATGAAGGGCCGCAGCTTCGAGTGGGTGCTGGCGGGGCACGGCGGTCGCGCGCACCGCCCCGTGACCGAGATGCAGCAACGCCTCGACGACCTGCTTCGCCGAATGCCCCTGAAGGACTGGCGCGACGCCTGGTGATCGCTCGTCGTGAGGCTGGCGACGTTCTCCACCGTGTGGCGCGCACACCGCGGGGATTCCTGCGCCCAACCGCGTTCATCGAGTCGGCGGAACAGGCGTGTGTTTCCGCACGAACGCGACGCAGACCACCACGCCGGTGGTTGAACTTGTTCTCGCTGAACCCCCTGCTTCCTGAGTCATGACGCGGCGTTCGGCGCGAAGCCGCGGGAGCGCTGAGTCGACGTCGTTCGCAATCGACCGCACACTCTGCCGTAGGCTCGCCGATGGGGCGCTTTCGACAGGCACTGTTCGCGCTCGCGCTCTCGGCACTCGCCCACCTCGTCGTCGTGAACCTCGTCGACGAGCGTCCCGCTCCGAAGCCGAAGCCGCCGATCGACCCCGCGTCGTTGCTCTGGGTCGACACCGAGCTGCCGCCCCAAACGCTCGTGGCGAAGAGCCAGGACTCGGCTCTGCCACTTGTTCCACTGCACGCCTCGTCAGCGCCGGCACGAGCACCTCGCACGGCGAGACCAGCAACAGCGGGGACGACCTCCGCCGCGCCGCGAGAAGCCGTCATCGTTTCCACCACGGAGGCGCCGCGTTCCCTCGAAGGAAGCCCACACCGCGCGACGCCGAGCATCCTCACTCCGCGTGACGACGTGCTCGGCACCGAAGTCGTCGACACAGACCCCTCGGGCCGCACGCTCTACCCCGGAGACGAACCGACCGAGGCCGAACGGCTCGCCGAAGAATCCGAACGGGTGCACGACCGCGTCGATGGCTGGGCCCGTCAGTCGATTCGCCGCGCACGCGTCGCCAACGGCATCGTCGACCCGCACTACACCGACCTGCAGCGCGAGCTTGCTGCCGCCACCGACGACGTGCCCGACCTCATCGGCCTCGACGACCCGAAGGCCGTCGCCACCGCGCTCAGAGACGCCTGGCAGGGCGGTGCCGAGCGATATGGAAAGACCGGCGCTCCCTACGACACGCCGCCCGGCTGGAACCCCGTCATCGAGCAGCCCGAGTCGCTCATGCGTCAGGCCCAGGCCGGCTCTCCCGAGATGATGAACTTCGTGCAGTTCCTCTCGGCGGGTGCGCGCCTGCAGGAGTTCGCCGACGGCCGCGCTGGCACCGCCCTCGTCACCACCGTCGCCCTCACGCAGGCGCCAGACGGCACCATGCTCGAGCTGCGCCTCGCCGAGGCCTCGGGCGTGAAGCCCTTCGACACCTGGGTGATGGAGACCGCGCGCTCACGCCTGGGGAGCGTTCGTTTCGACGCCGGCGCGCGCGACCGCGGCTTTTCGAGCCTCTGGCAATTCACCGGGCGGGTGTCGTTCATGAAGAAGGCGACGGCACCGACCGCGCGTGACCTCGCCACGCAGATTCCGCTCATGGCCTTGAGCGCGCTCACCGGAGGGCGCGTGCCCATCGCGCTCGGCCGCTTCGACGAGGTCACCGGCACCGTCGAGACGCTCGACCTCTCGTCACCGCACTACGAGTGCACCGTCACGCTGCTCGAAGCCGACTGAGCCGCCACGAACGTGACACGCGCGCAGTTCGTTCGTGGCCTGCGCCCGCCGCGCTTCAGTGATCGCGCGGCCCTCTGGGCTGGCACCCGCCTTGCGATGCAGCAGTCAGGCGCTCCATGACTCGACGCTTCCTGCCGCCCATCGTGTTGCTGCTCGTCGGCCTCGGCGTCGGCCTCTCGGTGTTCGTCACCCGCGGCATTCACGCCGTCACCGAAGAGCACGCCGCTGCCAGCCTGGCGACCGTCTCGCAGCTGGCGCTCTCGGTCATCGACGCGCAGTACCCGGGCGCGTGGGCGGCCGATGGAGACGTGCTCACGAAGGGGCAGCACGTGCTCTCGGGTGAGGATGCTGTCGTCGACCACATCAAGGCGCTGACCGGCGCTGCGACGACGCTGTTCGCGCACGACAAACGGGTGACCACGACCGTCCTGCGAAAGGACGGAGCCCGCGCCGTGGGGTCGACGGCCGCGCCCGAAGTCTCGAAGGCGGTGCTCAAGGAGGGGCGCGAGTTTCAGGGCCGAGCGATGGTCGTCGACGAGCCGTACCTCGCCGCCTACACGCCGCTGCGCGATGCCCGTGGCCGCATCGTCGGCATGTTCTTCGTTGGTGTTCCCCGCAAACACCTCGACACCGACGTGGGCGCGCTGACGCTCCGGTTCAACGCCTTGCTCGTCGGGCTGCTGCTCGTCGTCGGGGCCGTGCTGTGGTGGGTGACCCGCCGCTTCGTCGGCCCGCTCGACCAGGTGAGTGAAGTGCTGCGCAGCTCGGCCGACGAGATGGCGACCGACTCCGAGAAGCTGTCGAGCGAGAGCCAGGCCGCCACCAGCCGCGCAACCCACCAGCGCGCGTCATTGGAGCAAGCCGCGGCCATCGCCGACGCCGTGCGGTCGCACGCTCACCGCGACGCGGAGTCGCTCAGCGAGCTGCAGAAGCTGGCCGTCGAGGCGCAGTCGGCCGCCGTCACCAGCCACGACGAGGTCTCGCAGCTGCACGAGTCGGTCGACGCCATCAAGGCCGCGTCGAACGCCATCGGCCCCATCATCAAGGAGATCGAATCGATCGCGATGCAGACGAACCTGCTCGCGTTGAACGCGGCCGTCGAAGCGGCGCGCGCGGGAGAAGCCGGCCGGGGCTTCGCGGTCGTCGCCGAAGAGGTGCGCTCGCTCGCGGGCAAGGCAGCCAACGCGGCGCGGGCCTCGACCGAGCATCTGGGAGAGACGGCGCGGCGGTCTCTCGAAGCGGCCGAGCTCGCGGCGAAGGCAGACGAATCGCTCATGCGCATCGACGTGTCGGTCGCGAGCATCACGGACAAGATCGAAGGCGTCGCGAAGTCGGCGTCGGAGCAGGCGAAGTCGGCGTCGGAGCTGTCGTCGTCGGTCGGGTCGCTCGGCGAGTCCGTGCAGGACAACGAGATCGCCGCACACAGTGAGGCCGAGGCCGCCGAACATCTGGCGACGAAGACGGGAACGTTGCGGGAGCTCGCGGTCGGACTGCACGAGTTGGTGACCGGCGCGCGCGCGGCCTGAACAGTCGGCAGCGCTCAGTCCCAGCGGCTGGTGAACGAGAGGCGCGCTCCACGGAACACGCCTGGCGCTCCACGACCCAGGTCGCGCACCTCGAGCACCCAGTCGGCGTTCACCATCTCGTCGCCGGGAACTCCGACGGGCACGGGCACTCCGAACTGCCCCACGCGCATCAACGACGACGTCGTGCCGTACCCGTTCACGAGCCGCCACTCGACCCGCGACGCCGGCACGCCATCGACGAACAACGACACCCACGCATCCATCGGCACCGAGGCCTGCCCCATCACGCGCACCACGACGCGATGCCACGCGCCACCCTGCGGCAGAGGCACCGAGAGCTGGCCCGACTCCGGCATCGACCAGGTCCCACGCATCCACGCCGGCTGACAGAGCCCACTGCCGAACGAGAGCCCCGCACAGATGCCACCTGCGCAGTTGGCGTCGCTCGCACACGCCTCGCTCGAGTGGTCGTACTTTTCGAGCTTCGCGCACGTGCCGCCCGTGAAGGAGCCATCGCTCGTCTCGAACGCGCCCAGACACAGCGGCGTCGCCGAAGGGCACGTCGTCATTCCGGGCGTGCACGCGGGCCCGGTGACGAGTCCACACGTCGTCGTCTCACGCGAGAGGTACACGCGCATCGACGTCGGCAGCGCAGGGCGCTTCGGCACCCGCGCGAGTGAGACTTCGTTCGGCTGCCACGAGGGACAACCCGCCGCCGGCTCACTCACCGTCGCCCACAACGAGAGCGTCTGCCCAGTCGCGCTGAGCTGCGCCCGCGTCACCGTCACCCGCGAGCGCGGCGACTTCGCCTCGGGCCGGTACGCGATGAGCCAGTTGCGGCTGTAGTCGACCGTCGGAGCGCCGCCGCCGAGCAGCGACCGCGCAGACTCCATCGTGGTGAAGATCTTCGTCGTGCGCGCGCTCAACGTTCCCGGAGCGACGTCGCCTTCCATCACCTTCACGTTCAGAACATCGGCCGACACGTCCTGCGCGACATCGGCTGACTCGTTCTCTTCGACCAGCATGCCCTCGCTGATGCTCGCGCCTGAGTCGACGCCGCACGCGCAGAGCACCACCAGCAAAGAGACACGCCACCCCATGATGGGAGTTATAGCCAGCGCATGGCGGATGTTGTGCGATAAATCCTACACAGGTAGATTCAGGAGCGAATCCAGCTAGTTGGAGAGAATGGCGAGCAGCAGTCCGCCGATGAGCGAGAGGCCGCCGGCGCCCGCGGTGATGCCTCCGCCGATCATCATCGTGGTGCCCTCGAGCTTGAGCCGCTCGGCCTCCTGCAGGTCCTGAACGGTGAAGGGAAAGCCGTCGCCCTTCGCCCACTCCGCAGAACCGAGCCCCGCGACGATGCCACCGACGATGGCTGCGACCGCACCGACCCCGATGAGCGTGTAGCCGATGACGCGATTCGCAGACGGCCCGCTCGCTGGAGCCGTGACGACGATGGGCGGTGGCGGCGGCGTGTCTTTCGGAGCCGGCGTCGTCTTCACCTCGACCGGCGCATCGGGCTTCTGCTCGTGCGCGACGACGACGACCTCGAGCTTCGGGCCGAGCACGGGCTCCGACGCGCTCGCGAAGGTGGCGAGCGGTTTTCCCTCGGCGCTCACCGCCTGCACCCACGTCTTCGAGCCCGCCGGCAACGCGAGCACCACGCGCAGCCCATCGAGCGTGACGGCCTTCTTCACGAAGTCTCCCGTCGTCGCTTCCCAGGCCTGCACGACGAGCGTCACGCGCCACGGGTTGACGACGTCGAGCACGAGCGAGTCTTCTGCCGACGGCCGCTTCACCAGCTGCACGTAGCCGGGAGGAAAGCGCGCCCGCTTCGCCGCGAGAAAGGCCTGCTTCACCTTCGGAGCGCCCGGTGGCTCCTCGGCCATCGGGTCTTCCTGGAGCTGCCCTTCGAACGCGGCCTGCGCGTTCGCCGTCTTGCCGAGCGCCAGGTACGCGCGCGCCATCAACCCGAACGCCTCGGCCTTCTCGGACGACGGTGCGTTCGAGGTGGTGACGGTGCCGAGCACGGTGATGGCCTGCTGGTACTTGAGGCTCGAGAAGGCAGCGCGGCCCTCCTCGAGCTCGGGCGTGACGGCGAGCAACGTGGTGATCAACGAGAGCAGCATGGCCTGAGTGTAGTGTGCCGCTGGGTTTCCCAGTTCGACTTTGCCTTCGCGAGCCATACTCGCCGCGGCAGGGCCTGCAGTTCATCGAGGTGCCGCCGCTCCTCAGGCTCACTCTCGGCGTCGTCTCACGGTTTCCCAGTTCGACTTTGCCTTCGCGAGCCATACTCGCCGCGGCGAGGCCTCGCTCAGATGCAGCCAGCAGCCGACTGCGTTCCTCCCTTGCACGTGAGCGAGAGCGTTCCGCCAGAGGTCGCGACCGAGCAGCTGCCGTTGCAGGGGATTTTGCACGTGCCGCTCGTGCACGTGATTTGCGAGCTCGCGCCGACCGAGGCCGTGCACTCCTTGCCGCCGCACGTCACCTGACAGTTGGGCCCGCACGTTCCCGTGCACGACGCGTCCTTCGCGCAGTCGAGCTGACACGATGACGTGCTCGAGTCGCACGCCGCGAAGTTGCACGTCTGCCCCTCTGCGCACGAACACGAGGTGCCGACACAGGTCGGTCCACACGCGGCTGCCAGGAGCGCGAGCACCGCCACCACCGAGAGCATGAAGGTCTTCACTTGGCCGCCGCCACTTCCACGGGCAGCTCACCCGAGAGGTTCAGGTCTTCGGCGTACGTGTACGCGCCACCCGAGTTCTTGAGCGAGCCCTCGAGCTTCACCGACGCCGTGCCCGTGCCGATGGCGCTCGCCGCGATGCGCTGCTTCACGTCAGCCTCGAGGAAGTCGTCGAACGCGCCCGAGAGCGTGACGCGCCCCTTGAACGTCTGCTCCACCGTGCCGCCGCTCGCGGTGCCTTCGATGCGCTGCGCGACCTCGAAGCTGCCGTTGTAGATGGCCACGCCCGCTTCGCTCTTCGCGAGCCCGCAGTTCACGTACGTGAGCGTGAACTTCTGCGAGACGACGCCGCCGGCTTCGGTGCCGTTCACGCTCAAGGCGAAGTCCTTCAACGTCGCCGAGCCGCCGTGCGGGCACGAGTAGTCGACGTTGCCGGTGAGGTCGATGCCGCCCGCCGCCTTGTTCACGCCCGACTTGGTCGGAGCCGACGCGGCCTGGAGCGACTGCGCCGCGCCCGTCTTGCCACCACCGACCTTCGCCGGAACACCGCAACCCGTGAGCGCCAGACCCGCCAGCGCCGCGACCGTCATCATCTGCTTCTTCATGTGCTTCTCCTGGGAGTGAGTGAGTGCTTCGAGACAGACACAGGGCAAACGCGCGGCCAGTGCGATTGCCCAGTGGTCGCGGGCGTTTCCGGGCGCGGGTGCCGCCGTTCCGGGCCGGTTTGGAGTGCCCTCGATCGCGTCGCTGTCCGGTCGAGAGGACGCTTGTGCGATGAAGCGCTCATGCACGTTCTGATGGTCGCAATGGTGCTGAGCGCTGGCCCGCTGGAGCCGAAAGCCGGCACGTACGTCTTCGAAGGTGGCGCCGGCACGCTGGTGCTCGGCAAGGGCACGTTCTCCATCGAAGTCGTCGGCGCGAACGCACACACCTGCCAGCTGAGCGGAGCGTGGAAGGGCGCTTCCGGCCTCGCGAACGACGAAGGTGAGAAGTGCGAGCTTCAGTTCGCGGTGAAGGACGACGAGGTGACGGTGACGTCGACGGGCGAGGCGTGCCGGAGCTACTGCGGTGCGCGCGCGTCGTTCGATGGCCGCTATCTGACGCCGAAGAAGGGCTGCGCCGTGCCCGAGGTGAAGAAGACGCGCGCGGCGTTCAAGACGGCGTACGACAAGAAGCAGTACGCCGAGGCCATCGCGCTGCTCAAGCCGCTCCTCGAGACCTGCGTTCCCGTGCTCGACCGCTTCGACGTGATGTGGATTCGAAACGACCTCGCCATCACGCAGCACAAAGCGGGAGATGATGCTGCGTGTCTGGCGACGCTCGAACCGCTCGCCGAGTACCGCGACGCTCCGGCCAACGAGCCCATCGGCTACGAGCCGTCGTACGAAGAGCTGTTCGCCCGCATCGCGAAGGCCACGCGCACGAATGCGAAGCTGTGCGGGTTCGTCGCGAAGAAGTGATCAGCGGCGCTTGAGGCCGTGCTTCTGAATCAGCGTGTAGAGATGGCTGCGCGCCATCTTTGCCTCGCGCGCGACGGCCGCCACGTTCCACCGGTGCTTCTCGAGCAGCGCCTTGAGCGCATCGGCCTCGAACGCGCCTGACACCTTTTCCCGCGCGGCCTTCAGGTCGGTCTCGGGCAGCGCACCATCGACCGGCCTGGCGTTCTCCCAGGTGCCGAGCGTGAGGCTGCGCTCCACCGCGTGTTTGAGCTCGCGCGCGTTGCCCGGCCACGGGTGTGCCTCGAGCGCCGCGATGGTGGAAGGCGAGAGCGTCACCTTCGGGCCTGCGAACACCCTCGCCAGCACCGCGATGTCTTCACGCCGTTGATGCAGCGCGGGCACGTCGAGCACCACCGCCGCGAGCCGGTAGAAGAGGTCTTCACGGAGCAGCCGCTGCTCCACCGCGCGCTCGAGGCCCTGCTGCGACGTCGACACGATGCGCACGTCGACCTGCTTCGTCTTCGTGTCGCCGATGCGACGAAGCGTTCGCTCCTCGAGGAACCTGAGCAGCTTGGGCTGCAGGTCCATCGGCATCTGGTCGACGTTGTCGAGCAGCACCGTGCCGCCGTGCGCGAGCTCGAGCACGCCGGCCTTCGCCAGCACCGCTCCCGTGAACGCGCCCTTCACGTGGCCGAACAATTCGCTCTCGAGCAGGTCGCCGCGTGCGCCGGCACCGTCGAACACCACGAACGGCGCCTTCGCGCGTGGCGACGCCGCATGGAGCGCGCGCGCCACCGCTTCTGTCCCCGCGCCCGTCGGCCCACGCAGCACGACGGAGACGTCGGTCTTCGCGGCGCGCTCGAGCCGCCAGAGCAACTGCCGCATCGGCAGACTTCGCGCGACGAGGCCGTGCCAGTCATCGGTGGCAGCAGCGGCCGCTCCATCGGCCGGCCGGCGCAGCTGCACGAGCGTCTTTCCCAACGTCACGCTCGCGCCGATGGGTACGACGACCGACTCCACCTTCGCGCCGAGGAACCGAATGCCGTTGCGGCTGCCCAGGTCGCGCACGCGCACCGCGCCGGGGAGCAGCTCGAACGACGCGTGCCGGCCCGACACCGTGCGGTCGACGAGCACGAGGTCGCTGCGGCTGCTCGAGCCCGCGATGGCCATGCCCTGCTCGAGCCGGAAGGTGACGTCGCCAGCTTCGAGCACCACCGGCTCGAGCGGCGCGGCGTCTTCCGACATCGTCTGCGTCGGACCCGTGAAGTTCGTGCGGCTCATCGCAGGTCGACCCGCAGCGAGACCCGTTGACCCGGGTTCACCTGAATCGTGCGCTTCACCGACTTGCCGCTCTCGGGGTTCTTGAAGAGCAGCGTGTGCATGCCGGGAAGGACGGAGACGTTGCCCAGTGGCGTCTCGCCCACGCTGCGGCCGTCGAGCGTCACCTCGGCCCACGGCGTTGCTTCGAGCACGAGGCTGCCTGGCGTGCGGTTCACCGCGACCACGGCCGGCGGCGCTCCCGCGTCGACCACTGGCGCTTCGACGGCGACGACGGGAACGACTGGCGCGAGCGGCGGCGGCTTCACCTCGACGACGGGTGGAGGCGGCTGCTCCTTCGGCGACTCCCGCAACGCGAGATAGCCGCCGGCGCCCGCGAGGAGCGCGAGCACCAGCAGCGCGATGGGGCCGCGCCGGTCTCTCTGAAGCTGGGGCAGCTCGCTCGCCGACATCGATGACGCGTTGGTGGGCTCACGCCGAACGACGGAGGGCCGCGACGGCTCGGTCTCGGGCTGGCCACGGGCGGCGCGTTCCGTCTTCGCTTCGAGGTCGATGAGCGCCGCGGCGCACACGCGGCGAATCAATGCGCCGAGGGCTTCGGGAGCGTCGGGGGACGGCACCGGTAGCGCGTTTCGAAACTCGCGCGCCGTCTGAAACCGCTCCGCGGGGTCGGGTCGCATCGCGCGTTCGATGACTTCGCAGAGCTCTTTCGGCAGGTCGGGGCGCAGCACGCGCAACGGCACGATGGGCAGCCGCATCGGGTCGAGCGTGGGGCCAGTCGAGGCCTCGAACGGCTTCTCGAGGGCGGCGAGGTGAAAAATCGTCGCTCCTGCGGCGAACACGTCGGCGCGCGCATCGACCGGTTGGCCGAGCAGCTGCTCCGGCGGTAGGTAACTGAGCTTGCCCAGCACGATGCCGGGCTTCGACAGCCTGTCGCCCTCGGCCACACGCGCGATGCCGAAGTCGGTGAGCTTCACCGCGCCGTCGACTGACACGAGCACGTTGTGCGGCGTGACGTCGCGGTGGACGAAGTGGAGCGGCTTGCCGTCGTTGCCGCGCTGCTCGTGCGCGACGAAGAGGCCGTCACACACCGAGCGCGCGATGAAGGCGATGAGGTCGGGCGAGAGCCGCTGCTGCGCGCCCTGCAGCCCCGCGATGAGCTTCGAGAGCGAGACGCCGCGCACGAGCTCCATCACGATGAAGTAGCGGTCGTGCTCGAAGCCGACGTCGTAGACCTGCACGACGTTCGCGTGCGTCATCTGCGCGCCGAGCCGCGCTTCCTGCAGGAACATCTTCACCAGCCGCGGGTCGTCGATGAGGTGCGGGAGCAAGAGCTTCACCGCGACCGGCCGCTGGAACTTGCCGATGCCCGTCTGCAGGCCGACCCACACTTCACCCATGCCGCCCGCGGCGACGCGCTCCAGCAACTGGTAACGGCCAAAGGTGAGCCCGTCGGACATCGCGGCGTGGGTCTACACCGCCAGCGCGCCGCTCGCGTGGATCAGTTCGTGATGAGCCACATTCGCTGTGGCGCAGGTGGAGCGAATCTGACTGCGGCTCACGGCGTCGCGGGAGCCGGTGCAGGCGCGGGCGTCGGCTCGGCAGCGGGCGGCGTCACGGGCGCAACCACGGGCGCGACCTCGGCCTTCGGCGCTTCCTTCTGCGCACCGAACTGGAAGTTGCCGCGAACACCGGCCGACACCACCCAGCCTCCGACGACGTACTGCCCGTTGCCGACGATGCCGCCCTTCAAGTCGGCGCTCGTCTGCCCCTGCCGCTGCTCGGAGTCGGTGATGTTGTACGTCTGCGTCGGCGTGTAGACGAAGCCGACGATGACATCGACGGGCCCGAGGTGGCCGGTCACGCCCGCGGTGAGGAACACGCGGTTCGGGTGCGGGAAGTCGAGCGCGAAGTACTGCGAGGGCTGCGCCGACGTCTCGTACCAGGCGCCCGCCGAGAACGTCGTCCACTTCCACGGGCGATAGCTGCCACCCACGCGCGCCGAGAACGTGCCGACCCAGTTCTTCGGAATGCGGAACGGCGCCACGGCCTGCGGCTCTCCGGCGCCCACCTTCAGCGTCACGTCGATGGGCGTGAGCACCAGCGCGTCGAGCGAGTTCCACCCCTGGTAGCGGAAGTCGGCGTTCACGCCCCACGTCTGCGAGGGCGAGAAGCGCGCTCCGACGGCCAGCTCGAGCGGCATCGTGAAGGCGAGCTCTCCCTGGTCACCCGTCACCTGCGAGTTCAGCGACCGCGCCGCCTCACCGAGCTCGAACGTCAGCTTGCCGCGCGCGCGAATCGCGATGGGCGGGCGCACCGAGACGCCGAACGACAACGAGTCGGTGGGGCGCACCATCACGCCGGCGACGGCGGTGAAGCCCATCTTCCCCTGCAGGTTCGCCGAGACGATGGAGTCGAACGACGGGTCTTCTTCGGTCGACTTCGTCGGGTCGGACAAGCCGCTGTACACGGCCTGGTTGAAGTCGAACTGCGAGACGACGAGCTGCAGCGACACGCCGACCTGCACCAGCCGGTGAATGTCGTACGCGAGCGACAGCGTCGGGAACGCGATGACGATGTCCTGCTTCACGAGCATGTAGCGATTGCGCGAGAAGCGGCGCGGGTTCTTCACGTAGCGGCCGTTCTCCTGCGTGTAGTCGGGCGCGGCGTACTGATTGAGCCCCACCGCGGGCGGCACGTAGAGGCCCAGCGCCACCGTCGCCGCGCGGCCGAACAGCTCGAAGCCGTACGACACACCGAACATCGGAGACACGAACACCGTGCCACCCGGAGCGAAGTTGCTGCCCGTGCGCAGCACCTTCTCCATCAGGTTCGACGGCGCGCCCGGGTTCCAACCCGGGTCCTGGCGCCAGAACGACACTTCGTTGTTCATGAAGTTGCCGTCGACGAGGAACGAGAGGCCCTTGAGCTGCGTCAGGCCAGCCGGGTTGTGCTGCATCGCCGAGACGTCGTCAGCCTGCGCAGTGAAAGCGCCGCCCTGCACCATGGCCTTGGCGCCGTTGTCGCCGAAGTAGAAGCCCGACGCGTGGGCCGCGGTGGTGAACAGCACAGCAGTGAGGAGCAGACGCCGCATGAAGGACTTCCCCCGGGAAGAGAGGCGTGGCGGCTTAGACGGCGAGGTGTCGGGTGTCGACTGTCGACACGAGAACCATGCGAGCCGTGACGTGCTGCGTTCAACGAAAGCGAGTAGGCACGGCCACTCACACCCAAATGCCTCGCCACCGTCGTCTCTCGTTCGTTCTTCCGCTCGGGCTCACGCTCGCCGTCCTCGTCGCTCCGATTCTGGCTGACGTGCTGCACGGCGGAGGCCCAAGGCTCTTCGGCTACACCGCTGCAGACACGTTCTACTATCTCGTCGTCGGACGGAACGTGGGGCTCGAGGGCGTCATCGGCTCCGATGGCGAGCGCCCGTCGAACGGTTTTCACCCGCTCTGGCAGGCCGCGGTGTCGCTCGTGTACGTGCTGCGGCTGCCGGGCCATGGCACGCACTTCGACCTCGCGTGGCTGCTGACGTTCGAGCTCGTCTTGCTGGGCGCTGCCGTGTAGTTCCTCGCGCGGGCGTTCCGCCGGGCTGATGGGTCGCTCACCGCGCTCTTCCCGTTGCTGGTGCCGGGGGCCTTCGGGTTGCTGGTGGCTCCCGTGTGGCTGTCGGTGCCCGTCGCCACCATCGCGGCGCAGAACTCGGAGGAGGGGCCGCTGCCGCTCTACGGCTCATGGTGGAGCTTCGCCAACGGCATGGAGAGCTCGTCTTCGGTCGCGGCGTTCTGTCTGTTGCTCTGGTTGTGGGTCGCGCGGCCGCTGGAGCACAGGCGCGACGCCACCCGGTTCGGCCTTGCGCTCGCGATGCTGATGTTGAGCCGCCTCGACCTCGTCTTCGTCGCTGGCGCGCTGTGGGCGGTCGCGATGTGGAGGCTGCCCGGCTTGCGCGCCCGGCTCGCCTTGACGCTCTCGGCAGCGGCGCCCGTCGCGGCGTACCTGTCGTTTTCGAAGTGGTACTTCGGCGCAGCGATGCCGGTGAGCGGTTCGCTGAAGAGCACCGTGCCGTACGTCAACGCCACCAACTTCACGAGTCTGTGGGAGGTGTACAACACACTGCTCAGCGGCGGCGTGCAGAGCATTCCCACCTTCTTTCGCGTCAGTCAGCTCGTCGTGCCGGCGCTCGCGCTGGTGGTGATGCCGGTACTGCTCCTCTCGTTCAGACGCGACGGGCAGAGCGTCGTCGTCACCTGGGGCGGGCCTGCGCTGCGCGCTCAGTTCCTCGCAGCAAGCGGCATCGGCGTGGCGCTGCTGCTCGGCTACGACTTCTTCTTCGTGCAGCTCTTCAGCCAGGGCCACTGGTACGTGCCGGTACCCGAGCTGTTCGTCTCGCTCGTCGCGCTGCACGGCCTCGAGCGGCTGGCCGAGCGTGTTCCCGAGCGCGTCGCGTCACCGCTCGCGTGGGGCGCGCTGGTGGGCGGGCCTGCGCTCGCGGTCGCCTTCTTCCTGCGGCTGCACCACCAGCCCGAGTACCACGCGCGCTACGCGTCGTTCTGGTTCGACGAAGCGCCGGCGATTCGCGCGCAGCTGCCCGCCGACGCCAGGTTGCTGGAATACGACGACGGCATCGTCAGCTGGGCCACCCAGCGCCACGCGATGTCGGGCACCGGGCTCGGGCTCGACATCGAGGGCGCTGAAGCCTCGAAGGCCGGCCAGCTGCCGCAGCTCGCAGTGAAGCGCGGGTACGACCACGTGACGTCGCTCGTGTACTGGGGCTTCGGCGGGGTCGAGACGGAGGAGGGCCTGCAGCGCTGGGTGGACGAGCACTTCAAGGGCCTCGGGCTGCGCGGGCGCGTGGCCTACCGCTCGAAGGTGCACGACTGGTCCATCGTGCAGCTGCTGCCACCGCGCTGAGGTGACGCCCATCAACGCGGCGCTGATCAGCCCACCTGTCCGTGCCAGCTGACACGGCATCGGGTCACCGTTTGCAGTGGCGTCACCCTCATGACGGACGCACGCACCCAGCTGCTGCAAAGGATGCGGGAACGTGCCCTGCTGCGTTCGACGAGCGCATTGCTTTCCTGGGACGAGGCGACCGGCATGCCCGTCGCGGGAGCCCGTCACCGGGCTGATCAACAGGCCTTGCTCGCCGGCATGGCGCGCGACCTCGCGGCGGATCCACAGGTGGGTGAGTGGCTCACCGCGTGCTCCGACGATGCCGATGTGAAGCACTGGCGACGCATTCACCGGCGGGCCGTGCGCGTGCCCCGCCGTCTCGTGGAGTCGCTCGCAAAGACGTGCACGCTCGCGCGTGAAGCGTGGGCCTCGGCGCGAGACGCGAACGACGGGCGCGTCTTCAAGGCGCAGCTGTCGAAGGTGGTGAACCTCAAACGGGAAGAGGCCGACGCGCTCGCCGGGGGCGGAGATCGCTACGAGGCGCTGCTCGACGAGTACGAGCCTTTCGTCTCGGCCGCCACCATCGTGCCGCTGGTGGAGTCGCTCGCGCACGAACTGCTGCGCCGCGCGACGACCTGGGAGAGTGGGCCACCCGAACGACAGCCGGGGCCGGTGCCCGACTCAGGCCAGCTGCAGCTGCTGCTCTCGCTCGCGAAGACGATGGGCTTCGCCGACCGACGCGGACGCATCGACGAGGGCACCCACGGCTCCGCGGCTGCCATTGGCCCGGGAGACGTGCGCATCACCACGCGCTTCTCGAAGGTCGACGCGACGGGCCCGGTGCTGCGCACGCTGCACGAGCTGGGGCACTGGTTCATGGACGACGGCCTGCCCGAGAACGCCTGGGGCACGCCGCGCGGAGAGCCGTCGTCACACTCGCTCCACGAGTCGCAGGCGCGCTTCTTCGAGAACCACGTCGGCCGCAGCGACGCCTTCTGGGAGTGGTTGTTTCCGAAGGCGAAGGCCGCGTGGGCGCCGTTCTACGACGCGTCGTCGTCGGTGGCCGTGCGCAAACACCTGCGTCGCGTGCACCGTGGGCTCTTGCGTTCGTGGGCCGACGAGGTGACGTCAGACCTGCACATCGTGATGCGCATGCGGCTCGAGCGCGCGCTCATCGAAGGCACGCTCCAGGTCGACGCCCTGCCGACGGCGTGGAGCGACGCATCGGCGTACTGGTTCGGTACGCGCCCACGCAACGACCTCGAGGGCTGGCCGCAAGACGGCCACTGGAGCGCAGGGAAGTTCGGCTTCTTCCCCACGTACACGCTGGGCAACCTCGCGGCCGCGCAGCTCGCCGAGGCGCTCAAGCGCGACCGGCCCGAGGCTGAACACGAGCTGGGCCGGGGAGAGTTCGCTCCGACGCTGGCGTGGCTCAAGGCGAACGTGCACCGCCACGGTGGCGAAGGGAACGTGTTCGAGCGCGTGCAGCTCGCGACGGGCAGGCCGCTGACGGCCGAGTCGTTCCTTCGCCACCTCGACGCCCGCTACGCCAACGGCCGACGCTGACGCTCAGGCGGTGCGGGGTGCCTCGCCGTCGAAGATGACGCCGACGCGGTTGAGCACCTTCGCGAACGGAGGCATCTCGAGCTCGACCAGCGCCGTGCGGGTGACGACGAGGTTCGGGTCGGTTCTCGCGGCGTGCATGGGCGGCAGGGCCTCGAGCTCCGAAGCGGTGAAGGCACGCTCGACCGACTGCCGGCGCACGAAGGTGCCGCGCTTGAAGAACGGTGGGTAGTCGTTCCAGTTCACGCCCTTCTTGAACAGCAGCTCGTGCATCGCTGCGTTGTTCTGGTCGACGACTTCGGCGTGCGAGTAGTGCGCGCGCGCCGCCATGCTGACGGAGTTCTTGGTCGCGTCGAGCTCGCGCCACAGCAGCACGTTCGCGGCCTCGTCCTTCGTCGGCACGGCCCACACGCGGCAGTCGAAGAGCGCCAGCGCGTCGGCCCGCTCGGGGATGGCGGCCGCCAGGTGCTTGTTGAAGAACGCCGTCGTCATCGAGGCGAGAATCGAGGTCAGCTTCTGCACGCGGCGGTCGAGAAAGCTCTGCGCTTTCGGGTCTTCGTCGAACCACACGAGGCTGATCTCGTCTGACTGCGTGTAGCCGATGCGCGCCACGGTCTCGTCGACGAGGTACTTCGTGGTCTCGACCATCAGCTTCGAGAGGCGCACGTCGTAGGGCCGCGGCAGCCCCTCGGTGAACTTCGAGAATCGTTTGCCGTCGATGCGCGCGCAGATGGGAAGACGTGGCATGAGGCGCGCTCCGGCCTCGGCCATCTCGTATTCCTTCATCCGGTTGCCCAGCTCGTCCTTCATGGTGCCCTCGTTACCACCCGTGCGCCTCTTCCTCGACGCGAACGTCATCTTCTCGGCAGCGCTCGGTGGCGAGAGCTTCACGCAGTTGTGGAGCATGCGCACCGCCGGGCTCGCCACCTTCTGCACGAGCCCTCAGTGTGTCGACGAGGCGCGCCGCAATCTGACACTCAAGAAGCCGCACGCGCTGGCTCGGCTCGAGTCGCTCTTCCTCGACATCGAGCTGGTCGACCCTGCGCCCGCCGCGCTGCCGTGGGCCGAGGGAAAGCTGCCTGAAGACGATGCGTGGGTGGTCGCCGCCGCGGTCGGCTGTGGCGCAGACGTGCTGCTCACCGGCAACACGCGCCACTTCGGGTGGATGATGACGCGCGACGATTTGCCGCTTCGCGTGCGCACCGTTCGCGTCTGGCTCGAGGGGCTGACTCGCTGATCAGCGACGAAAACCGCGCTGCCAGCGATGTGGGACGAATAACGCTGCGATCGTACATTTCTTGCCGCACTGCATGGGAGGCCCCATCCTTTCGGCTTGTCTGAGGAGGCCGGTGTGGAAGTTTTCGGCCGCTGAACCCCCGCTCGAAGGAGCTGTTCTTGAAGGGAAGAAGCCTCGCGCTCCTTGTCACGCTGGCCGGTGTTGCACATGCCGAGTCGGGCCAAATCAACCTCAACGCAGACCTCGGCCTCGCGGCGCCCTTCACTGGCCGCTACGGCACCGCGGTCGGAACGAACTACGCGGCGCAGGCCTTCGGGCCGCAGCTCGCGGTCGGCGTCGACTACCAGCTGTTTCGTCCACTCGCCCTCGAGGTGATGGCCGACTTCGGAGTGCTGCTGCTCCCCTCGTGGCTCTCGATTCGCAACCTCGAGAAGCTGCCTGCGGCGACCGCGAACATCGGCCTCGGCGTTGGCCCGCGCTTTCGCTTCTTCGACACCGACAAGGGCAACCTCTGGGCGAGCGTGCACGTCGGCGCGCGGCTCCTCGACGGTGGCGCGTTCTCGGCTGACCTTGGCGCGGGCTACCAGTTCACCGTGTTCGACCGCCTGGGCATCGGGCCCTTCGCGCGCGGCGTCGTCGCGGCTCCGGGGCTCAAGCGCGGCGCGACGGTGATGGCGGTCGTCGGCGTGAGCGCGTCGTTCGACCTCGTGCCGTTCCCCGTTCCGCCGCCGCCCGATGACGATGGCGACGGCCTCACCAACGCGGCCGAGCTCGAGGTTCATCACACCGACCCGCGCAAGGCCGACACCGACGGCGACGGGCTGCGTGACGACGTCGAGCTCGCGGGCAAGACCGACCCGCTCAAAGCCGACTCCGATGGTGATGGCGTCGCTGACGACGTCGAGCTCGCGCGCAAGACCGACCCGCTCAAAGCAGATACCGACGGCGATGGGCTCACCGACGACGTCGAGCTCGCGGGCAAGACCGACGCGCTCAAGGCCGACACCGACGGCGACGCGCTCGGCGACAAGCTCGAGCTCGCCACCAACACCGACCCGACGAAGGCCGACACCGACGGTGACGGCGTGAGCGACGGCGACGAAGACAAGAACCACGACGGGGTCGTCGACGAAGGGGAGACCGACCCTCGCGTGGCGCCGCCTCCGCCTCCGCCCGACACCGACGGCGATGGGCTGCCCGACCCGTCTGACAACTGCCCTGCGGTGGCTGGCCCTGCCGACAATCAGGGGTGCCCGAAGGAGCAGAAGCAGCTCGTCGTCATCACCAAGGAGAAGATCGAGATTCTCGAGAAGGTCTACTTCGCCACGCGCGATGCCTCGGTGCTGCCCAAGTCGTTCCCGCTGCTCGACCAGGTCGCGGCGGTGCTCAAGGCGCACCCCGACATCAAGAAGGTGCAGATCGAAGGCCACACCGACAACGTCGGCGACCCGCAGAAGAACCTCGCGCTGAGCCAGAAGCGCGCCGACGCGGTCTTCAAGTACCTGTCGCAGAAGGTCGACCCCTCGCGCCTCGAGCCCATCGGCTACGGCCCTGCGCGACCGGCCGACACGAACGACACGCCCGTCGGCCGCGAGAAGAACCGCCGCGTCGAGTTCAAAATCGTTGGTGACTGAATTGCCATTGCTCGCTGCCTCCCGTCGAGGCGGCGCACTGAGGAGGTCTGTCTTGTCATTCGTGTACACAGGCGCGAGACGGCGGGGAGGCCTGGCGACCATCGCCGTGCTGACCGCCGTTCTCTCGACCTCCGCGTGCCAATGCGGCAGCAAGCCCATTCCAGACGTCGCGAGCTCCTCGTTCCGAATGGACCGTGACGCGCTGGCGTTCCCGAACTTCGTCACTGGCTATGACTCGTCGGCGCTCGACACCGCGGCGATGCAGCGCATGTTCGGTGACAAGGTCTGCACGCCCGGCAGCACGCCGTGCGAGCTGACGAGCGCGGCCCGCACCTTCATGGAGCAGGCGAACACCTCGATGTCTGGCGGCCGCTGCGAAGGGTTCGCCGTACTCAGCGACCTGATGGCCGCGAAGAAGGTCGACCCGAAGACGTTCGGCGCCGACACCGCGCGCGAGCTCACGCTCGACGACAACACGCCGCTGCAGAAGGAGATTGCCTACTGGTTCGCCACGCAGCTCGTGCCCGGCGCGGTCGGCTCGAAGACGAAGCAGTACACGGCGAAAGACGTGCTCGGCGTGCTGGCCGACTCGCTGGAGGACACGGCGACCGAGCACTACCGCATCGGCATCGTTCGCAAGAACGGCGCGAGCATTTCGGGTGGGCACTCGCTCACGCCCATCGGCTTCTACCGCGACCCGAAGGCGACCGGCGTCTACTGGCTGCGCGTCTACGACAACAACCACCCCGAGGTGGAGCGGCTGATGAAGCTCGACACCGTCAAGAACCGCTGGGAGTTCGAGTCGAACACGAACCCGAACGCGCCATCGCGTCTGTATTTCGGCGACTCGTCGAACAACAACCCCATCTACCTCGCGCCAGTCTTCGCCCGACAGGGCGTGCTCCCGTGCCCATTCTGTGAAGGCGGCGGAGCGCAGGTCGTCACCACCGGCGGCGCGCAGCCCAGCATCACGACTCCGACGGGAACGGTTGGCCTCGATGATGGAGAGATTTCGACGGCCGCCGGCACCTCCATCACGCCCTCCTTCTCCGACCCGGCCGACGCCGAAGGCACGAGCTTCGTCATCGGCCTCGGCGCCGACGCCATGTCGCAGATGGGCTCGCAGGTCGTCGTGAACGTCACCATGCCGCCCGACCCGCTCAACCCCGACGCGTTTCAGGGTGTGGCGGCGCTGCAGAGCGGAGCCTTCACCACTGCGACTGGTCTGCGGGTGACGGCGCGCGACACGTTCACCGCCACGCCGCAGGGCGGCACGTACACGAACAACTCGCACAGCCCGATGCAGCTCACGACCCGAATTCCGACGGGCATGGGCGAGCTGACGGTGACGGCCTTCGTGAGCGGTGGCTCCGACTCGGTCTCGGCGCAGGTCGACGCTGCGACGGGCCGGGTGACGCTCGAGCTGTCGGGCGCGATGGGCACGCCGGTCGCGGTGCAGGTGCAGGGGCGCACCACCTCGGGTGACACGCGCTCGGCTCAGTTCTTCCTGACCGGCGCGGGCTCGGGCGCCGTCAGCCTCCAGGCCGAGACCACCTCGTGGATGCAGGGCGGGCTGTTGACCGCGTCGCTGAACAACGGCGGCGCGACGAGCATGCTCTCGAACGCCTGCACCGATGGCGTGAAGTCGGGGCAGGAGAGTGACGTCGACTGTGGCGCCGTGTGCAACGCCGGCTGCGCGGTCGGCCTCGCCTGTGGCGCCGACGCTGACTGTGCCTCGGGCTTCTGTCACCCGACGCAGAAGGTCTGCCTCGCCGACTCGTGCACCGACACCCGGAAGAACGCCGACGAGACCGACGTCGACTGCGGCGGGCACTGCGAGGCCTGCGCGGCCGGGCGTGCGTGCCGAACGTCGGGTGACTGCGCCGACCTCGCGACGCACGACTGCGTCGCTCAAACCTGCCAACGCGTCTTCAGCCTCGGCGCGGTGGTCGATCTCCCGTCCGACATCAGCGGCGCCGGCGCCGAGCTGGAGCTCTCCAACGGCGCCGACCGGTTGACCATCTCGAGCTCGGGCACCTACCGGTTCCCCACGCGCACGACCGGAGCGTACGCCGTCACGATTTCGCGCCAGCCGAGTCAGGCCTCGTGCACCGTGGGCAGCCCCAGCGGCACTGCGACGGCGAACGTGCTCCTCACGGTGACGTGCGTGCGCCGCTACCTCATCGGCGGCCTGCTCACCGGCCTGCCCGCGGGTGAGACGGTGACGCTGCAGAACAACGGCGCCAGCCCGCTCGTGCTCAGCCAGAACACCATCTTCTCGTTCCCGCTCCAGCCTGCGGGTGCGTACAACGTGACGGTCAGCACGCAGCCCGCGAGCGCCACCTGCCTGGTGACCAACGGCTCTGGCCCCGCGCCGACCGCCGACGTCACCTCCATCTCGGTCGAGTGCACCTCGGCGCCCACCTTCACCATCGGCGGCTCCATCTCGGGCCTCGGCACCGGCAAGTCGGTCACCCTCGACAACAACGGCGAGCGGCTCACGCGAATGGCCAACGGCGCCTTCACGTTCGCCACGCCCGTCACCGGCGCCTACCGCCGTCACCGTCGTCACGCAGCCGATGGGCCAGACGTGCGTCGTCACCAACGACACCGGCACGGCGACGATGGCCGTCACCAACGTCACCGTCACCTGCGCCGACACCTTCACGCTCGGCGGCACGCTCTCTGGCCTGGGCATGGCGAAGACGGTCGTGCTCGACAACGGCAGCGAGCAGCTGACGCTCTCGTCGAACGGCTCGTGGCAATTCCTCACACCGGTGTCAGGCATGTACAGCGTCACCGTGGCAACGCAGCCACAAGGCCAGACCTGTACGATTCAGAATGCCACCGGCACGGCGACGATGAACGTCGGCAACGTGACCGTGACGTGCGCTGGCGCCGGGCCCGCCGGCCGCGACACCACCTTCGGCACCAACGGCTACTTGACGGTCGCCCAGACGGCCAACGGCGATGGGTGGCAGGCGATGGTCATCAACCCCGATGGCACGATGGTGCTGGCCGGGTTCGCGGAGCCCGTCATGGGCTCGACGCAGTGGCTCGTGTCGAAGGTCACGGCGAGTGGCGCCGTCGACACCACCTTCGGCGCGAGCGGGCATCGGCTCATCACGAAGGCGACGGGCCCCGAGCAGGCGTACGCCATCGCGCGAGACTCCATGGGCCGCTACCTCGTCGCGGGCGCGCTCCGGGGCACGACCGACCTCGACCTCGGGGTCGCACGGCTGACGGCGGCCGGGGTGCTCGACACCACGTTCGGCACCAACGGCGTCGCCACCTTCGACTTCGGCGGAGACGAGGTTGGCAGCGGCCTCGCGCTCGACTCGATGGGCCGCATCGTCGTCGTCGGGCGGCAGGGCCAGTTCGGCGGCGAGATGCTCGTGGCCCGGCTCACCACGGCGGGCGTGCTCGACAGCACCTTCGCGACGGGTGGCCGCTACCTGCCGACGACGACGCCGATGGAGGCGCTCAACGCCGTGGTGCTCGACGCCTCGAACGACATCTTCGCGGTCGGCTTCCGCGACCAGGACTCGCTCGTCATCAAGCTCACCGCCGCGGGCGTGCCTGACAGCACCTTCGGCACGAGCGGTGTGACGACCGTCGACCTCACCACCGGTCTCTACGCCGACCAGCTCAACGCCGTGGCGCTCGATGGCACGCGTCTCGTCGCAGCGGGCTCGGGCCTCGACTCGTCGGCTTCGAACTTCTACCTCGCGGCCTTCACCTCAGCGGGCGTGCTCGACACGACGTTCGGCGCTGCCGGCGTCACGGGCGTTGGCGCCGCGACCCCCGATGAGCGCTTCACCGCGCTCGCGGCGAGGCCTGGCGGCGGTTGGTATGCAGTGGGCTCGAGCGACACCAGCGTCGCCGTGTTGCGCTTCAGCGCGAGCGGCGCGCACGACATGACCTTCGGCACGTCAGGTCAATTCCTCGACACCTACTCAGGCCAGGCCGTCGGGCTCGCAGCAGCCGTCGACTCGCTCGGCCGCATCGTCATCGCAGGCGTGTTCTCGACGGGCGCGGCGTCGCCCAGCGACCCTGGCGTCGCGAGGATCAACCCATGAAACGCTCGACCCTCTTCTTGTCCCTCGTGGTGCTCGCCACCGCGTGCGAGCCAGAGCCCATTCCCGAGGCGCCGCCGCTCTTCTCGGCGTACGACCCGACCCAGTCGTGCCCGAACGCGAGTGAAATCGGGTGGGACCTGACGACCGGCGGCGGCCTCGAGCCGCTCAAGCGCAACTCGGTCGGAGACACGGTCAAGCTGCTCACCGTCAACCTCACCAACTGCGGCGTGACGCCCATGGAGCTGCGGGGCAGCTGCGACGGCGAAGCCGAGTGCCAGAAGGCGGTCACCTGCGACGACTCGGCCGCCGAGGTCACCTACGCCTGCGGCACCGAGCCTGCGACGTACAAGGCTCGAGTCGAGGGCACGGGCAGCGAGCGCTTCATTCGGGTCAGCTGCGGTCAGCCGATGACGATTCTGCGCGCCATCTACGCGCCAGCCAGCCCGACGCCGGCCGACATCTCGGCGCAGCTCGCGGCCACCTGCTCGGGGAAGCGGCGCTGCTCGAACGGGGCCTCGGGCTACTCCTTGAACTCCTTCCGCGACCCGCACCCCAACAACTCGAAGACCGTGAAGGTCACCTACCGCTGCGGCGTCGAAGGCCTCGAGCGTGTCGCCGAGTACGACGACTTCAAGCTCGACTTCTACTGCCCGACCGTCGCGAGCAAGTTCGAGGTGCGAGAGAACATTCGCATCGTCTCGGCGCTGCCCCGGCTTCGCATCAGCTACGACCCCTATTACAGCACTCAATTGCAGTACGCCGAGGAGCTGAAGCAGCAGCTCGTGAAGGCGTGTGATGGAAAGCCTCAGTGCGAGGTGACGTTCACGGGCCTGCGGGCCAGCGGCGCTGCACCTGCCAACTGGTACGCCAGGGGTGGCGGCAGCGAGAACTTCGTTCTTCGCGGCACCGACCAGATGGGCTGGCTCGACAAGCGCCTGATCAACGGCAGCACCCTGCGCATCGGTGGCGAGCTGCTCATCGTCGGCTACACCTGTGGCGCGGGGAGCGCCGTCTACTACCGCGCGCTCGACCCGCAATCGCCGTACCCGACCAACAAGGCCACCCTCAAGTGCGGTGACTTCGTCACCATCACCGGCGTCGACAAGGAGAACAACTTCGGCACGCTCGTGGCCGACCCGGTGCTCACGCAGGTGATGAAGGACCGGTGCGACGGCAAGCGCACCTGCTCGCCTGCCGGGTACATCGGTGGCGCGGGCATGGGCTTCTTCACCGGGCCCGACGGCGGCATTCAGCAGCTCGGCAATCGAACGAGGTACCGGTACGCCTGCGGCACGCTCGTCAACAGCGTCACCAAAGAGACGACCATCGACCAGTACCAGAGCGCCAACGCCATCGACTTCGACTGCCCGACCTCGGCAACCGACCTGCTCGAGACCGGCGTGCGCCTCGTGAGTGTCTCGCCGTCGGAGCGCACCCTCGAGCTGAGCCGGCTCTGTGGAGGTCGCGACACCTGCGTCGCGCCCACCGGCGTCACCGCGACGTACCGCTGCGCCGACGACCCGGCCGTGAAGGCCACCGGCTCGGCCAATGGCAACGACGCCGCACGCCGCCTCGACTGTCGAACCGCCATCAACGTCGTCGCCGTCACGAACGACGGCTCGAGCCAGCCCTGCTTCGACGCGCCTCAGTCGACCTCGTGCTCGGGCCAGCTCGGCACCTGCAACTACTACCCGACGTTCGCCGCGTGGACTGGGTACGCTTCGGGCTCGCGCTTCAGGTGCGGCACGGCGACGGTCTCGTACACGTGCGGGTGCGACCCGACCATCAGGAGCAACCGCTACGCGCCCAACCCGCGTGACGGGCTCGTCTACTTCCTCGACCAGAACGCGCCTGCGGTGCTCACCTGCCCGTCGGTCGCGACCGCCTGTACGGGGAAGGCGTGCGTGCCGAAGGTCTGCACCGGCGCCACCCGCCGCAACGCCGACCTCGCGTGCGTGAACGACGCGAACATCAAACCCACCCACTTCGGCACGCAGCCCGTCGTGAACAACTGGGTGCCGCTGCCCGACGGTGGCTCCGACCCCATCGGCAGCCCGATGCCCGCGCCCGGCGCAGGTGGCGCCTACACGTACAAGAGTGACTTCCCGTACAGCGTCTTCACCGCCGTCACGTACAAGACTGACGATGGCACCGCGCTCAACGACAAGACCTCGGGCGTCGTCTGGGCGTATGACCAGTTCGAGAAGAAGACCGGCGCCACGGCGCCCGACGGTGGCGTGCTGACCCAGACCGTCTTCGGCATGCGCTGCATCATCGGCGAGGCCTCGTTGCGTGGCGCCGAGCGGCCGTCTCCCGTCGCGGGGTACCGGTTTGCGCTGATGGGCGGCAAGGGCCAGACCATTCCCACGACCTGCTTCGAGCAGGACGGCTACAACGACCCGGCCACCTCGTTCTTCGACGCGTCGAAGCGGGCAGGGCTCGAGGAGTCGCAGTTTCGCAGCCGGTACGACTTCTCGCGCTCGTGGGTCGTGTCGTCGTTCGACCCGCACGGCCTGAGCTCGTCGAGGCGCCGGCTCATCTCGCCGGGCGTCATGTCGATTGCGGTGGGCACGAACCCCATCGGCTTCTTCTACGACCCGCGGCGCGACTACGTGTCGATGATGGACTACTACGCGCAGTCGGCGCAGTTCGCTGCGGCCGCTCCCGCGCGCTTCGTCCCGAGCACCGAAATCGAGCTGGGCGCCCTGCTGCAGACGGTCTCGTACGGCGACCTGACCCTCGACGTCGAAGAACCCGACTACCTGCCCTCGCTCGACATCGACTTCGGCTGGTACCTGCGCGGCGACGCGCCGGCCAACCCCTACTCGCCGCGAACGCGTGTCGCCAACAACCCTGCCAACACCTCACTCCGCGACCGCAACCTTCGCATGACGGTCGAGATGGCGCGGGTCGACAGCAGCCTCGCGAACCCCTGGCAGGCGAACAACTCGGTACAGTTCCCATCGCTGCCATTGAGCGGCGGCAACAACTTCCTGCAGACCAACCATCAGCGCGTGCAGATTACCCCCGCCGTTCGCAAGCGCCTCATGACCCTTCGCACGGGCCTCGACCCGGGCGCGGTGGTGACGTCGCCCGACGGCTTCATGAGCGACCTGCTCGACGACGACACCGAGTTCATGGTGCGCACGTGCATCGACCTCGACGGCAGCAGCCACACGCCGGCCGACACGTCGCTCGACAACGCCACCCTGCCATCGCTCAACGGCTACACGCTCAAGGTCGCCAAGCGCTGCTCCACGCCCAAGAGCATCGTCTTCAGGCGGCAGCTCTTCGTACGCCCGAAGATTCCCGCGGCGCAGCGCGAGCTCAAGAACGACAAGGGCAACGTGCAGCCGACGGGAGACCGCGACATCGGCGGCAACAACGCCAACGGCGCGCAGGTCGGCTGCGTGCGCGACTGCACGACGAACGCCGACTGCGGCAACGGCACCTGCATCGCGGGCCCCAACGGCACCATCGGCAGCTGCACGAAGACGCCAGAGAACCGCCAGTGCAAGGACGACCAGCGCGCGGAAGGCGGCATGAGCGGTCAGCTGCCCGTGAGCATGTTCGACTCGAGGTCGACCTCGAGCTCGAGCGCGTCGACCCAGCGGGCCGGAGAGCCGCTCACCGTCGGTTGTGGGTCTGCGAGAAGCGCGGTGCTGTCGTTCATCGTGCTCGAGCCGCCGATGCGCTGCGAGAACCGCCTCGACACGCCCGAGAAGTGGAAGCTGCAGATGAGCTTCGCGCCCGACCTCAACCCGCTCATCGCCCTGTTCCAGGGGAAGAAGTACGGCGTCTTCAACACCGACGCGAAGAAGACGCTGATGGAGACGAAGCGCGGAAAGCCCGTGGTGCGCGCGGCCGAACGCGGAAAGTTCTTCAGCAAAGACGGCTTCAAGTCGTGGCTCTCGCCGACGTCAGAAGGGCTCGGCATCAGCGCAGGCCGCGAGTTCTTCATCAACATCGGGCCCGTGCCCATCACCGTCGAGATCGGCGCGGCTCTGGGCGTCGGGTTCAAGCTCGACCTCGAGCTGGGTGGCGAGCGCTCGTCCATCGAGAACAGCACCTCGACGGGAGCCATGAGCAACAACTACCCCTGCGTGCGCGCCGGAGACACCACCTGCTACACGGTCGAAGACTCGCCCAAGACGTTCGATGACGCCCTCGCGGCCTGCAAGAACAAGGGCGGCATGCTGGCCATCGCTCGCAGCGGCGGCCTGCTCAACGACTTGAACCGCGCCATCGGGCTCGCCAACGGCGTGAGCGATGGTGGCGTGAGCGCGTCGAGCCCCGCGTACTGGATTGGCGCTCAGACGGCGTACAACTACGAGTTCAACGGCTGCGCCGACGGCGGCTTCCTCGACGGCGGCTCGGAGGGGTGCCGCACGCGCTCCTCGACCACCTACCAGTGGCTCGAGGGTGGAGGCTTCGCCAGCCAGCGGGGCCTGACGCCCGCGCACGTCAACGTCGACAACAACCACGCCTTCCCCAACCTGGCACTGGCGGCCAGCCCCGTTCCCGTGCGGGCGGGTGTCACCTACCAGCGGTCGACCGCCAACGGCACCGTCGGCACGGCCAACACCTCGAGCCAGCTGCCCTACATCTGCGGCTACGCGAGCGCGACCGAGGTGAAGTCGAACTACAACGAGGTGAAGTTCAACCTCGAGTTCTCGATTGGCTTCAATGCTTCCGTCTGTCTGCCAAGCAATCGGCTCGGTGTCTGTGTTGGCTTTGGTCTGCAAATCTTCACCGCGTCATGGCAGTGGGGGCTGAAGCACCTCAACGTCGAGGTCTTCCGCACGCAGTTCGGCCAGAAGAAGTTGTACCGGCTGTTCGGAGAAACCGAGAACACCGGCGTCTGGGAGCGAAAGCTGCTCGACGGCTCCGTCGACTTTCAGCTCAAGTTTTTCTTCTTCTCGCAGAGCTTCAAGATCAAGGAGTTCGGAGCCGCGACCAACCCGGCCCTGCGCTTCGACGGCGAAATCTACTCGCCGGTCATCACCCCGTTTGCCGAGGAGTTCAAGTGATGCAGCGCGCCCTTCTTGTCAGCGTCGCGGTGTTGGCGCTCGTCGCGGCGGTGGTGCTGCTGCGCCCTGCAGCGGCTCCACCTCCCACCGTCAGGCCCCCGCTGCCGCCCGCGCCCGTCGTCACGCCCGGTGTCGCGCCAGCAGCGCAGGTCAGCGAGCCGCCGTGCAGGTTCTCGGCTGGCAACCTGCTCGCGTACGACGTGACGTCGACGACCCAGGTGAACACGACCGGCGCGGCTCAGGCGGTCGAGAACCGCTCGACGGCGCGGCTCACCTTCGAGGTGCTGCACGTCGACACCTCGAGCTCGGTGCTGCTCGCCAGGGCGACCTCGCTCACTGGCGCGTTCGACCAGACCACCGCGGGAGCGGACCAACCCTGGCTCGTGCGCGTCAACGAGCGGTGCGAGGTCGAAGGCTTCGCTCGCCAGAAGGGCGTGCTCCGTCGCATCGCGCGAATGCAGCAGGGGCTGGCGCACGAGCTGTGGTTCACGCTCCCGAAGCAGCAGGCGCCGGCGCTGGTGGCGTTCGACAACGCCGTGGGCCGTGCCTTCGCCACCATCGCCCCGGCCAGCGCGCCGCACCACTACGTGCGAACGATTCAGCGCTACGACTCGACCTGGTCGCCCGGCATGAACGGCATCATCGTCGACCGCTCGCACACCGAGGTTCGGCGTGGCAACGGTGGCTGGTTCGAGTTCCTCGAGAGCGCCGAGTCGTTCTCGGTGCCAGGCCTCGTCACCAAAGCGACCTCGACGCTGCGCGTGTCGAGCGTCGCCCCCGAGGGCGCGGTGCTCGCCGAGGCCGCGCGAGACGAGGCGCACTACGTCTGGGGCAACACCTTCGAAGAAGTGCCGAGCCAGGAGGTTCGCCCCTACGTCGCGCCCGACCACCAGCAGCGCGTCGAGGCGATGCGCAACGTCAGCTACCCCGAGGCGCTCAAGGGCATGCTCGAGACGTTCGGGCGCACGTCGAACCTGTACGAGCAGACGCGTGACATGGCCGCGTTCCTCGACGGGCACCCCGACCAGATTCCCGAGTTCGCGGGCGCCGTGCTCACCGAGTTCGAGCCGGAGTGGAAGGCGGCCGGCTTTCTCGCGCTGTCGTCGACGCAGAACACGGCGGCGCGTGAGGTGCTGCTCGACGTCTGGCGCGAGCGCAACGCCTCGGAGATGGACCGCATTCGCGCGAGCGTCGGGCTGGTGACCCGTCGCGACGTCGGCGCGCCACTGGCGAAGGAGCTGCTCGCCGAGTCACGACGGCCCGGCACCCCGTCGCAGCGCAGCGTCTCGCAGCACGCCCTCATTCACGCCGGCATGCTCTCGGGGTTGAGGCAGGAGGACGAAGAGGTGCGGACGGCCGTGCAGACGGGCCTCGCGTCGGAGCTGCCCGCTCGGCAGACCATCGAGGAGCGCGCGCCACTCTTCTCGGCCATCGGCAACACCGGCGACCTCGCGTTCCTGCCCGAGCTCGAGCGCGCCTCGCGTCACCCCGACCCCGAGTGGCGCGCCATCGTGCCCATCGGCATGCGCCGCATGCCCGTGGCAGCCGTTCGTGACTTCACGCTCGAGTGGTTGCGCCGCGAGACCAGCCCGCTCGTGATGCGAGAGCTCTTCGAGGTCGTGCACCACCAGTATCAAGACGTCGGCCAGGTGGTGGACGACGACCTGAAGCGCGAGGCCGTTCAGTACCTGCGCCGTCAGCCGAGAATTCTGACGCGGCAGTCGCTGCTGCAGCTGCTCGCTCCCCTGGTCGCGACCGACGAGACGGTTCGCGCCGCCTTCAGAGACCAGCTGAAGGTCGAGTACGAGAACGACTCCGGCATGTTCCCCTTCATCGCGATGTACCTGCCGCAGGAGGACATCACGATGGTGCTGGCGACGATTCCTTCGCTGGCCGACCAACACCGCAACGACACGCCGGTACGGCTGCCCGTGATGGCTGCGCCGCCGCCGCCGGCCCAGATTCCGCCCTCGATGGGTCCCCGGGTCGACCTGCCCGACCAGGTGCTGCAATGAGCGCTCGCTTCTTCGTCTCGCTCTCGCTGCTGGTGCTCTTCGCGGCGTGCCCGCGCCCACCACCCATCGTCACCGAAGACGACGCGGGCGAACCCGAACAGGTCGTCTTCGACGGGCCGACGGCGAACGCCGGCATTCCCGCGCTCTCGGAGGAGTTCGCGCTCGACGCATCGATTCCCGCCATCGACTCGGGCGTCATCGTCGTCGACACGCGCTGCTGCGCGACGAACTTCAGCATCTCGGACCAGGAGCCTGCCGCGGGTGTGACGGTCGGCACGCTGCGCATCGAGCTCAACGCCTTCTCGAGCGGCGTGGCGCTGACGCGGGCAGGGGGCCGCTGGCGGGGCTCGGCCTGTTTCCCGCTCAACGTGGCGGCGCCGTACCACTACGAGTTCGCCCATGACGCGGGCCTGGTGGACGCGGGTGAAGTGGCGCTCGAAGACGGAGGCGTCGTCATCGCTGAGCGGCTCGAGCTGCGAACGACGTGGCGTGCCAGCGACGAAGAGCCCGGGTTCGACCTCGCCGATGGCCAACGCACCAACTTCTTCCGGGCGGTGTCGAGCTGTGACGGCCTCGATGGCTCCGTTCCTCCCTGAAGCGCGCTGAAGACGCGAAGGCGCCCGGCCGCCGTCGAGTACGGTGCGCCGCATGGCCTCCGTCGATTCTCACCGTGCGCTGCTCGTCGCCAGAGAGCTGAACCTCCCCGTCGCTGGCGTCGGCAGTACCCTCGCGCTCCTCGCTGAAGGCGCGACCGTTCCGTTCATCTCGCGCTATCGCAAAGAAGCGACGGGCGGGCTCGACGACGAAGCCATCTCCCGCATCGCGGCGCACGCGAAGGTCGTCGACACGAGAGAAGACCGGCGCGAGAGCATTCTCTCGAGTCTGAAAGAGCAGGGCGTGCTGACGCCGGCGCTCGAGCAGGCGGTGAAGAACGCCGCGACCCTCAGCGTGCTCGAAGACCTCTACCTGCCGTTTCGCCCGAAGCGCCGCACGCGCGCGATGACCGCGAGGGAGCGTGGGCTGCAGCCGCTCGCCGACGTGCTCCTCGCGCAGGCGCCGTCGTCACTCTCGAGAGAAGCGCTCGCGGCGCCGTACGTCTCCGACGAGAAGTCGTTGCCCGACGTCGACGCCGTCTGGGCTGGCGCGAGAGACATCGTCGCCGAGCAGGTCGCCGAACGGCCCGAGCTGCGCGCCGCGATTCGCCAGCGCTTCGTGGAAGACGCGCAGCTGGTCGTCGAGGCCGCACGTGGAAAGTCGAAAGCGCCCGAGCTCGCGAAGTTCGCCGACCACGTGGGCCGAAAGGAGCGCGCCTCCCAGGCGCCGTCACACCGTGTGCTCGCCGCAGAGCGTGGTGAAGCCGAAGGGCTGCTCAAGGTCTCGCTCGAGCTCGACGAGGCGCCCGTGCGTGGGCTGCTCCGTCAGGCCGTGGTGAAGCGTGGCGCGGCTCCCGTGCTGCAGAAGGAGCTCGACCTCGCGCTCGACGATGCGCTCACGCGGTTGCTGTTGCCGGCGCTCGAGCGTGACCGCCGCCGCGAGCTGAAGGAGCGCGCCGACCTCGACGCCATCACCGTCTTCGCGCGCAACCTCACCGACCTGCTGCTCGCTCCGCCGCTGGGTGGAAAGCCCGTCGTCGCCATCGACCCCGGCCTGCGCACCGGCTGCAAGGTCGCCGCGCTCGATGCGCGTGGTGGCGTCGAAGCACAGCTCACCATCTACCCTCACACGGGCCACGAGGCCGAAGCTGGCGCGCAGCTCGCGGCGTTCGTCACGAAGGCGAAGCCCGTCGCCATCGCCATCGGCAACGGCACCGCGGGCCGCGAGACCGAGCTGTTCGTGAAGAAGCTGCAGAGCGGCGGCTTCATCGCGAAGGAGCTCAAGGTGGTGAGCGTCAGCGAGGCCGGCGCGTCGGTGTACTCGGCGTCGGAGGTCGCACGGGAAGAGCTGCCGACGCTCGACGTGACGTTGCGTGGAGCCGTCTCCATCGGCCGCCGCCTGCAAGACCCGCTCGCCGAGTTGGTGAAGATCGACCCGAAGAGCATCGGCGTCGGCCAGTACCAGCACGACGTCGACCAGACCGCGCTCGCCGAGTCGCTCGACCGCGTGGTGGAGACCGTCGTGAACCGGGTCGGCGTCGACTTGAACACCGCGTCGCCCACACTCCTTCGCGCCATCGCGGGCCTGGGGCCCCAGCTCGCGCAGGCCATCGTCGCGTATCGCGCTGAGCACGGCGCCTTCGAGACGCGCGCACAGTTGAAGAAGGTGCCTCGCCTCGGCGCGCGGGCGTTCGAGCAGTGCGCCGGGTTTCTGCGCGTGTCGGGCAAGGAGCCGCTCGACGCGAGCGCCGTTCACCCCGAGCGCTACGACGTCGTGAACCGCATGGCGAAGGACCTCGGCGTCACGCGGCAGGCGCTGGTCGGCAACGCGTCGCTCGCACGGAGAATCGAAGTGCAGCGCTACCTCGACCCCGAGAACGGGCTCGGGCTTCCGACGCTCAACGACATCATCGCCGAGCTCGAGAAGCCGGGCCGAGACCCGCGCGCCGAGTTCGTCGAGGTGGGCTTCGACCCGAACATCACCGAGCTCTCCCACGTGAAGCCGGGCCAGGTGCTCAACGGGGTCGTCACCAACGTCGCGGCGTTCGGCGCCTTCGTCGACATCGGCGTTCACCAGGACGGGCTCGTGCACGTGAGCGAGCTGGCGAATCGGTTCGTGAAAGACCCCGCCGAGGTGGTGAAGGTTGGTCAGCGCGTGAAGGTGAAGGTGTTGCAGGTCGATGAAGCGCGCAGACGCATCGCGCTGTCGCTCAAGGCGTTGCAGCCTGCGGGCGCGCCACAGACGTCATCGGCCCCTGCGTCGAAGTTCGGCAACGTGCCGAGGTTCGCGCCGCTGAAGTGAACCCTTCTCGAGTCAAAGGCCTCCCACCGTCATGAACCCGCTCCAGACGACGCTGAAAGACTCGTACGACCAGGTGCTCGCTCGCATGCCCGACGCGCTGAAGGCCGAAGGCTTCGGTGTGCTCACCACCATCGACATGAAGGACACGCTGCAGAAGAAGCTCGGCGTCGACTTTCGCCGCTACACGATTCTCGGCGCCTGCAACCCGACGCTCGCGCATCAGGCGCTCACCACCTCGCTCGAGGTCGGCACGCTGCTGCCGTGCAACGTCATCGTCTACGAAGAAGGCACCGGCACCGTCGTTCGCGCCGTCGACCCGCTCACCTCGGTGGGAGCCCTCGCCGACCCACGCTTCATAGACGTCGCTGCGCTGGTGCGCGGCAAGCTCGAGCGCGTCATCGCGTTGCTGCGTTGATCCCCTCGCTCGCCGCGGTCGGCGTCGGCCGCCGCTTGACGCACTTCTCGAAGTCGGCCTGGCGACCGCCTCGCTCGCTGGGTTGATCCGCTCGCTCGCCGCGGTCGGCGTCGGCCGCCGCTTGACGCACTTCTCGAAGTCGGCCTGGCGACCGCCTCGCTCGCTGGGGTGATCAGCGCTCGCCGTCGCGGTCCTTCGAGATCTCGTGCCGCAGAAAGTCGTGCAGCTTCGCAGCGACCGAATCGGGCATCTTCTTCGCGAGCGAGCGGCGGCACAGCGTCGAGGTCGCCTGGTACGTCGCGAGAAAATCTTCGCAGGGCTGGCAGCCGTGAAAGTGCTCGTCGAGCTTCGCCTTCGTGTCCGCTGGCAGCTCGCCGTCGACGTAGTCGAGCAGCAAATCGATGCAGTCCTGACAGGTCGACGTCGCGCTCACGAAACCCCACCACCTCGGGAAGATGAGCCGATTAGTGCGAGGCCCGCGTGGTGGGTGCAACTCCAAATGCGGTAGCTGAACGACTGGTCAGTCATCTCAATCAGGCCCTGAGCGGTCCAGAATGAGCGCCGCTCAACTGGCGCGGTCTGCATAGAAGCGGTCGATGGCGGCGCGGAGCGACAACCGTGCGCGGTGCAGCCGACTCTTGATCGCAGGCACGGAGTCACCGGTCGCGGTGGCGATCTCTTCGTACGAGAGGCCCTCGACGTCGCGGAGCAGGAACACCTGGCGGTACTCCTCGGGCAGCTTCGCCGACGCTTCGTCGATGGCGTTGCGCAGCTCGGCGTCGAGCGTCTGGCCTTCGGCGTTGGGGCTCCAGTCGGCGACCTCGTCGATGAGGCTGCCGCGCTCGTTGAACTCGGGGCCGCCTTCGGGCTCTTCGACCTGCGCGGTCACCTTGCGATGACGCAGGCGCATGAGCGCGTAGTTCGCAGCGATTCGGTACACCCACGAGCCGAAGGCCGACTCACCGCGAAACTCGGGCAGCTTCTTGTAGGCCGCGAGAAACGCCTCCTGCACCACCTCGGCGGCGTCGTCGTCGCTGCGCAGCATGCGGGCCGTCATGGCGAACACCTTGTGCTGGTGTCGCTCGACCAACTGCTCGAAGGCCGCCATCTCTCCGGCCTGCGCTCTCAGGAGCAGCACGCTGTCTTCGACCATCGTCACGGCGCGCGCACCATCTCCACTTCCTTGTGGAGCATCAAGCTGCATCGGCTGTGGCGCGGGGGCCGGCACGGACGGGACCATGTCACTTTCTTGAGTTTTCGTTTGCTCCCCGCTCCAGCGGGATGACTCGAAGCTGATGCGAGATATCGAGTCGTCTGCTCCGACACCGAACGACCCACGCGCACAAACTCCATACGCTCGAAGTGATTTCCCGTTTCGTCGGGCCAGGTGGTGAGGCGAACGCGACTCGCCGAAGAACCGCGGGCACTTGCGGGGCTCTCAGCGCTCGTTCAAATGGGCAGGCACGAACTTCTTCGGCGTTCCGGCATCGAGCGCCTCGAGTTCTTCTTCGGTCGGCTCGTTCACGCCGGGAACATCGACCTCGAACGACGTCGGGTCTCCACGAAGGCCATCGAGCGCGACGGGCGTGATGGTGACGGTGAGGTGCCGACCGTTGGGGAGGTGCGGCAACGACCAGCACACGAAGTCACCAAAACGCGCTTCGCCGTCCTCGACCCCGACCACGACCGTGCGCGAGTAGTGGAGTCCCTCGAGCTTCAGCTCGGCGAACACGGCAGCAGCCGAAGGCGCCACCGCCGCGACGCGTGCGAAATGGTCGTTGGGGTCGTCGGTGCCGAAGCCGAGGAATCGAACGGGGCCGACGAACACCGCCGGCATGGGCCTGTTGCGAACGGTGTAGCGGGCCTGGGTCGCGGTGGTGAAGGGACCCGAGACGAGCTCGGTCGCCTCGAGCGTCCACTCGCCAGGCTCGAGCGGTGCGGCGGCGCGCACGAAGTACTGGCGCACGAAGAAGCGACGCACGCGCTGGCGCAGTGCACCCTGAACTGGCTCGACCGTGGCAGCGATGGCCTTCGTCCCTGAGCGAAACACGAGCCCGGTCGGTGGCTGCTCCGCAGCGATTCCGGAGAGGGTCAGCAGAAGCACTGGCCGCGTCGGAACGACTCCGCGTGCTGGAAGCAGCTCGACGCGATCAGCGGAGCACGACATCGCCTCTGCGGTTCCGGCGAGCAGCCCCACGAGCGCGATGAGCTTCATCGACTCGAGCTTACGTGCTTCGAGCGTTCATCGAAGAAGCGCAGCGGCTCCTTCGCCCAGCGCCCGGCGTAGTCGACGCCGATGCGCGCGCTGACGCCGATGCTGCGAACCCGAACGCCCCGCGCGAGAAAGAGCGGCCCTTCGTCGAGTGGCCAATCGTTCTGTGCGCGCGTGATGCCGAGCAGCTTCGTGAGCCGCCCTGGGCCGTCACCACGCGCTCCGTCTTCGTGACCTTCGACGGGCTCGACTGCGCGAAGGAGCACCGCGGCTCCGTCACCCGTCACCACGTTCATGCAGTGGTGCATGCCGTAGATGAGGAACACGTACGAGCGGCCCGGAGGCCCGAACATCACCTCGGTGCGCGCCGTGCGTCCCTTCGAGGAGTGACACGCGAGGTCGTGCGGGCCCAGATACGCCTCGGTCTCGACGATACGGCCGACCCGCGCGACGCCGTTCACGCGATGCACGAGCCGCTGACCGAGCAGCGCCTTCGCCACCACGATGGTGTCGCGGGCCGCGAACGTCGACGGCAACGGCTCGAGCGTCATCGCGCGTCAGTCCCGAATCGCCGA